>CALVXZ010000034.1 GCA_944371785.1 uncultured Clostridia bacterium | reverse complement strand
ATGCTGTCGGCGAATATCCGTTATCGCTAAGATAATAGTAATTGTCAAAGATTTCGTCGCCGACTTCTACGGGATAGTGCGCGTATTCGGTCTCTTTAACGGATATTCCGTTACCGAATCTGATATCGTACAAGGTCATTTGCGCCCCGATATCGGAATTTGCAACGATATTTGTCACCGTGGTATTGTTGTCTACGCCTTCTATGGGCAGGCCCAATCTTGCGACGGCGACGGAATCGATTCCGTAAACCTCCCCGAACGAAGGTGCCAATTCTCCCATACACGAATAATATCCTGCGTCGGTTTTTGCGGTGAATTGAATCACCATATTGCCCGTTCCGAAATTGTCGGAGGGTTGTTTGTCGACAAACGCTTCTACGGTGTATATGGGTCTGTCGCTGCCGCTAAAGCTGAGATCCAAATCTGCTTCATTAAAATAACGAAGTTGATATCTATAGCTCTCCGTCCTTGTGGAACCGGTGCTTTCGTCGTATATTTCGTTGACTGTCTCCAGTGCGGGAACTACGGTATAGCTCAATCTCGACAGCGTCGAAGCCGCGTTGCTCTGAAGATACAGCAACACGAAGTTTACCTGTTTCAAACCGGTATTATATGCCACCTCGAACAATTCTATTCTGACCAGAGCCTCGCAAAGATTTAAATCGGTTTCCTCGTACGCCGGATAAGATATGGAGGTTGTTCCCGTTCTGACAGCGGCGGGTTCGGCGGTAAACGAAGCCGACATATAGCTGATTCTGGATTCGGCGGTATAGGATATTATCGATTGCGCATTCCCGGTATGCGAAGCAATGACCAAAGAACCTCCGACGCGGTTGGCCTCGTATTCGGCAAAGTCCAACTCTCTGATGCCCGTGAACTGCGCTTCGGATTCGTCCTCGCTGACTATATCGCCTGCGTCGTTATATTCTATTATGCCGATGCTGCCTTCCGACATCATCGATACCACCTGAATTATCAGTTCGTCCGCGTCCGCGAGAACGCCATCTTTGTAAATCGCGACTTCCAGCTTATGCTTTCCGCCAGCCAACGACACGTTCTTTCCGGCATCGAATGTTACTCCGTCGATATAGAACACATAGCTGTATCCTGCAGGAGCTATAATGTTGCCTGCGCCGTCGTCCGCGAACTTCAATCCGAACAATTCGTGCAAGGTAGCGGACGAGAAATCGGCGTAATCCGTAGCCGCGTCGTTGGGCAGAGAAGCTACAATAACGGTATCGGAATCTCCCTTTATAGTGGAAATTATACCGAAATTGTCATAGCGTCCTTTCTTTGTCAATTCGACGTTTTGCAACACGAAGTCGGCTGCGCACACCGATAATCCTGCCATACCGTTACTTTCGTTAAACAACGAACCTGCCGTGCCGACTTCAACTTTTTCGGATATCGCGGGGAAAGCTTCGGCGAGATTTACCAACGCGCCCGACTTGCCGTCTATTTTGGCTACGAACGTGAAATATTTCCCCGTCAAAGGATTCTTCGATTTCTGCAGTTCGAATTCCACGCTGTGCATCCTGCCGTCGAATATATATCCGTAATTCAGGGGATATTCTATTACCTGGGTGTCTGTTGCCGTGACGTAAACCAGATAGAATTTGTTATAGCAGCCTTCGTCGAATTTGATATACAGCGCGTTTTCGTCGGCAAAAGTGCTCCCGTTTACCATAATTCTGATTTCCGCGTTGTTTATGCCGTCGGGCAGCAGCGCACGGAATTCGAAATGTCCGATATCGTACGCCGTTTCCGCAGTATAATAAACCTTATTCGTTTCGGTGCTGATACTTACGTCGTAATCCAGCGTCGAACCCGAGCCGTTCTGCTTGAATACCGGCATATCGTGGGGTTCGGTTTTCGTGCCGAAGAAGCGCACCGGCAGAATCGAGTATGAACTTTCGGAGCTGTATTCCAACGTTCTTTCGTCGGATACAACAAACTCATCGACATCAGCTTCGGAATAATAGAACGTGTTGGTGTAATGGGTTATGGAACCGACAAGCGCGTCGTCCACTTTACCGCTGATGTAATAATACAGCTTCAGCAGATATGTGATATCCTTTTTAGTCAGGTCGGCGTCGGCGATATCGATTATTATGTTATCCGCCAGCGCGGTGTTTTCGTATGCGGGATTGTCGTAAACGACCAGGTTTCCGCCTTCAAGCATCGAATAGATGCTGAATGCGGAGAAGTTGATGATCTTGCGCATTTCGTCGCTGACCTTGCCGTTAACATCTATATATTTCGATATATCCGATTCCAACAGATCGACGTATTCGCTGATGGTCGCAATTACGGCGTCCACCGCTATTACCATTCTGACGTCGAAAGTCTTATACGAGAACGTATAGTTGCTTGTGCCGAAGTTCATTCCCTGTAATCTGTAGGTGGTATAGTATTCTCCGTCCTTTATAAAGGTATCTTTGACGACTTCCAGAGAGTGTTTGTACAAATCGGTGTAATTCAGCGGTTCGCTGCCGGACAAAACGTCGCCTTCGGGCGAAGTCGAAACGTCTATCCTGAAATCGTTCGCGGCGTATTTTTCTATTCCGGATACCAGATTCGCAACGTCGATGTCTTCGGCGTAGATACCGAATTTTTCCAATTCGCCAACGTATTCCGCAGGCACGGAGAAACAGAAATCTTCCACGCCGTAGACTCCCGATTCGATACCCATTGAACCTTCTACCAACTTAGCGTATTTGAAGGAATTGTCTTCTACGACCGTATATTGATACCCTACCGTATACGGTCCGAACGTATTCATTTTCTTCAAGTTTTCGGCATCGTACCAATACAGCGCGCTCAGCCCGTTATTTTTAGCGATATAAACCTCTATCGGTATCGGCGACACCGACGCCCGTCCGCTGAAGGTCAACGAGTAGTTTGCCAGCTTGCTTTTTATCTCGTCGAAGTTTGTAACGAAGTCTTCGCCTAAGGTCGCCGTTCCGACGTTCAAGTTACTGCAGTAATCCCTGTCGTATGCCGCTGCGGGCAATCCCAAAGAATTTTCGTTCTCTCCGGTGATGAATCCGCTGTAGGCAAACACGATGCCTTCCAATAACTGTCCCGTGTAATATGTGCCTACGGCGCTTCCGTCGGAATAGGATTTGGCAGACAATACAAGTCCCCTTGCGTTTACCTTCACGTTATATCCGTTTTCGGGCATTTCCAGAACGTAATTGTCGAACGTATAGGTGCAAAGTATTTTGTCCGACGTAAACGAATTTTTCAGACTTAGAACGTATTCGCCTACGGGGCAGTTTGCCGCACCGGGATCCGTGGTAGTGAGGGGTTCGTCAGTGTTTTTATCCTTCCATTCCCTCGTCCATTCGATCGAAGCAAGCACTCTGTCGGTGACATTTGGAATGGGCTTTCCGTCGCTGTCCACCAAATGTCCTATAACGTTGTTGGCATTGTCGTTTCCGATAAAGCCCAAATACCGAATATTGCTGATCAGCCAATTGTGATCCAATAGGTCGCCGTAAGTTTTTACGATCTCGTTGGCGCCGGAAACGGTATAACCCATCGTCAAAACGGCTTTGTCGACGATAAACGAGCCGTCTTCTATCGTAATGACGTAATTAGGCGCGGCGGAAGCGGGCAAAATCGCTTTCAAGACAAATTGTCCCGCGGCGGTGGTCTGCGCATTCAGCACGTTTACACCGTTGATCAGGCAGGTATAGCTGATGTCGCTGAAGTTGAAATCGGATATTTTTTCGCCGTAAGGCAAGTCCGTTCCGGTAAGGACCAGAAAATCGCTCCAACGCGTACGCGTATAAGTTTCCGCTGCGAACTCGGCTATGCTGTCCTTTACCAGCCTTTGCCCGTATTTTATCCCGGTGCTGATGGGCGATCCGAATTTCAATGTTATTTCGCGTTTGGATACGATATAGGAGCCGAATTCGCCCGCGCTGCCGTTGACCAATTGATAGTTCAGGCTCTTCTCGGAACGGTTGGAATCGGCGTATACGTTAACACTGCCTCTGAGGATCTGATAAGAGTTCATACCGTATCCGGTGCTCTTTTCCAGATTGCCGTAAATATATATCCAGGCGGAGGAATATGAACTGTCTTCCTGACCGGGATAATAGAAGTAATACGACAGATCTTTCTCCTTATAGTTGTACTCGTTGTAGTCTATGGAGCGCAGCAGATATACGCCGTTTTCGGGATCGTAAATCCGATAAGGAATGAACGGCGTAGTGGATGCGTCGGCATCGACGTCGCCGTAGCTGACGTAAACGTTGCCGTCTTCGGTGGTCACGAAACCGCTGTAATTTTCGTCGGTACCGATATGAATCTCCAGACGTTTCGCGGTGATCTCTACTTCATAATACTTCTGACGATCGGTCAGATTGCGGTTGTAATCGTTTGCGAAAGTGACCAAACGGTATGTACCGGTATTTCTGATTTCCGAGATGCCCAGTTCGCCGAGCACGAAGATTATATAGCTGTTTTCCTTGTCGAAAATAGATACCAATTGAGTTATGGCTTCGTTCGCAACGTTTATCGAAGTCGCGGTCTCGCCTTGATTGCCCGCGTCAGCATACGTCGCTATGTCCGTAACATAGCCGGTCAGCAGTCCCAGAATCTCCAACAATTGTTCCCCGTAACTCAGGAAACCGGCGCCCGGATTGAATGTTACGTTAAACCGGTTGCTAAGCTCGGACAAATCCGTCAGCACTTTGCGCGCGTTATCCGCGATCGCCCCCAGGCTGATTCCCGTAGACAGATTGACTTCGGAGTAGTCACGCAGCAAGTCGGCAAGATCGCTTTCCGCATCCGTCATCAATTCGACGAATATGTTTTCGTTGTCCTTCATTATTTCGTCGTATGCGAACGTGCGTATGGAGGGCTGACTCTGAGTGGGCGGTATCGGCAATATCAAATCGTTCCTGTTGAATTCGATACCTGCCCCGTCGTATTGTTTTTCGGGGTACGCGTCGGCAAGATAGTAGCCGTAATCGACTCCGTTTATCGAATATTGATAAGGTTGTATCAAAGATACCGCATAGTTCGTGTTCTGAGTGGTGACTCCGACGGAATATGTGCCCACCGACGAATTCTGACGGAAGTCCTTGTCGTTCCTGGTATAAGTGAATTTCACCATGCTCTTTACGAACCCGGCAAGGTTGCCCGCGTTCGGATCGGACGAGGAGAACACTACGTCGAATTGGCTTTCGCCCAGCGAAGCCGGAGGTGACTGACCGTCGTAATTTTTGGACAAAGCGGTGTCGAAAATGCTAAGCTGAATGGTGCGCGGTCTAAGAATGAATTTATAATCCTCCGCCATCTTCAGTTCGTAATTGTTTCCGGGATTGCTTGCTTCCTTGACTACGATATCGTATACAAACGGCTGATTGTCGATACTGCTGTACACTACGTCAAGCAGTTCATCCACATCGTTGCCGTTCAGCATAAATCCCAACTGCACGTTGGAGACGCCGGTATCGGACAACGCGAAATCCCCTAAGATCACCGTTCCGTCGTCGGCGAGTTCGCCCTGTATAAACTGTTGAATTTCACCGCTGTATTCACGGATCACGGTATACGGATCGTCGCCGGTGGCTTCGGACAGATCCAAATATACCAATATCTCTTTTTTCTTTATTTCAAACGACAGCGATTCCGCAGAAACCAACGTATAATTCGCGTTGTTGAATGCCGTCGCGGTCACGGTATACGCTGCGGCGTTCGTTGCCGAGGAAATGCTTACCGTGACCGTTACGGTATCGTAAATATAATTGTTGTCGTTGTCGGTTACCGCGTTGCCGTTGGAATCGTATTGTTTTTGCAATCCGTCGCCGTCGCCGTCTTCGTCTTCCGGAATACGCGCGGACAACCTGTAAGTCGTACCCGAATAGATCAGTTCCGCGTCCTTCAGCGGCATCGTAACGTCGCCTGCCGTGTAATAATAGTCGTCTGCGGTTATATTTATCGACAACGAGGTAATGACGTAATTCAATGCTCCGGACAATTCGAACGTGAAGTTCGAATCCTTCGACGAAACAGACAGCGCATAGCTTCCCACGTTATCCGAAACTCCTATAAAGGCGATATTCAGACCGTCGCGCGCTTCGCGCAGCAACGTTTCGTCGGAATAAGTTTCGCCTTCGTCGAATAATTCAACGCAGTCGGCAGATACCGACGGCAGACGCCCGTCGTATACCTTGGTAAGGTATTGTTCGGGAACGGATACGGTAAGATCCTTTTCGATTATACTCAGATTCGCCACTTCCACGGAGACCTGGTAGTCGGGATTGTCCCACGAAGATACCGTGATGACGTAATTTCCTACCACCAACGAATCGACGTCGCCGATATTGACGCGGAATTTAAGTCCTAATTCGTCGTCCGGCAGCAATCCGGTGTTACCGGACACTCCTGCGGCGATATAGGAAATTTCCAAAGAGTTCACATCGGAAACGGACAAATCGCCGTATTCGGCAACCATTCCTTCCACGGTCACTGAAACCGATCTCTTCATAACCGTCAACGTGCCCGAAGTGGTGAATTTGACGCTATAGTTTTTCGCTGCGTCCGGGACGTTCATGAACGTGCCTTTGATGCTGTAATCGCCTACTCCGTTTTTCCACGGAGCCGCTATCGTTTCGCCATTGAACTCGTACGAGATAGTCAGCAGTCCCAAAATGTCTTCCGCGGTCTCGCCGTTGGCGGTATCTCTGGACGCGAAGATGTTTTCGGTGTTCTGCAAAGCGGCGTCGGAAAAATATTCTGCCTGCGGCTCCGAAACGGTATAGTCGGATCCGTAAGTCGCCGTATCGCTGTTGAGTCTGATATACACGCTGCGCTTTTGGATCGTAACGGTAGGCGCGTTTTGGGGGTCGTTTTTATAGAAATCTATATCATAGTTGGAATTGGAAAGCGTTCCTATATTTATTTTGTAAACTCCCGCGTCGTAACCCGATTCCCTGCTGAGCGAGCCGCTGAGGTTGTCGCCCGATAAAAGTCCCCTGGCTTCGTCGCCGGGATCGGGCTCTACGATATAGGACAGAACGGGCACGGAGGAGCCGTATACCAATTCCACCGAAGGCGCGGTGACCCGAACCGGTCTTTTTGCGACCACATATTGAACGGGGTCGCATACGATCTCGTAATTCGTGGACGCCGCCGAAGCGCCGGCGTTCAGACCTAACATATAATTGCCCGCGGCGGTCCTGTCCGTCATTTCGATTACGGATCCGCCGTACGAATAAACTATATCGAATATGGCAAGGGCTCCCCCATAATTTTCGGGATAAACCAGCATATAATCGCCTTTAAGCGTTCCGAAAATGCTTTCGTAGGAATCGCCGTCGGCAAGTCCCTCGATCTTAACGTAGATCGAATCGGATTCTTCGCCGTAAACTTTTCTGAGGCTTTCCGCCGGAGCGTAAGAAGAATCGGTGAAGGTAATATTCAGTTCGCGCTTTTCTATCACCAACGGAAGCGGCGATTCGACGGTTATCGGGTTGTGCAGGGCGTCGCCCTTGTACTCCACAAAGATATCGTAGGTGCCGGCGTTAGTCGGAATTTCCCCTTTCGAAGATTCGTAGCGCGTACCGTCCGCGCCTACATAATATAATCTAAATTCGCGATCGGCTATATCGGCTATATCGCCTTCCCCGTCCCACAGCTTGAATGGCGGACCTTCCGTATTGTAAGAAGAATACCCCGTTACGTTGGCTGCTATCTGTTCAGAGGAATCGGCGTCTTTATAAATGCGGTCGTAATCGTTTGCCGGATCGAACGTCACGGTAGGATAACGCCTGTCGCGCATGTAAATAATATAAGAATCGGATTTAGTGACGTTGCTGACGGTATCGGTATAAACGACGGTGATCTGTTGCTGTTTGGTCTTTTCGCCCGAAGCTATCTCGGAATTGTCGAACTGACGGATATCGATATAGAAATTGGATTCGGTCACGCTGTTGGTACCGTCGTAGTACGGCACGTCGTCGGTAAAGTATACGATATCCTGCCTGCCGTTGTCGTACAGCGCCAGGATATAACTGCCATCGCCGGGAGTAAACGCTTCGCCTTCCACGAATTCCGTTTTGACGTTCTTGAACTGTATCGCGATCAGCTGCCTTTGCAATACCGTGACCGGAACAGAGGTCCTGCGCGTTACGTCGTTATAAGTGTATTGCACGGTAAAGCTGTAATCGGTGCCGGGAACGGTATTGTCGCTGAGAATGTCGTCGATGTCGACGAAATATTCCCTGCGCATAGGCACCTGATATTCTCCGTCCGAAAATCTGAGCGTCAGCACCATATCGGAAACGTCAACGTCACCGCCCTGGATCACGGTTATCCTGTCCAAGTTCAGCGCGATGCTCTGCAGATCCGTGCTGACCAGGACTTTTACGTTAACGGTAAAGACGCAGCCCTTATAATTGAGTCTGACGCCCTGCGCCGCCAAAGAATTTTTGTTGAACGAAGACGGATCGTATCCCACTTCGCTATCGATGTCCTGCAAGCTGAGTTCCACTTCGTCGGAAATGTTTCCGGAAGAATAGTGCAGGATGATGCTTTCGGTCAGGATCGCCTTCGGCGGAGTTTCCTGTACATAATTCGAATCGGATAAGTACAGCTCGTTTAAAGCAAACGCTTTTCCGCCGCCGATCACTGCGTACATAACCGTGCCGTTAGCCCAGGATATCGACGTGGGCAACGGTTCTTCCAAATATATCGTAACGACCGTTCCCAAGGTCACGCCGTCCGGGGAAGCGTAAGTGACCGTCACTTCCTGGCTCATCGGCTGTATATTGGAAACGTCCTCTATGTTCCAAGCAATGTTGTTAAAGTTTATACGGCTGTCGCCGCTGTCGGGGTTATATTCGATAATTTCGAAGGTGCCGTTATCGTATTCCACCGTCACTTTGATGTCTTCCAGATCGTCGCTTAACGATTCGTAGGAGCCGTTCGGATAATAATAGAACACTGTACGCGGGAATTGCGCGGAAATACTTACCGGCGTTCTGGCAACTATCGAAATATAAATATCCAAAGAAAGATTTACGTCCTTATCGGAATACGCTACGGATACCTCGTAGATGCCGATCCCCATTCCTGAAACGTCTTCCACGGTGACTTTGGCGTCGGAGAAAGGCACATATTTTATTCTTGCCGCTCCGTTTTCGGTTCCCGTATAGCGAACTCCCAAATAATAGCTGCCGGGGATCTTTGTACCGACCGACATCACTATGTCGGTAGAGGTGCTGCCCGTATCTACCGTAACCATCCCTTCGGCGTCGGCAAATACGCCCGTCAGCGATTCCGGAAGCGCGACTACGGTCACGGAAATGCCGCCGGCGTCGGGATAAACTATCTCGGTATGCGAAGTGATGTCGCCGGAATTTACGGAAACCGTATATACGTCCTCTTCGGGGAACATAATGCCGCCGCCGGAAAGCTGTACGGAGCCCTCCGCTTCAAAGGAGAATGCCGCGTAAAATCCGGCGTCCGCTCCCTCGGTAAGTTCAAATATAACGGGTTCGTCGGAATCTGCATAGCTGACTTCCACGATCAGACCGGCATCTTCGAAGGGTTCTTCGGGCGCCAGCAGCGAATCGAACTCTGCCGATTTCGTGACGGCTATGCGCGAAATGGAACGCGCGATGTAAGCGCTGACGTTTTCTATCGTCAGATCTTTTCTGACGCCGTCGTAAACGTCATAGTATACGAACGTTGCCGTCGTATTGCCGGTGGTGCCGGTTGCGGACACTTCGAATCCGAAGCCGGTTTCTTCGCCGCTCAATTCGGAAAGGTTTCTGGTAAGTTCCAATCCCGAATCGTATACCAGGTTTATCGAAAGCCCGTCGGCAAACCTGGAAAATTCGGGCGCGCCGTCTATGAATTCGAAATATATCAGAGGTTCGTCGGCGTCATAACCGATAAATTCCCACGAAACCACGGTAGGCAGCACTACTTCGAAGTTATATTCGCATTCGTATTCTGCGGATTCCTGCGTGACGGCGTCGGAAACGGTATAGGTGACTTTCCATAACCTTTCGCCGGCGTCGTTATACACGAAACTGCCGACGACTTCGCCGGTTCCTTCCGCGGCTCCCGAAGCGGTGAAATCGTAGACTTCGACTTCGGAAGAAGCCAGGCTCCTGGTTTCGACGTCGCCGTTATCGTATAAAAGCTCCAATTTGAAGGATCCGAGTTCGTATACGTTCCCCAAATATATTACGGGGTTCGGGTTGGATTCCGAAGCGTCCGAAGAAGGCACCCTGACGGAAGTCAGAGTCCTGGCGCGCACCGTAACCGTGATAAGTCCAGGAGTCGCCAGGGTCACGTCGCCGTATTTGAAGTTGATGATCAGTCCCTGTTCGCCGATAAGTCCGGGATCGTAGCCGACTATTTCGACGTAATCGCCGAAGTTTTCGTCGTTTGCCCTCAGCGTGATCGTTTCGTCGTTCGTGTAAGTGATCGCGAACATCATATCGCCCAGATTCAGAGCCGTTCCTTCAAGCTGTTCGGGAACGTCCTCCGCGTCGAACGAATACGAGGCGATATCGCGGGTGCTGATCGTGACGGTATAGCTGATCGCGAAATTGTAATAGCTTAATCCGACGGGAGCCGCGACGTTAGCCGCGGAAGAATCGAAAGAAACAATTTCAAGTCCTTCGAGTATCGTATTGCCCGTCATCATCGGAAGAGTTTCGGTATAACCGTTGTTGTATGTAACGAAAATTTCTCCGCCCGCCAGCGAAACGTCTTCGTCGCCCAAATAATATACGTTCCTGGTCGGCAACGTGCGCACCGATACGGAAGATATCCTGCGTTCGGAAACCGTGACGTTGAATAAAGCGTTGATGACTTCGCCGTCGTCGAAAGTGTATCTGACGCTTATTTCCTGCTGTCCTACCCTGCCTGCGTCGTATCCGGTGCACATGGACTGAGTCAGAGGCACGCGCTGTACGGAACCGTCGGCGAAAGTAATCACCAGATAGCTGTCTTTTAAGTTAAGAGGCTGACCTTGTATCAGATCGTAGTTTGCGGAGGGAATTTCCAAAGCGCTGCTTTCCGTGGCATAGCGGTTTACTTCCACTTTGACTGAAACGCTGCGGTTACCGTAATAAATTTTGATATATTGAGGCCCGAGGACAGAGGAATTAAAAGAAGAAATCATCGTTTCGTCTACCGGTACGATGCGATCGGTTCCGTTCGTGTACACAACTTTTATGGAGGCGCCTTCGTAATCAAGCTCCTCACCGACAAAATAGCTGGTCCTGGGCGAAGCGTATATTTCCAAATGGTCTATGTTGTATTCTTCTTCGCACGCAGACAGGCACAATACGGCGATGACCGCCACAGCCAAGATCGCAATTACCGTTAAAACTGTTTTTTTCCTCATATATACCTCGGAGTATACATTTCGGAAAAGTAATCGGGCATACTTTTCCATATCCCATTTTACCATACGCGCGCGTTATATACAAGATATAATATTTAATTTACTTTAATTTTATAATTTTAAAATTTTAGATTTTTGTTATTAAATGCGCTTTATTATAAAATTTTCGCGCATAAATAAGTATGCCTATTTTAGGCGCGGAATTGCTCGCCGAATCCGTCTTCCGTCCCCGTCTTTGCCTTTAAAACGATCCGCGGCGCAAAAAAATCCGGCGCCGTTCGGCGCCGGATACCGGAATCGTATCCGAAAAATCGGTTATTGCATAAAATACGCAGCCACCTGTCTGACCCTGTTCGGGTCTTCCAACGTATTGCGGATTCCGAACAGTTCTATGACGTTGGTCATGGGAACGTTGTGTTCCAACGCGTAATCCTTCATCACGGAGCACAGGAATTTGTCGTTATAATATTGCACCTGACCGCCGATGACCGCGGAATACGCGAATCCCATCATATTGAAAATCTGGTCGATGGAATATCCCAACTGTTCGAACAGCAGTATCGCCACGTCTATCGCCACGGGGGGTTTTTGATAATTCTGAACGTACAGCGCGCGCCATGCGTAATCGAAAGTGCGATTGGAGCCTTTTATCAATTCGGCGATGGTTTCAACCAAAAGATCGTATTTGACCCTCCAACCGGCGCCCATCTTTTTGGCGATTTTTTTGAAAGGAGCGCGCGAACGTTCGTTGACTTCGGCGATGATCTTCGGCATTATGTCTTTCGGAACGGCTCTTTTGGTAAAGCATCCGAAATCGATAAGCGTTTCTTCTATCACCGTCGTCAGGTTGGATCTGTACGAAAACAGCCTCATCGAGAGGTCTATGGAATGCAGTCTGTGATATTCCTCGGTGGAGGCCTCGTTCATCGCTTTCGTGCCGTCGGCGCCGAACCTTTGTGTGAACGCAGTCCTGGAAGTTATGCCGTTTTCGCCCTCTCCCGTCGAACAATAAGTATAATTCGCCGCGAATCCGCGTACAGCGGGCTGTCTTTCCACCAACGTGATATTGTCGGCGACGTCTTCCGCGCCGCTGAGTTTTTTTATCGTCGGTCTGCCGCTGAACGGGGTTCCGGAATGATTCATCAATTCGTTGTAATATTCCGCATAGCCCCTGGTGACCAACGAAATGAAGCGTTGCAGACTGACTTTGGTCTGGTCGTACGACGCGAACACGAAATAGACGGAATTATTCAGAACGGAATAGCTTTGCAGCTCCAGAGGATACAGCGGCAACGTCCGACGGATACAATCGACAAAATACTTTTTGGACTGCGCAGTCGGGAACAGCGGTTCGTACGGACGCCCTGCCATTCCGATCAAGTAAAAATCGGGAGTTTCCGTATTGTAAGCGCCTACGCCGATATCTTCGTACCCGCCCGGTATCGGTCTTAAAACGGTGATACCGTCCTTCTGTCTGCCGTTTTCGAACACTCCGTTCGCGGCGGACATATCGGCATATTCGTTATAAATGACCGAACCCGAAGGCGGCGCGCCGTGTTTGAACACATGCCTGTTCAGGCGCGCTCTCCCTTCAAAATATTCTCTTTTAGTCTTAATGTGGTCCTTGGCAAGTTTCCTTCTTTGCCTTATGGCCTTTCGTTCTTTTCTGCTGATTCGCATACTCTCCTCCACCGCGCGCCGCAGGGCGCAAGTTTATTGTTTCTGTGGCATTTGGGTTCCCGAATCCTTTTTTTAGGAATCTTATTCTTTGGTTTCGGGTTCGGAAGCGTCTTCCGATACATCGCCCGAAGTGACCGCTGCGAGTTCGGATTCTGCGTTAGCTTCCTTTCTCTTTTTGATCTCTTCTACGTACCAACGCTGTTTGTCTTCGGTGATCTTATAGAAGAACAGCGGGATCACGCAAGCGATAAAGCTGAGCGCGCTGGACAGCACCAAGGTCAGCCAGAGGTTGTTCAGTCCTTCTACGGTCTTTGTTTCGGCAACGCGGTTGGAATCTATTCCGCTGATGGAATAAGCCATAACGCCGATAAACGCGCCGAACGCCATACCGATCTTGCTGATGAAGGTCTGCATCGAGAAGCAGATCCCTTCCGCCCTTTCGCCGTTCTTCCATTCGAGGTATTCTACGGTGTCGCCGATCATCGCGTAGCTCATAATGTTGGCGATACCTTGCGGTATACCTACTATTATCATGCACACAACGGCGACTGCCAAACCTGCCGTGCCGAATTCGCCGCCGCCGATGAATTTACCGTTTTCGAAGTCCCACATAAACAGCATCAGGATCATCGCCGCAGCACCTAACAGGTGGGATCCGATAAACGACCATTTCTTTGTGAATTTTTTGGTAAGCCAGGGGCAAAGCAACGAAGCTATCAATCCGCCGGGGACTACCAACATCGTCAACGCGGCATAAGCCGAATCGGAATTCAAAGCATATCTGCAGAAATACAGACCGCCCGTGTATGTATAAACCATTCTGGCTCCGCCGAGGATACCCGACAGAACCACCAGCATGACCTGATCGTTTTTGAACAGAAGTTTCAGGTTCTGCCCCAAAGTACGTTGTTTTTCGCCGCTGGCGACGGTGCCGAATCTTTCCTTCGTGTTTTTAAATCCGACATAGAACATCGGCACGGAGATGGCGACCAACACGATGGCGACTATGAAATACGTCCATTTTAACGTATTCATATTTTCGTCGGCATACTGCGTCAGAAGCACTCCGTTGGCGTCTTTGTATTTCGCGGTCACCGCGTCGGTGATGATCGGGACCAACAACGTGACGATACCTGCGGCGGCGGTACACATCAGACGGACGATCGTCAGAATGTTTCCGCGCTTCGTGGTATTGTTCGTCATCGTGGTGGACAGTCCCCAATACGGAACGTCGGCTATCGTATAAGCCACGGACCACACCACGTAAATCAGACCGCAAGCCAAAAATCCGGTAAGATTCGACGGATAGAAAGGCAAGAAGCATAATATGGTCAAAAGCCCTATCGGGATGGGCATCCACAGCAAATACGGACGGCATTTGCCCCACTTCGTACGGGTGTAATCGACTACGGATCCCATGATCGGGTCGTTCAAAGCGTCGAAGATTCTAGCGACCAACATCAATATCGCCACCGCGACCGAGCCCGTTATCAAGGGGTTGCCGAAATTCATCGCATTATTGAATCCCAACGCGTCGGTCATAAACACCGTCAGATAGGATCCGATGATCGTGCAAATAAAGTTTTGTCCGATACCCGTGATGCCGTAACTCCACGCCTCTTTGGGCTGTACGTCCCCGTCGTTCGGTTTTGTTCCGAACAACTTATGGGAGAACGCATTGAGTTTTTGAGCAAAGCTCATCTTTCCTTCCATTACTCCGCCTCCACAATTAATTTATCCGTTTATAAAACACTTCAAAGATATCGTCGATATCGACGGAATCCTTTCCGAGTTCCCGTTTTACAACGCTTTCTATATAAGCACGGCTGTTTTCTTCCATAGCCTTGCAAACTTCGAAAGCCCCTTCTATGGTTTCGGCGCAGGCGACTATTCCGTGATTCGACAGGAAACAAGCGTTCCTGCCTTTCATGGCTTCCACCGCGCCGTTCGTCAGTTTCTTTGTACCGGG
>CALVXZ010000033.1 GCA_944371785.1 uncultured Clostridia bacterium | reverse complement strand
TGGTCGAAGGCGTCGGCCACAGCCGATTGCCTAAGAATTCTTTCGTCACTTATTAAAAAATTTGTTCTTTTTGACCAATATGATCTGAATTACGGCATACGCCGCAAACAGCAATACCGTGACGGAAACAAGTATAACGGCTATTATATCCACCCCTATCGTTTTGCCGAAAAAGTCCATGTTCACCGAATACGCTTCGCGAATACCTTCTCTTACGGGTTCAAAGCCTAATTCGGCGATGGCGCCTTCCATGAAAATACTTCTGAATATCCCCGCCGAATAAGTGCCCGGCAGGAACAGCGTAACGTACTGAATGGCTGTCGGGAAAGTCGAAACGGGCATATACGCGCCTATCAAAAAACCGATTGCCGCGCTGAGTATCCCCACAAAACCCGAATGAGCTCCCTCCGTTTTTATGAACGTCAGCGACGCCAAAGTCGCCAATACGGAAACCGAAATTATCGATAACAGCGTGTTCCCTATCGCCGCAAACACGTCCGCCGCGGTCAGATACCAACCCGTGATCGCAAGATATATAAACGCCAGGCACAATACCGCCAGGCAAATGATAGCCGAAACTATGATGTTGAAAATCATATATGACGCGGCTATGGCTCCGCGTTTTACGGGCGCCGCCAAAAAGTCGGCTAACGTGCCGTTTTCACGGTCCTTTACCAGGACGTTTTGCGACGTGAACGTCACGGTGATACAAGAAACCGCCATGACCCCTGCGATCATCCAACCGTCTACGATAGCGGAAACGGTTTTTTCTTCATAAGGTATTCCTTCTAACTGAGCTTTCAAAGCGTCTATTTGTATATCGCCCAGGAACAGCAAATACAACATAAGAATAATGATGGGCGCCAGCAAGGCAAAGAAAACTCCCATTTTGTCTGCAAGGAATATTTTTATACCTCTGACGGCAAGCGCGGCGGTAATACCGACGTCGTTTTTTAACGCTTTGACGGGATCATGCTCTTTCATAATTGCCTCCGTCCAATTTTTTGCCGGTTACATTCAAAAAGACGTCATCCATATCGCCCTTTACCACTTCAAAATCGGCAGTCAGCGCGGGATGCGCGGTCAAAAAGCGCATAGCCGCCCCGGAATCGCTGACGGCAACTTTGTAGAATGTGTTCTGATAAGTAAATCCCAGCCCCGATTCGCTTAGTATCCGATCGGTTTCCGCCGTTTTCGGCATATACAGCCGAACCGAATCGGAAGAATATTTGTCCTTTAAAGCAACGGGGCTGCCTTCCGCCACAAGCTTTCCCTCGTCGATGATGACGATCCTGTCCGCGGCAGCCGATTCTTCCATGTAATGAGTCGTCAATAACACGCTCATCCCCGTGCGTTGCCTGATCCTGTCGATCGCCGCCCATACTGTCAACCTGGTCTGCGGATCCAATCCCGTGGTAGGCTCGTCCAGAATCAAAAGTTCGGGCGTGTTGATCAACGCCCTGGCTATATCGGTACGCCTGCGTTGCCCGCCGGATAACTTCGCGTAAGGTCTTTTCAAAAATTCGTTCAATTCCAGCGTTTCGGCTATTTCCTTGATACGCTTTTTCTTTTCTGCGCCTCGCATACCGTACAACGCCGCCCTGGAAGAAAGATTGTCGTATACCGACAGCCTGCCGTCCAAAACGGAATTTTGAAAGACGATGCCTATTTTCGCCCTGATCGCCATGGGATCGCGATCTATATCGGCGCCGAACACATAAACTTTTCCGGAATCCTTCGGAAGCACCGTGGTTATTATATTGATAGTCGTGGACTTTCCCGCGCCGTTGACGCCGAGGAATGAAAAAAACTCTCCTTTTTCTATTTCGAACGAGATATCGTTCACCGCCTTTATCGCGCCGTAAGATTTGCATAGATGTTCTATCTTTAAAATTTTCATGAAAAAATTATACTATGACTCACCGTAAAAGTCAACGGATATCGGGCATACCGCACGAAAGAAAAGCCCTCCCTTTCCGGGAGGGCGGCGCCGTTTACATGGCGGCGCGGAGTTTGTGTTTTTGCCTCAGCCGCATTATAGCTTTGGAAATTTCGACTTCGACAAGCGGTGCCAACGCCAAAGCCGCAACTATGGCGTATTGTTCGATATTCAGATAGCGCAGTTCGAAAAAGTCCATTACGCCGGGCACGAAGCTGACGATCACGACTATGGCAAGCGAAGCCGCCATGGCAAGGTACAGCATTTTGTTGTGCCCCTGACCGGGTCTGAACACGGAATCGTAATTCGACCTCTGGTTCACGGCGTGGACAAGCTGCGATATCGCAAGGACCATGAACGTCATCGTCAAAGCTATCGCGTGTTTTTCCTCGGGATCGGAACCGTAAGAAGATTCCGCTATCCAATACGCCGCCAAAGCCGAAGTCGTTATGAACGCGCCGTGCAGAACTATCCTGAAAATCACTCCGCGTTCAAACAGCGTGCCCGATTTCACGGGAGGGACCTTCATCACTCTGGAATCCGCAGGGTCTACGCCCAACGCTATCGCCGGCAGCGAATCGGTGGCGAGGTTTATCAAAAGGATGTGGATGGCGAGTATGGGATCTTCCCACCCGAACAGGAACGCCAACAGCAAAGTCGTGATCTCGGCTATGTTGCCGGCGACAAGGAATTGAATGACCTTCTGTATGTTCCTGTAAACGCGCCTGCCTTCGCGGATAGCCTTTTCTATTGTGGTGAAATTGTCGTCCAGCAATATCATATCGGCGGCGTCTTTCGCCACGTCGGTACCCGTTATCCCCATCGCCACGCCGATGTCGGCTTCCTTCAGAGCCGGAGAATCGTTCACTCCGTCGCCCGTCATCGCCGTAACTTCTCCCAACCGTTTCAGGGAACGTATTATACGCAGTTTGTCTTCCGGGGAAACCCTGGCGAAAACGGTTGCCGTGCGCAACGCTTCGTCCAATTCGGCGTCGCTCATGTTTTCAAGTTCCTGTCCCGAAATCACGGTGTTTCCTTTATTCAGGATGTGCAGTTCCTCGGCAATGGCGCCTGCCGTGATCTTGTGGTCGCCCGTGATCATTATTACCTTTATCCCGGCTTCTCTGCAAGCGTCGACCGCACCTACGACTTCCTTTCTGGGAGGATCGATCATACCTGCCAATCCGACGAATACCATATCGTTTTCGATATCCGCATCGTCGTTTTCGGGAACCGAAACATTAAATTTCGCGGCAAAGCCCAATACCCTCAGCGCCCTGGACGCCATATCGGCGGCGATCGCGGAAATCTTTTCCGCGTCCTTTTCGGTTATCGGGCGCACACCCTTATCGGTAAGTATCCCGGTGGTCAAAGGCAGCAATTCGTCCACCGCGCCTTTGGTGTATTGGACGGCGGTGCCGCCGAATTCGTTTATCACGCTCATTCGTTTTCTGTCCGAATCGAAAGGCTGTTCGAACAGTTTCGTATGCTCTTCGCCGAAATCGTCAGCGTTGATACCGAAATCTTTTGCCATCACGATCAGCGCGCCTTCGGTAGGATCGCCCATCGTTTCGCCGGGACGGTCGGGATCGAAGTGCGCGTTATTGCATAACGCCGCTCCTTCCAACAGCCGTTTGAAAACGGGGTCGTCGGTATCCGCCGATCCGGTCTTTACGGAAACGCCCTTTTCGATGCTTTCGCCGAAGGCAATTTCCGTGACGGTCATCTTGTTCAAAGTCAGCGTACCCGTCTTGTCGGAACAGATCACGGTCGCGCCGCCCAAAGTTTCCACCGCTGGCAGACTTTTTACCAACGCGTGATTTTTCGCCATGCGCTGTACGCCGAAAGCCATTATGATCGTAGCGGTGGCGGGGAGCCCTTCGGGGATTATGGATATCGCCAAAGATATGCCCAAAAGCACCAGCGACTGCCACGTCCTGTCGTTGCGGATAAATCCTATCGCAAGTATTACCGCGGCGACTATCAGCCCTATCACCGTCAGAGTCTTGCCTACCGAATTCAATTTTTTCTTTATGGGGGTCTGGAAATCGCCCTCTTGTTTCAAAAGTCCCGCGATCTTTCCGACTTCGGTTTTCATACCCGTTTCGACGACGACGCCCGTACCGTTTCCGTACATTACTATCGTCGAAGAATACGCCATATTTACCCTGTCGCCCAACGGCGCGTCTTCCGCAAGCACCGCTTCGGCGTTTTTATCCGTCGGGACCGATTCGCCGGTCAGAGAAGCTTCCTGTATTTTAAGATTGTTTTCCGTCAGCAGTCTGATATCGGCGGGGACCACCATACCTGCCTCGATGTATACGACGTCGCCCGGGACAAGATCGGATTGCGGTACTACCGATTCTTCGCCCTCCCTTAAAGCGACTGCGTTCGGCGACGACATTTTTTTCAACGATTCCAATGCGTCGGCGGCTTTTTTCTCCTGTATGACTCCGACGGTGGCGTTCAGCGTAATGACCGCGAATATCACTATCGCTTCGGCAAGTCCCTCTCCGTCGATAAAATACATTACGAACGAAAACAGCATTGCGACTATCAGGATTATCACCATGATGTCCGAAAGCTGTTCGAATATCATTTTGAAAATACTCTTCGGTTTACTTTCCCCGAAACTGTTCTTGCCGTACTTCACCAGGCGTGCGGCAGCCTCTTTGTCGCTGAGTCCTTCCGAGGAAGAATCCAACGCTGTCAGGCTCTCATCCTCGGTCATTGTGTGCCAAGGTCGTGGGTGAGAATCATCCATTATAAACATTACCTCCGTTACTTTGTTTTGTTATTTATATACAAAAAAACACGACCGTAAACCTTCGCGGCAGTTCACAGTCATGTGTTTGCATATTTTCGAATCGAGTTGTTTTCGCGGTCGACTTCCGGGGTCGCCGTCGCAGTCCGTCATTTTTGACTCCCTTAATTTATCGTATTTATTATATATTAAAATGATGACGCCGTCAACGAAAATTTTACAATTTTGCGCAAAACGCCGCGTTTATACGCCGAAACTTACGAAATCATTGGTTTAAAGGGGAAAAGCGGCGTAAATGCCGCTTTTCCCGTGTACGGATATATTGATTTTGATTCTTTACGATACGTTGACCCGGTAAACCTTTATTTTTTGAAATAACGGTTGTACAGTCCCAGGAAAGCTTTGCCGTGACGCGCCTCGTCGCGTGCCATTTCGTGAACGGTGTCGTGAATGGCGTCGAGGTTCAACGCTTTGGCGCGCTTTGCAAGGTCGGTCTTGCCGGCGGTAGCTCCGTTTTCGGCTTCGATCCTCATTTCCAGGTTCTTTTTGGTGGAAGCGGAAACGACTTCGCCCAACAACTCCGCGAACTTGGAAGCGTGCTCCGCCTCTTCCCAAGCCGCCTTTTCATAGTACATTCCTACTTCGGGATAGCCTTCGCGGTGAGCAGCCCTTGCCATGGCAAGATACATACCGACTTCGGTGCACTCTCCTTCGAAATTCATTCTGAGGTCTTTGATAATATCTTCGGGAGCGCCGGACGCGACGCCGATAACGTGTTCTGATGCCCAGCTCATTTCTCCTTCCTGTTTGACAAACTTCTCGCGGGGAGCTTTGCAAACGGGGCATTGTGCGGGAGCTTCGTCCCCTTCATAAACATAACCGCATACGCTGCATACGAATTTAGCCATTTTTTGATCTCCTTTTTTATCGATTATTTTTACCGCCTCGGCGGTGATATTGTTGTTTACCGAAACTTTTTCAAACACTTCGGCTCCGTGTTTGCATACCGGACAAACGTAGTCGTCGTCGGGTTTTCCTTCCCTTACAAAACCGCAAACGGTACATACGTATTCGTCCTTCGACGAAGTCTTCTGCGGCTTCGGTTTGATGTTCGCGTGGTAATACGCGTAGCTTACCGGCTCGCCTCCGAACACCTCCGAAGCGGTCGCTTCGCCCAAAAACCATATATGCGTTCCCAGATCGCGGCTCTGCTTTACTTTTAAATTCAGATATCCTACCGAATATTTACGGATACCCAAACAGCCGTTTTCCGTCCTGAAGGTTTCTACTCTGTCGAACTTGTCGACGTCCCTGCCGGAACGCATCCCGAATCCGGAAAAGATTTCAAAAGGCGTTTCTACGGACAGTACGTTCAGATTCATCACGCCGGTTTTAGATATCATTTCGGTGGTCAGGTTCGATTTGTTCAACGTGACCGCTACGGTTTCCGGATTCGAAGTCTGCTGTACGGCGGTGTTGATGATGCAACCGTTGTCCCTGCCGTCCCTTGCCGTGACCAGATACAGTCCGTAAGTCAGCTTTGTGAATATATTCATTGTTTCTCCTCCGCCCTGCCGACGGTTTTTTCCGTTTGCAGGCAGTCCTTGCAAACTCCGCCGAACATAATGTCTACCGTTTCCAATTTCCCCGTTTCGGCTGGAGCGGTCACAGACCCCGTTTCCACGTCGGTGACTTTACCGCACGCCTTGCAATGGAAATGCGCGTGAACTTCAAGCGTCTTGTCGTAGCGGTTTCCGCCGCCGGAAAGGCGTATCTCGCGGATCTTTCCCGTTTCCGAAAGCTGTTTCAAGTTCCTGTACACCGTCCCCAGACTGATATTCGGCATAACGCGCCTGGCGCGTTCGTACACCGTATCCGCCCCGGGATGATCCGACGATTCCATTACTATCCTATATACAAGATCCCTTTGTGTAGTGTTTCGCATAGTCTATTATCGTTATCAGTAACTATTACTATTAAACCATCGCTTCCCCTTTTTGTCAAGCGAAATTCGCAATTTCCGAAAAAATTTTTTTATGGCTTTTTCCCGGGCGGTCTTTCGGAACGCGCGGCGTCGGAAATCGACCGGGATGCCGCGAAAATCAATGAAAGATCAATGACCGGAAAGGCTTTCCCGATATCCGTTTCAGCCGTCGTGAATATAAAGGATATATGATATATAATAACCTTTACTTATATATTCATTCGGCTTGACCGCGCCGTATATTAGCGTTATAATCTAGCTATTCTATTTTTTTCGGAGCCGTAAAATGTTGTCGGCAATCGGTGTGACAGGAATCATTTTAATAGTTATCGGCGTTTTGGCGTTCATCGTCCTCGCCTATCTGGCGGCTTGTTATATCGGCTTTTATCTGCTGATCGTCAGGACGCCGCGTTTCGACGTGACAAAGCCCAACTCTTTGATGGGACCGGACTTTCCGGCGATGGTACGGCAGCTGCACGCCGATTTGAAAGAGCTCAGACTGCTCCCTTCTGAAAACATTACGGTAGTCACCGATGATGGTCTGCATCTGTACGGGAATTTCTACCTTTGCCCGAAGCCTTCGAAAATCACCGTGGTATGCCTGCACGGATACAACTCCAACGGCTACGGCGATTTCGGTTCGCGCGCCCTGGGATATCTGAAAATGGGTTATAACGTTATGATAGTCAATCACCGTCACAGCGCGAAATCGGAAGGTAAATATACGGGCTTTGCGGTATTGGACAGATTCGACGTGCCTTTGTGGCTGAAGGCGGTGAACGAACGCATCCCCGACGGCGAGATCTTCATTTCCGGGCTTTCGATGGGCGGCGCGCTTGCGATGCAGGTTTCCTGCAACGATCTCGGCGCCAACGTAAAAGGGATCATCGAAGATTGCGGATTCACCTCCGTAAAGGAAGTGTTCGAATTCCAATGCCGCCGCGTGGTCGGCTTCGTGCCAAGGCTCAGCCTGAAAATCATAGACTTTTTTATGCGCAAAATCGCCGGTTACGGCGCAGACGAAGTAAATTCCGTGGACTGCGTAAAGGAATCGAAGTACCCGATACTGTTTATCCACGGCGACACCGATTATTTCGTGCCTACGGAAATGGTATTCAGGGTTTACGAAGCCTGCACCGCCGAAAAGGAGCTGTATCTCGTAAAAGATTGCGCGCACGCGTTGTCGGAATTCAAGGATCCGAAAGAATATTTCAAAAGGATCGACGACTTTATCCGCAAACATTCCGATATAATAAAAAAGCAGGAGCAATAAAGCACGGTCGGGGCGGCAAACCGTTTGACCTTCAGCCGTACAAAATCAAAGGAGAATCTTTATGGACAATTTCGAAACTCTGCGTATCGTAGATAATTTCTATCAGACTTCCGCTTTCTTTCCGATGCCCACGGTATTGGTTTCCACCGTCAGTCCTTCCGGAATGACGAACCTGGGCTCCTACTCGCTGTGCTTCCCCTATTACATCGCGGGGAAAGATTATTATGCGATGATATTGGAATGCAGAAACTCCTCCAACACCTGCCAGAACATCCTGCGCACCAAAAAATGTGCGTTGAATTTTATCCCGGATGACAAACGCTACTTCCGCGAAGCCGTCAGATTGGGCTTCCCCGGCGACACGACGGAAGAAAAAATGAAGGATTGTATCTTCGATTTGTCCGAAAGCGATCTGGGCGCAGACCGCCCGAAAATTGTTGACGTGTCCTTCCAGGTATTCGAATGCACCTGGAACGACAGCCTCGAAAACGCTTTCGAAGATAAGCCGGGCAACCTGGAAGGCTACCCCGCTCCTTTCAGAAACTTCAACGGCATCACCAGCACTTTCGGCGCTCACTTCGTTCTGAAGATAGACCGCATACTTATGAAAAAGAAATATTCCGACGCGATAATCAACGGAGTCCGCGCCGCCGCTTTCCCGAAAGTTCCCGTGGATTACGGCTACCGCGATTCCACAAACTTCTGGATGTCGCGTTTCCGCCGTCCCTTCCCCGAACAGATCCAAGCCAAGGAAGGCGACGTCAAATCGGTTATTTACGCCGCAAAGCGTATCGATCCCGAAGTCACTTTCACCGACGAAGCCTGCGGCAAACTGACAAAGATACCCAGGGTCTTCCTGAAAGCCGCCCTGACAAAAATGGTGGAGATCGCCAAAAGCGAAGGCATATCCGTCATAGACGAAGCCGCCTTGCAGATAATAAACGACAAACGCCGCGAAGAAAAGAAAAACCGCAAATAAATCTCCGCGCGGCGCTTTTCGATGATACAAAGCATAAAAAAGAGGAGCAAAAGCCCCTCTTTTTTTTATCGCAAGTTTTGATCGGCGCAGTTCAGATACGTTTAAAATCGGTTTTCGCTATGAGTTCAGCCGTTTTCGCGACGTCGACGTTGTCCACCGCCAAATCGCAAAAACTTTCGTAGATGCCCTTTCTTTCGTTATACAAAGCCTCGGTTCCGCGGCTTTGGCTAAGCGGCCGTCCTTCGGAGGAAAGTTCCTTCAGATCTCGCCTGATATACACCGCAAAGCCGTTCCGTTTCAACGCCCGTCTGTTCGATTCGTCGGTCACCGTGCCTCCTCCCGTAGCTATGACGATGCCGTTTTCTGCGGCGGCTGCGGATACGGCGCGGCGTTCGGCGGCGCGGAAATATTCCTCGCCTTCGGCGGCGAAAATTTCGGGAATGGACCTGCCTTCGGCTTTTACGATCTCGTCGTCGATGTCCACGAATTTCCTGCCGGTCAGTTCCGCAAGCGCCTTTCCTACCGAAGTTTTTCCCGATCCGGGCATACCCGTCAATACGATGTCGGTTTTTGCGGCGGCTATCGCGTTTACCAGGTATCGGGTAACCGATTTATCGGTTTCGGTACCCGTAAACAGCTCAAACGCCAAACGCCCTTGTTCCACCAACATATATAATCCGTTCGCCGCAGGCACGTTTTGCCGTAACGCTTTTTCGACAAGCACGGTCCTCAGCGGATTGTAAACGGCGTCGAACACTCCCTGAAGCGCAGGGAATTTTGCGGGGTCTGCGGGCGACGCGCAGATATCGGGATACATTCCGACGGGAGTGGCGTTGACGATCAATTCGATCGGGTAATCGTAAACGTTATCGTAATTTACAGCCCCCGTCCTGGACACCGTCAAAATCCGTTTCGCCCCCATAGACGCAAGGACGTACCTTGCGGTATGCGCGGTGCCGCCGTTACCGCCGAACACCGCCGCCACCTTTCCTTTCGGATCGATTCCCGCGGCGGCGATCGCCGCTTTCATTCCGCCGACGTCGGTATTGTACCCGTACAATTTGCCGTCCTTGTTTACAACAGTGTTGACCGCGCCCACTTCGCGCGCTTCGTCGGACACGAAATCCAACAACGGAATTACTGTCTGCTTATACGGAATGGTGACGTTTATCCCGTCAAATCCGCGCGATAATACGAATTCCTTTACCGCCTCCTCGTCGGGGAGTTCCTTTATACCGTAATCCAACCCCAGAGGCAGGTATATTTCCGGGCTCCAGGAGTGAGGAAGTTTTTTGCCGATGACGAAATAATTTCCTCCGACGCGTTTTTGGATCTCCTTTGAAAACCCGAACAGCGTCTTCATCAGCGGAGCGGCAAAACCTGCGGACAGCGGAGGCAGCATGCTTTTTATCCGTTCCGTCACGGCGTTTTCCCTGTCCGGATCGTTCAGCGGAAAACCGGAATGTTTTTTATACAAGCCTACTTCCCTGACGATTTCATTCCGCCTTGCGAACAAAGCGGCGATACCGTCGTCTATCGAATTAAGTTCGCGCCTCAGATCTTCAAGTTCAGTCATAACTCCTCCGAGATCAATTTCCATATCGCTATCGCCGCCGCCGCTTCCACCGCTGCAGCCGCTCTGGGCACGATACAGGCGTCGTGCCTTCCCTTCAGATTCAGAACGACGTTCTCGCCCGTGGACAGATCGACGCTCTGTTCGGGTTTCGATATCGACGGAGTAGGTCTTAGAGTCGCTCTGAAAGTTACAGGCATACCGTTGGAGATACCGCCGTTTATTCCGCCCGAATTATTTGTAAGAGTGATTACTTTGCCGTCTTCGAAACGGAACGGGTCGTTCAGTTCCGATCCGAACCCCACCGAAAATCCCGTTCCCAGACCAAACTCCACGGCTTTTACGGCAGGCACTCCGAAGACTTCGCAGGCGATTGCGGATTCTATGCCGGCGGTATAAAAATCGCCTATCCCGACAGGCAGACCCGTCACCATGCATTCCACGCTGCCGCCCACGGAATCGCCCTGAAGCCTGGCGGCTTCGGCGGCTTTCAACATTGTTTCGCCGTTTGTCACCGAATAAGGGGGCTCCTTTTGCGCCGCAAGTATTTCCTCCGCGGTGACTCCGTCGGAATATCCCCTGCCCTTTATTCCGCCTATCTCCTTTACATACGCCATAACGGATATGCCCTTTGCCGCCAACACGCCTTCGGCTATCCCTCCGGCTATGCACAGCGGCGCGGTCATCCTTCCCGAAAATCTGCCCCCTCCGGGAGCAATCTCCTTCGCCCCGTCCTTTACGAAAGCCGCGTAATCGGCGTGCGAAGGCCTGGGAACGAATACGGGATAATCGCCGCTCCTGGTATCGGTATTTTTTATTTCCGCAACGATCTCCTCGCCCGTCGAAACCCCGTCGCGGACGCCCGAAAGAAAACGGTATTCGTCGGCTTCCGATCTGGGGGTGGACCACGCCGCCTTTTTCGCGCGCCGCCTGTCCAACAGCCCGGCTATCGCCGCTTCGTCTATCGGAGTGCCCGACGGAACGCCGGATATCCTTACACCGATCGCTTTCTCGTGCGATCCGCCGTACAAAGAAACCTTTATTTCAGCCATTCGATCTTTCCTCCCGTTGATGCAAGTTGTTCGAAAAAGCCCGAATAAGATTTTTTCACGCATTCCGCGCCCGATATCGTGACGGGGCTTTCGGCTCCCAATCCCAATACCGCGCCCATCATGGCTATCCTGTGGTCGCCGCGCGCGTCTATCGTTCCGCCGCGGACCCTGCCGCCCTTGACCGCGATACGGCAGCCGTCGTAACGCGCCGGGACTCCCACTGCGTTCAAAGCGTCGACTACGCTATTTACGCGGTCGGATTCTTTGATCTTTAACCTTTCCACCCCGTAAACGGAAGATTCCCCGTCGGCAAAAGCCGTTACCGCCGCCAGAACGGGCACGATGTCGGGCGAACCGTCCGCGTCGAAAACGACGCTTTTCAAAGAAGCGGAAGCAATTTTCACGGAGCAACGCTCGGCGCCGTTATTTTCAACGGACACTTTCGCTCCGGCGTCGGAAAGCAATTTCACGATCACGGAATCGGGCTGTGCGGAGGGATACTTCAGCCCTTCCAGCGCCAGACCGCCCGAAGCCGCGACCGCCGCTGCCGCGGCAAACGCCGCCGCGCCCGACCAATCGCCTTCCGCCCTGACCGTTTCCGGAAATTCGGTAAATCCGTTTTCTACAGTGAACCCGTCCGCGTCCTCGGTTATCCGTACCCCGTATTCCGACAGCACCTCCTTAGTCATCTCGACGTATCCTTTGGAGGGAAGTTTTCCTGAGATCTCTATCCTGCCGCCGCCGGATCTTGCCGAAGCGATCATGAAACCGCTGACGTGCTGACTGCTTTTCGGATCGACGATCCTGAAGATATCCGAGGAGTATTTTCCCCCTGCCGTCAAAGGCAGTCTGTCCCCGGAAACCTCCGCGCCGGCGTTCCTCATAATTGCGGTCAGATCCGCTATCGGTCTGTCGGGGAGCCTGCCCCTTCCGGTAAAGCGCGCGGTTATTCCCAAAGTCGGGATCACCGGCAGCAACATCCTGAGCGTGCTTCCCGATTCGCCGGCGTCGGCGTCGCCGTCGCAAAACGGTCCGGGAATTATCCGTATGTACCCGTCACCCCTTTCGACGCCTGTTCCGATTTGCGAAAGACAATATGCGGTCGCGGCGATATCGTCGCCGTTTAGGTTACCCGATATCGTCAAAGGGTGCCCCGAAACGGCGGATACTATCATCAGCCTGTGCGCGTGCGATTTCGATGACGGGGGCGTTACGCTCCCCGATATGCGCGAAGGAAAGATCCTGACGTCACTCATTTTTATAATCTCTTCCTTTCTTTTCCGCGGCTTCTTTCAATCTGTTGCCTTCCGCCAGCATACGGTGAAGTTCCTCTGCGTTTTTATCTTCCAACGCCTGTTTGAACAGCGTCAGCTTTTCTATTATATCGGCTATACACGGCAACAGGTTGTCCCCGTTTTCCAAAAACAGTTCCGTCCACATATCGGGGTTGAGTTTTGCCACTCTGGTCATATCGCGGAAACTGCCTGCCGAAAATCCCAGGTAATCCTTTGCGGTGGGATTTTGAATGTATGCGGAGCTGACCACATGCGCAAGCTGCGAAGTGTACGCTATTATCTTGTCGTGTTCGCTTGCAGAAGCCATGGTCACTCCCCTGCAGACGGCTTCGATAAAGAGCTGTTTAATTTTTTCCGCCGCTTCGATATCCGTCAAAACGGGGGTAATGATTATAAACGCGTGTTCGAAAAGGGTCGCGGTTGAATGCGATATGCCGCTGTATTCTCTGCCCGCCATCGGATGGACGCCCACGAACGAAATATCCGGATAGCGTTCCGACAGCATTTTCATATGGTCGATTATCGGGCGTTTTACGCCTGCGGTATCGGCGATGACGGCTCCTTTTTTCAATTTCGGAGCCAATACGTCCATCATTCGGTTGGCGGCGATCGGGGTCAAAGCCACGAAAACCACGTCCAGATCCACGGGATCTTCGGGTTCGAAAACGCCGTCGATCGCACCCAGCAGTTCGGCTTTCGCTATGGCGTCGGCGGAAACGTCGTATCCGTAAACGCTGTGCCGGGTGTTGCGTTTGAACTGTCTGGCGAGGGAGCCTCCGATCAGCCCCAATCCCACGATACCGATATTCATCATCCTCTCTCCTTATTGACCAGCGGCAACATGACGTCGATGGCTTTTACCACGTCGTCGAATTGTTCGGGGCGTAGGGATTGCGCGCCGTCGCACAGAGCGTGCGGCGGATCGTTATGGACCTCTATTATCAGTCCGTCGGCGCCGGCGCCTACGGAAGCCAAAGACATCGGCTTTACCAGACGCGACAGCCCCGAAGCGTGGCTTGGATCGACGATGACGGGCAGGTGAGTCTTTTCCTTCAGTATCGGGATCGCCGACAGATCCAAAGTGTTTCTGGTGTACGGTTCGAAGGTCCTGATCCCCCTTTCGCAAAGGACTATGTTCATATTGCCTTCGCTCATTATATATTCGGCGCTCATCAGCCATTCCTCGATGGTGTTCGCAAGCCCCCTCTTCAGCAGTACCGGCTTACCCAGCCTGCCTACGGCTTTCAGAAGATCGAAGTTCTGCATATTCCTTGCGCCGATCTGTACCATATCCACGTCGGCGAAAGCGTCGATATACCGTTCGGACATTATCTCCGTAACTATCGGAAGTCCCGTAACTTCGCGCGCTTTTTTCAATATCTCCAGCCCTTTTATCCCAAGTCCTTGGAAAGCGTAAGGCGAAGTCCTGGGTTTAAACGCTCCGCCGCGCAGCATCGTGGCGCCGGACGCCTTTACCGCTTCGGCAATGCCTATCACCTGCTTTTCGGTTTCGACGGAGCAGGGTCCGGCTATCATCTGGAAGTGCCTGCCGCCGAATTTGACGCCGCTGACGTCGATTATGCTGTCTTCGGGATGGAATTTCCTGTTGGCGTTTTTATAAGGCTCCTGGATCCTGGTGACGGCTTCGACGATATCCAGGGAGCGGATAAGATCGATATCGACTTTCGAAGTGTCGCCCACCAAGCCTATGACGGTGGATTTTTCGCCCTCCGAAACGTGCACGTCCAAACCCAGCGACTTTATCCAAGCCGTCAGCCTTTTGACCTGTTGCGGATTACTTCCCTGTTTTACGGTAACTATCATAACGTCCTCTGTCTTTTTAATTTTATAATGTTTATCAATTCAAAAAAACCGCTTCTGGCGAGGCGGTTTTCCGATTTGCTGTACTATTAAACCTCCACGCAAAAACTAAGCTATCTCGCAGCTAAAGTAAAAGTAATATGCGTAAGCGAAGAGGTTTTGTTTTTTCATAGCTAAAGTATACCCCAACCGATTTTGAAAGTCAACGAATTGTAAAAAATTATTAATATTTTCCTGCCCGAGGGAAAGTTTAGATAATGTTATTAAACGAAAGAAGTTAGTAGTTTAGAAAACGTTCGAACACGCAAGAACGTTTTTTATAAGGATAAAAGATTGTCGGGCAGGAAAATAT
>CALVXZ010000032.1 GCA_944371785.1 uncultured Clostridia bacterium | reverse complement strand
TGAGAGTAATACATTTTTGTTAACAAAATAATAATTTGATCGTAAAGCATAAATCGTTCAACAAAAGCGCTCTTTTCTGGGCGCTTCTAGTTAGTTAATAATTTATTGACATTTGCTGCCTCTATATCGTTCTCTAAAAAAATAACGATTTTAAAAACTAATACAACAATTTCTAGTATGTTAAAAACTCTAATGTATTTTATGATCTTTTCCTTATACCTATTTTTGAATAAAGTCAACTGAATCCACATCGGCTTTATCCATAACAACGGCTAAATATCTGGTACCGGGCATTGTGGAATCCATGATCCCCGGTTTAACAGGCTGAACTTTAAATGTTATTTCCAATTTTCCGTTATCCAACGTCAATTTTTTCAAGCGACACGCCCTGTTGTTGCTTACGGTAGACATGTACATTACGATCATTTGCTTTTCTAAATCTACGTCGGCGGGAAAATTTATAAATACTGCCGCAAATTCATCCTCATTGCCTATTATGCGAGTACGTGTTCGCGGCGAGTCTGTATCCTTGATCGTTTTGCCGTCGGCACCCTCATAATAAGTGCCGTATGTTCTGTTGCTTTCCACGAATTCAGCGGTCATATCGGCATATTTAAGGTGGTAAAGTTCTGCGTGATATTTATTTACGTCTCCGCTACAAGCGACTATTGCCGCCGTTGCAAACGCCAATATAAATATAATAGCTAATATACGAAACAGACTTTTTAACACTTTCATAATTTGATTTCCTTACTTTTTATCAATATCGGATGCGTTTCATCGTTATATATACCAATAACTTTTAAGTCTTAAAGATAATAGCTTTTTGCAAAAATCTCGTTCGACACAGTTTTGGATAATCGACACTACCGCATTACAGAACGCCTATAAATGACTTTTATGCATAAATGAAAACGTAAATGTTTCAATTTGCTCTTCTTCGTCCGAATACGGCTTCATAGATATTAAATTTATAAATTCTCCGTCTATCTTTGCGACGGGAACCGCCTTTGAAACAGCCGTATAAATCCAGAATAAATATCTTTCGTCGTCGGGTGCCACCCCCGCCGCTTTGTACGGGCTTTCCGCCCTGAAAAGTATCTCGCCATGTTCGTCCGCTTCACACCAAATGCCTAAATCGTCGAAGTATTTCCAATTGATATCGGCTCCGTATTTGTCGTCTTGCGGCATTGCGTACCGCATTCTTGCCCATAATTTATCCGTATCTCTATCGATTGCATCCAATGCTTTAAATAGCTCTCTTTGAAAGCATTCGGTATCATGGTAGACATATTTAAAATTGCCTTGTCTTGTCAACCATACTTCGATAAACAGAAAAAATTCGGGGGTCGTTTCAGCAATAAAAGCCGGTTTGTCCTCATGCATATTGACATTACGAACGGGATACAGCCCGTCCAGGCTGTCGTATTTCCCGTTCCAAATATATTTTTCTTTGAGCTTTCTTTCTATATGTATCGGATGCGTTTCATCGTTATACACCCACCAACAATTATATATACCCAAAGCTACCACGAATACGGCAATTATCAAAAGTAACGTGACAAAAAAGATAACTCTCCTGCGCCTGCGTTTCGATTTTTGTTCCGGTGTATATGTTTTTTTCATATTAACAATTCATATCTTAATTTTAAGGCGCCTTATCAACTATATTGATTAGTCGTCATTAACCTAAATATAATATATAATATTTTGCGTTACTTTTCAATGGTGATTTTTTGTCAAAAATTATTTTACAATTTTTATTTTTATGTATATTATAAATGTCAAGATATTGCAATATAGGGTTCGACATCCCCTATCCGGCTGTACTATGCCGGCAATATAAATCAGCCTTAGAAAATTGATCGTATATCGAACGTAAAAAAAGAAGCGCGAGTTTTACTCGCGCTTCCGTATTATATCTTCCGGGAAGAATTATTCGAAGATCTTCGCAACAACGCCCGAACCTACCGTTCTGCCGCCTTCACGGATAGCGAAGCGCAGTCCCTGTTCGATAGCGATGGGGGTGATCAAGGTAATGTCCATGTGAATGTTGTCGCCGGGCATAACCATTTCAACGCCTTCGGGCAATTTGATCGTGCCGGTAACGTCGGTGGTACGGAAGTAGAATTGCGGACGATAGCCGTTGAAGAACGGAGTATGTCTGCCGCCTTCTTCCTTCGTAAGGACGTAAACCTGACCTTCGATGTGGGTGTGCGGATGAATGGAGCCGACCTTTGCAAGAACTTGTCCTCTTTCGATTTCCTTACGGTCGATACCACGCAGCAATGCGCCGATGTTGTCGCCTGCTTGGGCAAAGTCCAAAAGCTTTCTGAACATTTCAACGCCCGTAACGGTGGTTTCACGAGTGGGTTTGATACCGACGATTTCAACTTTGTCGCCGACTTTAACTTCACCACGTTCAACTCTGCCCGTAGCCACGGTGCCGCGGCCGGTGATCGTGAACACGTCTTCGACAGGCATCAGGAAGGGCTTGTCGTTAGCACGTTCGGGGGTGGGGATGTAGGAGTCAACTGCGTCCAACAGTTCGCGGATGCAATCGCAGTCGGGGCTGTCGGCATGACCTGCGGCAGCTGCTTCCATAGCCTTCAGAGCGGAACCTCTGATGACGGGGATATCGTCGCCGGGGAAGTCGTATTGAGTCAACAGTTCGCGGATCTCCATTTCGACGAGGTCGAGGAGTTCGGGATCGTCGACTTGGTCAACCTTGTTCATGAAAACGATGATATAAGGAACGCCGACCTGACGAGCGAGCAGGATGTGTTCGCGGGTTTGCGGCATCGGTCCGTCGGTAGCTGCAACGACCAGGATAGCGCCGTCCATCTGAGCGGCACCGGTGATCATGTTTTTAACATAGTCGGCGTGCCCGGGGCAGTCAACGTGCGCATAGTGGCGGGTTGCGGTTTGATACTCGACGTGAGCGGTATTGATCGTTATACCTCTTGCTTTTTCTTCCGGAGCCTTGTCGATTTGGTCATATCTCATGACTTCTGCGTTACCCGCAGCAGCCGCGACCATCGTAATAGCAGCGGTAAGAGTGGTTTTGCCGTGGTCAACGTGGCCGATAGTACCGATGTTGACATGCGGTTTACTTCTGTCAAATTTAGCTTTTGCCATTTGGATATTATCCTCCCGATAGTAATTATTTTTTATGGCACCGTCGATCCGTTCTGATCGATAGTAGCATTATTATATAATAACCGGAACGCAATGTCTAGTTATTTATAACTTTTTTTCTAAATTTTAGGTGCGTTCGGTGTGAACGCCGCCGCACTCAGACCTGTTTTTTACCTGTTATACGTTCGAATTCCGAACGCGGCACCTCGGTGTAGTGGCTGATCTGCATAGTGTAATTGCCCCTTCCCTGGGTGGCGGAACGCAGCGTCGTCGCGTATCCGAACATCTCCGAAAGCGGTACCGTGCAGTCCACGACCCTGATACCCTTCCTGTCGTCCATATTCTTTATTGAGCCGCGGCGGGAGTTGATCGTTCCCAACACGTCGCCCAGGTATTCGTCCGGGCAAGTGATCTCGACGGACATAACCGGTTCCAATATCGTGGCTCCGGCTTTGTGAGCAGCCTCTTTCAAAGCCATACTCGCGGCGATCTTGAACGCCATTTCGGAAGAGTCCACTTCGTGCGAGGATCCGTCTACCAGCGTGCAACGGAAATCCACCAATTCGTAACCTGCCACCACGCCGGCTTTCGCCGCGTCGCGGATACCTTCTTCGACGGCTTTTATGAATTCCTTCGGCACCGATCCGCCTACGGTAGCGTCGACGAATTCTATGCCCGAACCGGGTTCCAACGGAGTAAGTTCGATGACGACGTGTCCGTATTGACCCTTGCCGCCCGATTGCCTGATGAACTTGCCTTCCGCCCTTGCAGGCTGTTTTATCGTTTCGCGGTAAGCTACCTGCGGCTTTCCGACGTTGGCTTCCACCTTGAATTCCCTTAACAGTCTGTCGACTATTATTTCCAGATGCAATTCTCCCATACCGGCAATGATCGTCTGTCCCGTTTCTTTGTCGGTATAAGTTTTAAAGCTGGGGTCTTCGTCGGCAAGTTTGGATAACGCGATGCTCATCTTTTCCTGACCTAGCTTGGTCTTCGGTTCTATTGCTACCCTGATGACGGGATCGGGGAATTCCATTTTTTCCAAAACGACGGGTTTGTTGACGTCGCAAAGAGTGTCGCCCGTGGAAACTTCCTTCAGCCCTACCAAAGCGACGATGTCGCCGGTGCCGGCTTCCTCGATGTCCTTTCTGGAATTGGCGTGCATCCTGAGTATCCTGCCGATACGCTCTTTTTTGTCCTTTACGGAGTTCAATACCGCCATTCCCGTCTTTATTACGCCGGAATATATGCGGAAAAACGCCAATTTACCGACGAACGGATCCACCATTATCTTGAATACCAATCCGGACAGCGGCTCCGAATCCTTCGGATGACGCACTTCTTCTTTGCCTCTGTACTCGCCCTCTATCGCCGGTACGTCGGTGGGCGCGGGCAGCAGATCGACTATGGCGTCCAACAGTATCTGTACGCCTTTGTTCTTGTACGCCGAACCGCATATCACGGGCACCACCTGCATGGCGATGGTGGCTTTCCTGAGCACCTTCAGCATTTCTTCCGCGGTGATCTCCTCGCCGTCGAAATATTTTCCCAACAAAGTGTCGTCCTGTTCGGCGCAGGCTTCTATCAAAGCCTGACGCGCTATCTCCGCGCTGTCGGCAAATTCTGCGGGAATATCGACTACGTCGTATTCCTTGCCCAGATCGTCGTCGTGATACATCAGCGCGTGGTTGTGGATCAGATCGATGATGCCGCGGAAACTGTCTTCCTGCCCTATCGGCAGAGTTATAGGCACGGGGTTGGCTTTCAGCCTTTCCCTCATCATCGTCAGCACCCTGTCGAAGTCGGCGCCGTTAATGTCCATCTTGTTTACGAAAGCAATCCTGGGAACGCCGTACTTGTCGGCTTGACGCCATACCGTTTCCGATTGCGGTTCGACGCCGCCTTTGGCACAGAATACGGCCACCGCGCCGTCCAAAACGCGCAGACTTCTTTCGACTTCCACGGCGAAATCGATGTGCCCGGGAGTGTCGATCAGGTTGATGCAACAATCCCTCCAATGAGTGGTAGTCGCCGCAGAGGTTATCGTAATGCCCCTTTCCTGTTCCTGAACCATCCAATCCATCGTGGCGTCGCCTTCGTGGACTTCGCCCAATTTATGGGTTTTTCCGGTATAGAAAAGTATACGCTCCGAAGTCGTAGTCTTTCCGGCGTCGATGTGCGCCATTATTCCTATGTTCCTGATTTTATCCAGCGGATACTCTCTTGCCATTTTTAACTCCCGATCGCCCCGAAAGGGTGAAAAAGGTCGGTTTTCTACCCGACCGAGCTTTGCAATGCCGATTGTTACCGGATCCCCGCCCTGCCGAAACGCTTTTTAACGCTCTGCAAAACCGGTTATATCCCGGAACTTCCCGGCGTCGCTACATGAAAAAAGCCGGAACAATAGTTACAGGCTAATTTCAACCGATTGAAATCGTCCTAAGCCGGAATCATCCGAAATTCCGGCAGGACGCAGATGTTTCGATTACCAACGGAAGTGCGCAAACGCCTTGTTGGCTTCCGCCATACGATGCGTGTCTTCCTTCTTTTTGATAGAACCGCCGGTGTTGTTGTAAGCGTCCAGAATTTCTCCGGCGAGTCTTTCCGCCATCGTTCTTTCTCCGCGCTTTCTGGCATACATGACCAACCAACGAATACCCAAAGTCTGTCTGCGTACCGGACGTATTTCCAACGGAACCTGATAGTTGGCTCCGCCTACGCGGCGAGCTTTGACTTCCAGAACGGGCATGACGTTTTCCAACGCCTTGAAAAAGATTTCGTCGGGTGCGCTGCCGGTCTTGTTCTTTATAATATCGAATGCGCTGTATACTATTTTCTGAGCCGTACCCAGCTTTCCGTCGTACATGACCTGGTTGGTCAGCTTTGTGATGACCTCGGAATTGTACACGGGATCCGGAAGTACGTTTCTCTTGGGAACTCCGCCTCTTCTAGGCATATCTATATCCTCCTGTAGTTAAAATAAGGGTGAAAGGCTCCGATTATTTGGGAGTCTTTGCGCCGTACTTGGATCTTGCCTGCTTGCGTTTTGCAACGCCCGCCGTGTCCAGCGTGCCGCGAATTATATGATAACGCACACCGGGCAGATCCCTTACTCTTCCGCCTCTGATCAGCACGACAGAGTGCTCTTGCAGGTTGTGGCCTACGCCGGGAATGTAGATCGTTCCTTCCATTCCGTTGACAAGGCGCACCCTGGCAATTTTACGAACCGCGGAATTAGGCTTTTTCGGAGTAGTCGTCGTGACCGACAGGCATACGCCCCTCTTTTGCGGGCAGCCGTCCATGATAGGAGTCAGGGACTTTTTGGTCTGACGTTTTCTTCCTTGCCTTATGAGTTGGTTTGTAGTTGGCATTTGGGTTCCTCCTTTTTTTCTTTCGCCCGCCTTCAACCCGGTAGCGGACGCTCTACAGTCTGCGGCTACTTCAGTATTCCCACCGCCGCGCAGCCTACGTCGATCCCGACTTCCCTTCCCAATTCTTCCATGGAAGGCAGCATTATCAGTTCGACTCCGTTCAGCGCGCATTGGGACCTGAGTTCCCGCAATATATGCCCGTCGGCGTCCGCAGCTGCCAGCACACACCTTATCTGACAATCCCGGAAACCGCGCATAACTTGCCGTAATCCTATGACCTTGGGCTGCCTCAGCAGCTCCGTTGCCTTTCTATCCATATCACTCCTGCAACACGGAAATAGACCTGCGTTATGCAAGCCTAGTAATTATATCAACAAGGTTTCGCTCCCGTCAAGCAAAAATAACAATTTTATTTCGGCTTTTACCTCAAAAAAATCGGCTTTATTACGCCGGGCGCACGCCGAACGCACACATTTCCGCCGCGCCACGGAAGCGTCGGCGCCGCCGCGAAAGCCGCCCCCGGCTGCGCTTTCGCGCGCACACGCATGCGCAAAACCTTATTAAATTGCAAACGCCCGCCGGTGGAAAACGGCTGTGTTGACCTATGCTTAAGTCACGCAATTTATTTATTTCTGTATCTATAGATACATATTTTGCCGATTTTTGCGGCGCGGCGTCTTTCGGGAGCCGTCGGAGGAACATTCGGGGCAGAGCCGCAAACCGCAACTGAGGCGCGGCGCGGCGTCACGAAAGAGTGATTTTGTGCGGTTTTGGCTTTTTTCGATTGACTTTATCTTATATGAGATAGTATAATTTTATACGGCGCGATGCGCCGACAAAATCGAAAAAAATACCGAAACTCGGAGGTTATTCCATATGAGCAAAAAAATGACGATTGACGGTAATACAGCTGCGTCGTACGTCGCTTACGCTTTCAGCGAAGTCGCGGCTATCTACCCGATCACGCCCTCTTCGCCGATGGCGGAGTATGCCGACGAATGGTCCGCACAGGGCGTCAAGAATATGTTCGGTCAGACTCTGAAGATCGCCGAAATGCAATCCGAAGCGGGTGCGGCGGGCGCCGTGCACGGTTCTCTTTGCGCGGGCGCGCTGACCACCACTTACACCGCCAGCCAAGGGCTCCTGCTGATGATTCCGAATATGTACAAGATCGCCGGCGAGCTGCTGCCCTGCGTATTCCACGTTTCCGCCAGAGCGCTTGCCGCGCACGCGTTGAACATTTTCGGAGACCACGCAGACGTTATGGCGTGCCGTCAGACGGGCTTTGCGATGTTGGCTTCGGGCTCCGTTCAGGAAGCCATGGATCTGGCTTTGGTCGCCCACCTCGCCACGTTGGAGGCAAAAGTTCCTTTCATTCATTTCTTTGACGGATTCCGTACCTCCCACGAGATCAGCAAAATCGACGCGATCGATTACGAAGATATGAAAAAATTGGTCGATATGAAATATATCGACGATTTCAGAAAGCGCGCTCTGAACCCCGAACACCCCGTTCAGAAAGGCACCGCGCAAAACGGCGACATCTACTTCCAGAACAGGGAAGCCGCCAATAAATATTACGAAGCCGTACCCGGCATCGTCCAAAAGTATATGGACAAGGTTTCCGCTCTGACCGGCAGATCCTATCATCTGTTCGATTATGTGGGAGCTCCCGACGCCGAAAAAGTCATCGTCATTATGGGTTCCGGAGCCGACGCCGGCGAAGAAACCGTAAATTATCTGACCTCTCTGGGACGGAAAGTCGGTTTGGTAAAGGTGCGTCTGTACCGTCCGTTCGACGCAAGCGCGTTGGTGAAAGTCATTCCGCAAACCGCAAAATACATCACCGTTATGGACAGGACGAAAGAAGCCGGCTCCCTGGGTGAACCGCTTTATCTGGACGTCGTCGCCGCTTTGCAGGGCAAGACCGACGCGAAGATCCTGGGCGGCAGATACGGCCTGGGCAGCAAAGAGTTCAACCCGACGATGGTCAACGCCATTTACAAGAATATGGGCGGCGCCGACAAGAACGGGTTCTCCGTAGGTATCGTGGACGACGTCACCGGCAATTATCTGCCCTTGGACGAATTCGTCAACGCCGCTCCGGCAGGCTCGATCTGCTGCAAATTCTACGGACTCGGCTCCGACGGCACGGTAGGCGCGAACAAGAACAGCATAAAGATCATCGGCGATCATACCGATAAATACGCGCAAGGTTACTTCGTTTACGATTCCAAAAAATCGGGCGGCATAACCATTTCGCACCTCAGGTTCGGCGATAAACCCATTCAGTCAAGCTACCTTATCGACTCCGCCGACTTCGTCGCTTGCCACACCCCCAGCTATCTGTTCCGTTACGATATGCTGTCCGATCTGAAAGAAGGCGGCATCTTCCTGCTGAACAGCATCTGGTCGCCGGAAGAAATGGATAAAGAGCTTCCCGCTTCCGTAAAGAACGCGATCGCCGGAAAGCACATCCGTTTCTACACTCTGGACGGCAACAAGGTCATCGAATCCATAGGCGCGACTAAGGGCGTCAACACCGTCATGCAGGCGGCATTCTTCAAACTGAGCAACGTCATTCCTTACGAAGACGCCGAAAAGTATATGAAAGCCGCGATCAAAAAGACCTACGGAAAGAAAGGCGACGCCGTCGTCAATATGAACTACGCCGCCGTGGACGGCGCGATAGCGCAGCTGGTAGAAGTCAAGTACCCCGAATCCTGGGCAACGACGACGGAAGGCGCTCCGATGGTGGAACCCGCCGACGACGAATACTTCAAGAAAGTCATCAACCCCATTTTGAAACAGGAAGGCGACAAGCTGCCCGTATCCGCTTTCAACCCCGACGGCACCGTACCCGTCGGCACCACGAAATTCGAAAAGCGCGGAACCGCCGTTCACGTACCCGTTTGGATCCCCGAGAACTGCATTCAGTGCAACCAATGCTCCTACGTCTGCCCGCACGCGGTAGTCAGACCGGTATTGGCGACTCCGGAACAACTGAAAGGCGCGCCCGAAACTTTCGTAACGAAAGACGCTACCGGATTCAAAGGATATAAATTCCGTATGCAGGTCAGCCCCTACGATTGTACGGGTTGCGGTTCCTGCGCCAACGTCTGCCCGGCAAAGACAAAGGCTTTGGTAATGAAGCCGATAGCCGAAGCCGTCGCCGCCGACGCGGTGAACGCGGAATTTGCCGCAAAACTCCCCGAAACCGACAAGGTATACAACACCAACACCGTAAAAGGCAGCCAATTCGCAAAACCGTTATTCGAATATTCGGGCGCCTGCGCGGGCTGCGGCGAAACTCCTTACGTCAAATTGGTCACCCAGCTTTTCGGCGACAGAATGATCATCGCCAACGCTACGGGCTGCTCCTCGATATACGGCGGCTCCGCCCCCACCTGCCCCTACACCACCAACGACAAAGGTCACGGACCGGCATGGGCGAACAGCTTGTTCGAAGACAACGCCGAATTCGGTTACGGCATGAACCTTGCGTACACCGCAAGGCGCAACGAAGTTAAATCCGACGTCGAAGCTCTTATCGCCGGCGCTTGGGCAGACGATGCCGACGCGAAAGCCGCAGGCGAAGAATGGCTGAATTCGATGAACGACGCGGAAGCTTCCAAGGTTGCCGCAGAAAAACTTATAGCCGCCTGCTCCGGCTCCGACGACGAAGCCGCGAAGAGGATCCTCGCCGCAAAAGACTGCCTGGTAAAGAAATCCATTTGGATCTTCGGCGGCGACGGTTGGGCATACGATATCGGCTACGGCGGATTGGATCACGTTCTGGCTTCCGGCGAAGACGTCAACGTATTGGTCCTCGACACCGAAGTTTATTCGAACACCGGCGGTCAGGCTTCCAAATCGACTCCTACCGGATCTATCGCGAAATTCGCCGCAAGCGGCAAACGCGTAAAGAAGAAAGACCTCGGTATGATGGCGATGAGCTACGGCTACGTTTACGTCGCACAGGTAGCGATGGGCGCGAATATGAACCAGCTGTTGAAGGCTCTGAAAGAAGCCGAAGCTTACAAAGGACCTTCGTTGGTCATCGCATACGCCACCTGCATCAACCACGGCGTCAACATGTCCCGTCCGATGGACGAAATGAAGAAAGCCGTCGAATGCGGATATTGGCAGCTGTACCGTTACAATCCCGCGCTCGCGGCGGAAGGCAAGAATCCGTTCACTCTGGATTCCAAAGAACCCACCGGAGACTACGCAGCGTTCCTGCAGGGCGAAGTTCGTTACGCTTCGCTGAAGAAGCTGTATCCCGCGGTTGCCGAACAGCTGTACAAAGAAAACGAAGCGGAGGCAAAAGCCAGGTACGAAGGCTACAAGAAGCTTGCCGAATAACCGCTGAGGATTCCGATCGAAACGTCAGAAAAGCTCATACGGAAACGTATGAGCTTTTCTTAAAGAGAATATTTTTAAATGTCTTCTCAGCCGGAAACGGCGGCTTTTATGTCCTTTACCGCGCGCGCCGTGGCAGGATCCTGTTTTATCTTCGCGGCGATCTTGTCGCGCGAATGAATGATCGTCGAATAATCGCGGCCGCCGAAAATCTGTCCTATCGTCACCAACGGCAGCGACAGAGTTTCGTAGATTATGTATATGGCTATCATCCTGGCTTCGACGACGTCTTTCGTGCGCTTTTTGCTGATGATGTCCGATTGCGGGATCCCGAAATATTCGGACGCGGCGCGCAGAATGTCCGACGAATCGACGCCGCTCTTTTTCTGGACGCTGTTTTTCAAAGCCTCCTTCGCCGTTTCAATGTCGGGATAAGGCAAACCTTTCAGCTTCGCAAAGAATATGACTTTCGCAAGGCTGCCTTCCAATTCCCTGATATTGGAATCGATGTGTTCCGCCAAGAAATTGACGACGTCGTCGTTTACGGCGATCTTTTCAAGGATCATCTTTTTGCGCACTATGGCTATCCGCATCTCCAAGTTCGGGGCCCCGATATCGGCAATCAGTCCTCCTTCGAAACGCGAACGGAGTCTGTCTTCCAGGGTGGCGATCTCCGACGGAGGTCTGTCGGAAGTCAGAACTATCTGCTTTCCTGCCTGATAAAGGTCGTTGAAAATATGGAATACGACTTCCTGCAAACCGGTGCGCTTTTGCAGAAACTGGACGTCGTCCAGCATCAGCATATCCACCGTCCTGTATTTTTCACGGAACGCGTGCAGATTGAAAACGCCTTTTTCGTTGCGGTTGTTGGATATCGCCTCCACGTAATCGTTGGTCAGCTGTTCCGTCGGCGTATACAGCACTTTGAGTTCGGGGCTGTGTTCGTTGACGTAATTGCCGATAGAATGCAACAGGTGCGTTTTCCCCAAACCGACTCCGCCGTACAGAAACAAGGGATTGAACGACAGATATGCGTTGTCGGAACCCCCGGGGCTTTTGGCTACCGATTGCGCGGCGTGATAAGCCAGCTTGTTCGATTCGCCGACTACGAAATTATCGAAAGTGTACCGGGCTATGAATTGGGAAGGACGATCCTCCTCGATCAGCTCTTTTTCGGAATATTCGGCTATCTCGTTTATGTAAAAGGCTTTTTCGTCTTCTGAAATTATCCTTACGTCGGTAAAAAAGCTGCCCGTGCTTTTCAACGCCGCTTTTATCGGTTCCCTGTAAGAACGGTTTACGACGTGCTTCATATTCTGCGTCGGGGCAAGCAGTATCAGTTCGTTATCCTTTACGCAGACGGGCTTCAGCGGTTGGATCCACACCGAATAGGATATTGCGTTTACCCCTTCCAGACCTATTATTTTTTGACAAACATCCTGCCAGATCTTCTTTAAGTCTATCATAATAAAAAGTATACCATAAAGCGCACGGGCTTTTCAACGACTTTTATCGGTTGCCGCCCCGAAAGTCACGCCCCCGATAAGGTCCGCGGTTTCAGGCTATTTGCGGCTTTTCCAGGCGCGTTTGAAAAACGAATACAGAAACGGATTCACCCTTTCGGAAACGGGCTCCGCGCCGGGTTTTACCGACGCGCGTATCGCCTTTGCCGTCAGAGTCGGTATCAGCGCCGTCAGCATATTGAATTCGACGGCTTTTTCGCCGGAAGCCATCACGAATACGGCGTCGCCGTCAAACATCGTATGCACCGGCGAAATAGCTTCGGCATACCCGTCGTGAGCTATGTCCGCCAAGATATTAGCCTCTACTTTGTTCAATTCGGCGTTTGTCAGGATACAGGTGATCGTGGTGTTCTGCGGCTTCGGATCTACGGAGCCCATTGTCATCACGCGGCGCATACCTATCGGTTCTCCGTCCGGAGCCAGCGCACCCGCGATGATCTTTCCGTTTTCGGTAACGTCCCCCAAGGCGTTGACCACCGAAAATACGGCTATTTCCAATCCGTTCATTTGGTAGGTCTGAATTCCCAAAGCCGTTTTTACGGCGGTATTTATCCCCAAAGCCTTGCTGACGGTGGCTCCGGCGGCGGCGCCTGTCTCTCCGCGGACGAAGTTGTTCGCCGCGGCGGTTTTCGCCGCCTCGTACCCGGCGAGTTTATCGGGAAAACCGAATTCGCCGTACTCCAGGTCGTATATCGACGCGCCGACGACTATCGGCACGCGGTATTTGCCGGCATCGTATCCGCAGCCTTTTTCAAACAAGTACTGCTGTACGCCCGAAGCCGCCTCCAACCCGAAAGCGCTGCCGCCGGACAGTACCACGGCGTTAATCCGCTGTACCGATTTCATCGGATTCAAAAGATCCGTTTCCCTGGTCGCGGGAGCGGCTCCCCTCACCGAAACGCCGCCGACGGCACCTTGTTCGGCGATAAACACGGATACGCCCGTTTTGGCGTTTTCGTCGGTACAATGCCCTATTTTGAATTTATCCAGCATATTCCCTCCCGGCGCGGCGCATACGGCTGCGCCGTCCTAAGATTATAATATTGTACCACAATCCTCGCGCTTTGAAAAGTCTATTGTTCCTCGGAAACAAAAACCCCGCCGTAAAAAGGCGGGGCGTCGCTGTTTATCGGATAAAATTTATCCGCGGTCGAAATCGGTTATGGCGGCGTAGCCGGTCTGCGCGTTCACCTCTACTTCGATCTCGTAGATCCATCTGTCCGCCATTATCTTTATGTCAAAGGAATAGACGTAAACGGAATCGGTAAGTTTCGGGGCGATCTCCAATTCCTTGTCGATGTCCACGACGTCGGGAGTCAGCGTGCCCGTTTCCCCTTCGGACACCCTCTTTACCGCGGTGTTTTCGGCGATGAGCCGCGCTTCTTCCGCAGAGACCAGATCGGCTTTCTTGGCGGAGCTTACCGCAGTCCCGAACACGCCTCCGCAAACGGCTCCTGCGACTATTATCATGCACAGCATAACTATCATAATGACAATCAGCGCGCCTTTCACCGTAAACTGTTTTCGTGCTCTTTTGACCGTTTCGGTATCCACATTCTTTGTTACGGGAGCCCTGTCCTCGTTTTTAAGAATGCTGTCGATCTGTTCGGCTTTCCTTACCTGTTCCCTGACGTATTCTCTTTCTTCTTCCGTCGCGGTACCGTTCAACACCTTTTCATAGGCTTCGTCGAATTTCATTTTGCTGCTCCTTACTCGGTTATTTTTTATATATGGCTTCGAATATTTTTTTCAGGCTTTCCCTTGCCCTGTACAATGCCACTTTCGTGGCGGTTTCGCTCTTTTGCAACACGTTCGCAATATCCGCTATCGGCAGTTCTTCGAAATAAAACAGAGTCAGGTATTCCCTTTCGTCGGCTTTCATCAAAGCCATCGCCCGATGCAACGCGCGGTATTCTTCGCGGCGTATTATGTTGTCTACTGCGTTTTCCGCCTCCTCCGTCAACGTTGCTTCGCGTTCCGCGCTTAACGATTCCACGCGTCTGTCCTTTCGGAGCCTGTTGTAGATATCGTTACGGCACACGCGCAATAGCCAGCTTTTAAAGTTTTTTACCGTACCGTCCGAAGTGAGGAGCGCCTTATAGAAGGCGCCCTGCACCACGTCTTCGGCGGTTTGTTTATCGCCGGCGATCGTCAGCGAATAGAGGAGTGCGTCGTTATAATATAGTTTATATAATTCCTCTATCGCGTCCTGTCGCATGGTTTTTTAATCGTCGTATTCGGGGTAGGTGTCCAATATCGCGCCGGTAGCTGCGTCAATGTAGTATTTGTATTCCGTACGCAGTTCGCGGCATTCGAATTCGACTTCGTAAGCTTGTGTTCCAAGGTAGTAAGTCAGTTCGACTTCAAAGGAATGAGGGTTCTTTCCCGTCAGATTAGGATAAGCGGTTGCCGCGTCTGCCAACGCCGCCTGTTTGGCTTCTTCCGGAGAGATCAGTCCTTCCGCGGGAATGTTGCTCCATATTACTGCGCCGGTAAAAGCGTCGATGCAGATTTCGTATTCGTATCCGGTTGCCGTTTCGAATTCTATTTCGTAGAACTGAGTGCCGCCGCCGCGTTCGAGTTCGATATCCAATTCGAATACCTGATCGCGGGAGAATCCTGCAGCCGCCAAAGCCGCTTCGGTAGCCTGCGCGGTACCTATATAGTTTTGCTGGCCCTGATTTCCGTTCTGACCGGCCTGACCGCCCGTCTGCCCGTTCTGGTTGCCGTTTTGGCTGCCCTGGCCGCCCTGCCAGCCGTTATAATCGTCGTCGACTTCGGTGCGGTGAGCCAACACTTCGCCTTTCACGTTCAGCGTGTAA
>CALVXZ010000031.1 GCA_944371785.1 uncultured Clostridia bacterium | reverse complement strand
GACATATTTCAATATGGTCAAATTAAACGACAACTTTTTTAAATTGCAGGAAAGCTATCTGTTTTCCACTACAGCAAGAAAGATCAGAGAATATTCTGCTGCGAATCCCGATAAGCCCGTTATAAAAATGGGTATAGGCGACGTTACTTTACCGCTTATAAAACAAGTCGCCGACGCGATCGCCAAAGCCGGCGAAGGTATGGCGACGAAAGAAGGTTTTCACGGTTACGGCGACGAACAAGGCGCCGCTTTCTTGCAGGAAGCCATTTTAAAATATTACGGCAGGATCGCGAACGTCGCTTTGAAAAAGAACGAAATCTTTATTTCCGACGGAGCAAAATCCGACGTTGCCAACTTTACCGATCTTTTTTCGAACGATAACGTCATCATCATTCCCGACCCCGTATATCCCGTATATTTGGATTCGAATATGATGTTGGGCAGAAAGATCGTATTTATCGAAGGCAACGAACAAAACGGATTTTTACCGATGCCTTTCGAAGGTCTGAAAGGCGATATCGTGTACTTATGCTCCCCGAACAATCCTACCGGCGCGGTCTATAACCGCGATCAGCTGAAAACGTGGGTGGACTTTGCAAATAAAAACGGTATGATCATATTGTTCGACGCCGCCTACGAAGCTTTTATCGCAGACGATTCTCTGCCGCATTCGATTTTCGAAATCGAAGGCGCAAAAACCTGCGCGGTGGAATTCTGTTCGCTGTCAAAGACCGCGGGATTCACAGGGACTCGCTGCGGATACACGGTCGTTCCCGAAGACATAGTAATAGACGGCCACAGCCTGAATAAAATGTGGCTCAGACGCCAGACGACAAAATATAACGGTACTTCGTACATCATCCAAAAAGGCGCCGAGGAAGTGTTCTCCGAAAGCGGAATGGCCGAATGTATGAAAAATATCGGTTACTACAAAGAAAACGCCCGTATTATGGCTAAGACCATGGACGAACTCGGCATCTGGTATACCGGCGGAATAAATTCGCCGTATATCTGGCTGAGGTGCGGTATGGATTCCTGGGAGTTTTTCGATAAACTCCTCAACGAGATCCAGGTCGCAGGAACTCCGGGATCGGGCTTCGGAAAGTGCGGAGAAGGCTATTTCAGGCTGACCGCTTTCAATACTCACGAAAACACTCTAGAGGCAATGCGTCGTTTCAAAAAACTGCTTGCCAAATAACGCGGAGGTAAAAAATGTCAGTCACTATTTTGGTAGGAGCGCAATTCGGTGATGAAGGCAAAGGTAAAATAGTAGATTACCTTTCCGAAAAAATGGATATGGTGGTGCGTTTTCAGGGCGGAGATAACGCCGGACACACCGTCGTGAACGAATCGGGTTCGTTCAAATTGCACCTTATTCCTTGCGGTATATTCAAAAAAGGCTGCAAGGCTTTCAACGGCACGGGTATGGTCATAAATCCCGACGAACTGATAAAGGAACTCAACGAGATCGAATCTAAAGGAGTAGACACCTCCGAATTGTATATCAGCGAACGCGCGATAATCCTGATGCCTTATCATATAGCTTTGGATTCGGCCTCGGAAGCAGGCGGAAAGACGGGAATAGGCACCACCAAACGCGGTATCGGATACGCGTATGCCGACAGAGCAAGAAGAAACGCGATGAGGTTTGAAAACCTGAAAGACCTCGACTATCTGAAAAAACGCCTGGAAGCCGTTATGCCTACCGTAAACGCGGAACTGAAGGCGAAAGGATGCAAAGAATATTCCGTCGACGAAATTTACGAAAAAGCCGTCTATTGGGCGGGCGTTTTGGGAAAACGTATCGTCGAACCCGTATCATTCATAAACAAAGCAATCGACAAAGGCGAAAACATTCTGTTCGAAGGACAGCTGGGCGCGATGAAGGATATAGATTTGGGTATTTATCCTTACGTCACTTCCTCCAACCCCGTCGCGGCATACGCCGCAGTATCCGGCGGATTCCCTGTCAAAAAGATCGACGAGATAGTAGGCGTTATGAAAGCGTTTACTTCCGCAGTCGGCGACGGACCTTTCCCGACAGAGATGAATGACGAAATGTCGGACGGATTCCGTGGCACAGGCAACCAAATCGATGATGAATTCGGAGCAAGAACGGGCAGAGCCAGAAGGCTCGGCTGGCTGGATCTTCCGATAGTTAAATTCGCCGCGACCGTCAACGGATTTACTTCGATAGCCGTTTGCAAAGTCGATAAGTTGGATACGTACGATAAGATCAAAGTATGCGTGGGCTACAAACTTAACGGCAAGGAGATCGATTATATGCCGTCGGCAATGGACCTGTACAAGGTAGAGCCCGTGTATAAGCTTATGGACGGTTGGAAAACTTCGACAAAAGGTATCCGCAGCTACAAAGAATTGCCCGAAAACGCTAAAAGATATATCGAACTGATCGAAGATTACACCGGCGTCAAAGTCAAATATATAGGCGTCGGCCCCGCTCACGACGAAATTATCGTCAAAGATTGATCCTTTCGGACATTCAGACACTTTTCGGAGGCGCCCGTCGGCGCCTTTTTTTTAATAAAACTTCTTGTAAAATTTTATACGGGCGTGTTATAATTTATTTATTCAATTCGATAACCTTTGCGGAGGATATATGTTCAATTATTGGCAAAACGGCAAGATATATAATGTCAACAGCATTCCCAGATACGCTTCGGGTTTTCCGCTGAACGAATCTGACGTATATAAAACTTTAAGTTTGAACGGCAAATGGCGTTTTAAATTCTGTAAAAATGTTCACGAGGTTCCCGCGGCATTCGGAAGTGCCGACTTCGACGTTTCAGGATTCGATTACATAGACGTTCCTTCGGAATGGCAGATAAAAGGATACGACACTCCGATTTACACAAACATCAAATATCCTTATGCGATAGAGGCGATAATGCTGCCGATGGTTCCGCATATTCATCCCGACAGGAACTCTGTCGGATTGTACAGCCGCGAATTTGTGGTAGACGAGGGCGGCGACAACGTGTTTTTGCATTTCGGCGGTATCAATTCGGCTGCTGAAATTTATGTCAACGGCAATTTCGTCGGGTATTCCGAGGACACCTTCGATTTTCAGGAATACGATATCACCAAATACGTCCGTTACGGTGAAAACAGATTGGACGTTATAGTGTTCAGATATACTACCGGTTCTTATCTGGAAGACCAGGATATGTGGCGTTTATCGGGTATTTTCCGCGACGTTACGTTGATCTATAAACCGAAAGTCGAGATCTCCGATTTTTATTTCAAATCCGATCTTTCCGACAATTTCGATTTTGCATATTTTAAAGGCAAAATCGATATTTCCGCAAAAGGACAGGGACTCAGACACGCCAAGCTGATAGTGACTTTGTCGGAATACGGCAATCCCGATTCCGTCGTTTACAAGGAAGAAATTCCTTTGGGAGAATTATCCGACGGACAAACCGTGACCGAAAATATAGACAAAAAAATTGACGGCGTTAAACTTTGGTCGCACGAACACCCGAATCTGTATCAGGTCACGGTGGAATTAAGGGACGGCAGCTGTTTTATAGACCGCAGGTGCTGTTCGTTCGGCTTCAGAAAAATCGAAATTCAGCCGGTAAAGGGCGGAAAAGGTCCGTTTATCCTGTTAAACGGCAAGCCTTTGAAATTTGCCGGCGTAAACCGTCACGAATTTCATCCGGAACACGGGCACGCCGTTACGAAGGAGCTTATCGAGGAAGACCTGAAGATCTGCCTCAGGAACAATATCACCGCGATAAGAAATTCGCATTATCCGAACCAATCGGTTTTCTATGAACTTTGCGACAGGTACGGCATTCTGGTAATATGCGAAAACAACCTTGAAACTCACGGATTGTCGTTTATGATCCCGCGCAACAACAAACGCTGGACGGAGCAGTGCGTTTACCGTATGACGAATATGGTAAACACTTATAAAAACCATCCTTGTATCGTTTCTTGGTCGCTGGGCAACGAATCGGGCAGGGGAAAGGCGTTTATCAGGATGCGCGAAGCGGCTCTTGCGATAGACGATACCAGATTCATTCACTACGAAGCCGACACGACGGGTTGGGTCAGCGACGTTATGAGCGAAATGTACGCAAACTGCGATAAAATGCCGCTTTTGGGCGAAAACAAACCCGTAATGCACGGTTCGTACATCTACAATCCCGTCGGAGTAAGATATTCTCCCGAAAAATACAAGAATCTGCCCTTTATGCAATGCGAATACGCGCATTGTATGGGAAACGCTTTGGGCAATTTTTCCGATTATTGGGACAACTTCAAAAAATACGATCGTCTGGCGGGCGGATTTATATGGGATTTCGCCGATCAGGCTATCAAATACGTCAACAAGGACGGCGTCACCGAATGGCGCTACGGCGGAGATTTCGGCGACAAACCGAATAACGGGAACTTTGCGTTTAACGGAATTCTGCGCGGAGACCGCAGTCCGAACCCGGCTTTGTACGAGGTCAGAAAACAGCATCAGCAAGTCGATATAGCCTTGATTGACGAAAAAATCGCTTTTTATAACAGGTATATGTTTACCGATCTTAGCGAATTCGGGTTGAAAATGCAGCTTTTCGTTAACGGCAACGAAGTCGATTCCGTCGAAATGGATATGCCGTCGGTGGCTCCCGGAAAGATCGGTTACGTCGATTTGTCATTAAAGAACACTTCCTTCGGTTCCGACGAAGCTTTCGTCATCGTCAACATAGTCACGAAGGAAGACAAGGTATATGCGCCGGCAGGACACGTCGTGGCATACGAACAAATCCGCCTCAGCGAATACGATTTCCGTTTGCCGGAGGCAAAAGCGGGCGCCAGCTTCGAAGAATCCGATATCGAAATAGACGTCCATTTCGGAGACGCTCTGGCGATAATCGACAAGAGGTCCGGCGAGATCATCAGTATCAGCAAAGCCGGTTCCGAAAAATTGAAGGAACGTTTCCGTCCGCTGTTCTACCGTGCGACGATCGACAACGACAGACTGCCGCAAGTCGATATTCCGATAGCTAAATGGTATATGGGAGTAGACAAATTCTTCCGTGCGCAGAAACGTCTCAGGATAAAACGCCTGAACGTGTTCGCAAACGACGGCAAAGTATCCGTCGCGATCGATTGGAGGATGCCTCACGTCAAAGAACTCAGAACGTTATACCGTTTTAACGGCGACGCCACGATAGACGTCGAGATGAGTCTTATCCCGCGTGCCGAAATGGAGCGTTTCGGATTTACATTTGCTTTGCGCGACGGTGTGGACGGCGTGGAATTTTACGGAAAAGGCCCGTTCGAAAACTATTGCGACAGAGCTACCGCGGCGCTTATCAAAAAGTATTCCGGTTCTGCCGAAGAATTCCTGCACGATTATCTGTATCCGCAGGAAAACGGCAACCATACAGAAGTTAGGTGGTTAAAAGTAGGAAAAGAAAACGGCGTAGAAATTCTGGCAAACGAAAAGCCTTTCGAAATGAGCGTGCATCCGTATACGTTGGATATGCTCCGTAAGGCGAAGCATTTACACGAACTCGGCAGCCTGGATTATCTGACCGTCAATATCGACGGGGCACAGCGCGGAGTAGGCGGCGACACTCCCGGAATGGCGATGCTGAAACCGCAATACAAAATCCGTCCCGGAAAGCCGCAGAGCCTTAAATTCAGGATGCTGCTGAAATAACCATGCGCGGACTTGCATTGGAAGGGGGAGGCGCGAAGGGCGCATTTCATATCGGAGCTTTGGAAGCCCTTTTCGAAAAAGGCTACGCCTTCGATATGGTCATGGGGACATCGATAGGGGCGTTGAACGGCGCCATGGTCGCGGAAGGCGATTTCGACGTGTTGAAAAGGCTATGGGAAAACGCCGCGATATCCAAAGTCGCCGATATCGATGACATCAAATTCGAACGCCTGATGAAGGGTGATTATGACCGGGAACTGATAATTTATCTAGTCAAAACCGCCAGAAAAGCCATATCGGACGGCGGTTTCCCGATGAATAAAGTCAAATACCTTGTCGAAAAGTACATCGACGAGGACAAATTGCGCGCTTCAAACATCGATTTCGGGTTGGTGACGGTATCGGTATCCGACGGGTGGAAGCCTTTGGAGCTTTTCAAAGACGAAATTCCCGAAGGTATGCTGAAAGAATATATATTGGCTTCGGCGTATTTTCCTTTATTCAACCGTCCGAAAATCGGCGGAAAGAGCTTTATGGACGGCGGAATGTACAATAACTGTCCCGTAAATCCTTTGGTAAGACGCGGAGCGTCGGAAGTCGTCGCCATCCGTACCGGCAGCAACATGCCGTCCGCAAAGGTGGTAGACCGAACGGTAAAACTGACTTATGTGGAGCCTTCCGAGGATCTGGGCAGCACCATCGACCTCAGGAAGGAGCGGGTCGATCACAATATGCGCCTGGGCTATTTCGACGCGTTAAGGGCGATAGAAAAACTTGCCGGGCTTTGGTATTATATCGAACGCGTTACCGTCGCAGAAGTGCTCAGGTTTGTGGAGAATCTGGACGGAGCCGTCGAAAACGCCGTCAGAAAAGTGTTGAAACTGCACGGAAACAGGCGGAACCTGATCTCCAAAGCCATCGAAGTAACGAAAAAAGAGCTGTCGCTTCCGGAAGACCTGGACGCGGCGGAATCGTTGCTTGCGGTATTGGAATACGCCGCAAAAGAAAACGGAATCGAAAAATTCAAAGTGTATTCGCTTTCGGATTTTTTCGGGGAGCTGAAAGAAAAAATGCGTCCGAATCCCGAAAACGATACGATATCTTACGAATTGGCTGCCGCAATAATCAATAACGTAACAAACCCTCAAAAGGAATAAATATGGCTGATCCGAATCAAAACGGAATTAACGAAGACTTGACCGAAACGAACCTGACCGCAGAAGTTTTAAAGGCGGATTCCGACAAAAACGTTGCCGACCCCGGAAATTCCTCGCCGAATACGGAAACCCCGGGGAAAAAGGTTTGGAACATAGTGAAAAAACTTGCCAAACGTTGGTTTATAGACGCGTTTTCAGGAATGGCGCAGGGGCTGTTCTGTACTTTGATAGCAGGTACTATCCTGGCGCAGTTCGCCGGTTGGATATTGCTTGCCGAAACCGACGCGGGTCAGGCGGTGGGCAACTTCGTGAACGCAGTCGCAAACATCGCAAAAGCGTTGACGGGCGCGGGCATAGGCGTCGGGATAGCTCACGCGCTGAAAGCTCCGAAACTAGTTATGTTCAGTGCCGCCGTCGCGGGACTTGCGGGCGGCTTTTCAGATCAGCTGATCGCGGGAACCTTTGCGGCAAGCTTTGCACCGGGGAATCCGGTAGGATCCTATATCGTTTCTTTAATCTCGATCGAATTGGGTATGATGATCGCCGGAAGGACCAGGGTCGATATCGTGATCGTGCCGCTTGGGATGATGATAATAGCTATATTGTCGACTTTCGTGGCGTATCCGTTTATCCTGTTTATCAATATCCTTGCGGAAGGTATCGCGCTCGCTACCGGTATCGCGCCCGTTTCGATGGGAATAATAATTGCCGTGGTGATGGGTATATTGCTGACTCTGCCGACTTCGTCGGCGGCAATATGGCTTGTGGTCGCAGGCGGCGCCATGGCGGAAAATGCGGATATGATGCTTGCCGGAGGAGCCGCAGTCGTCGGTTGCGCGGCACAGATGGTCGGCTTTGCCGTACAAAGTTTCCGCGAAAACCGTTTCGGCGGTCTGATCGCCCAGGGATTGGGCACGAGTATGTTGCAAATCCCTAACCTGATGCGTCATCCGATTATCATCGTGCCGCCCGTCGTCGCTTCGGCTGTCGTCGGTCCGTTGGCTACGGCGGTGTTTAAATTGCGTTGCACTCCTGCCGGAGGCGGTATGGGCACATCCGGTTTGGTAGGGGTTTTCGGCGTGATAGACGCTTCCGCAGGGCTGATACCCGATTGGCAGATCGCGTTAGGCATCGTTTTGCTGATGTTCGTGATCCCGGCGGTCATCTGCCTTGTTCTCAGCGAGATCATGCGGAAGCTGGGTTGGATCAAACCCGATTATATGAAATTGGAATTGTGATTCGTAAACCATGAAAAAACTGATATTGTTGGACAGCAACTCTCTATTGAACCGCGCATTTTACGCGCTGCCGCCTTTGGAAAACAAAAAAGGCGTGGTTACAAACGCCGTTTACGGCTATCTGACTATGCTTCTGAGGTTGACCGAGGACGAAAAACCGACGCATATAGCCGCCGTTTTCGACGTGCACGCTCCGACTTTCAGACACGGTATGTTCGAAGGCTATAAAGCCACCAGAAAGCCGATGCCGGAAGAATTGAGGCCGCAGCTTCCGTTATTGCACGACGTTTTGTCGTCGATGGGGATAAAAATCGTCGAAAAAGAGGGTTATGAAGCCGACGACGTGATAGGTACGCTGGCAAAACGGTTCAAAATTCCTACGGTCATAGTCAGCGGCGACAGGGACGTGTTACAGCTTGTCGACGACAACATCAGCGTTTACCATACTCGCAGGGGAGTTACCGACGTTAAGATCTATACTGCGGAAACCCTGGCGGAAGAAGATCTGACGCCCGAAAAAATAATAGAATACAAGGCGCTCCGCGGCGACGCTTCCGATAATATACCGGGCTGTCCCGGGGTAGGGGAAAAGACCGCGATGACGCTTTTACACGATTACGGCAGCGTGGCGGGCGTATACGAACACATTTCGGAAATAAAGGGAAAGTTGGCCGACAAGCTGATACAATCGAAAGAGCTGGTGGAACTTTCAGCCAAATTGGCGACGATAGACACCGACGTTCCGATAGATTGCGAATTGGACGAATTAAAATTCGAACCGCACTACGGAAAAGAGTTCGTCGATATAATGAACGAGCTGGAATTTTTCAAACTCTTGCCTCGTTTTACGGGCGGAACACAGATAAAATCCGTCACTGCGAAAAAGCAGAAAGAGAATTTCGGTTCCGTCCCGGAACAAGAAACTCTGCCTTTCGACGACGATTCCAAAAAATACGAAACGGTAAGTTTAGGTTCCCTTGACGCGATCAAAGGAGTACTGAACGGCGGAATCAAAAAGATATTTATCGATTTATCGGACGGTATTTCATTCTCTACGGGGGATCTGAAAGAGTATCGGCCGGTCATTTCCGAATCGCTGTTTCAGGAAGGGACGGATTATTCCGAAGCGTTGAACGCTTTCGCGGATATACTGACAGACGAAAAGGTCGAAAAGCTGTTTTTCGACGCAAAGGAAAAATTCGATATTTTCGATAAACAGGGCATTGCGGTCAAAGGAAACTTCGACGATCTTTTGTTAAGGTCGTATCTGATAAATTCCAACTATTCATACAAAAAATATTCAGAACTCGCTTCGGCGACGGGTCATACCGAAGGCGTTGCCGCGGCGGCATTCGAAATCGATTCGGCTTTGAAACAACAAATGCGCGGCAAAAAGCTGGACAGCTTGTATTCCGAAGTTGAATTGCCGTTGGAACGCGTGCTTTTCGATATGGAAAAGACGGGATTCAGGATCGACGCCGACGTGCTGAACGAACTTGCGGGCAGATATAACGAGGAATTAAAAACGCTTACCGAAGAAATTTACGCCGACGCGGGCGAAAGATTCAATATCAATTCCCCCCAGCAGCTTGGCGCGCTGTTATTTGATAAATTGGGCTTGCAGCCGGGGAAAAAGACTAAGGGAAAGACGGGCTATTCCGTCGCCGCCGAAATTTTGGAAGAATTGGATCATCCCGTCGTGACGAAAATACTGCGTTACCGCCGTATTAAAAAACTCCATTCGACATATATCGAGGGCATCCGTCCTTTGATATCGAAAGACGGCAGGGTCCACACCGTATTCAAACAGTGTCTGACTACGACGGGAAGGCTGTCCAGCACAGAACCCAATCTGCAGAACATCCCGATCAGAACCGCCGAAGGCAGGGAGATCCGCAGAATGTTCGTCCCCGGCGAAGGTAATTCCCTGGTATCCGCCGACTATTCGCAGATAGAACTCAGGCTGTTGGCGCATTTCAGCAAGGATCCCGTTCTTACCGAAGCATATCGGAACGGCGAAGATATACACGCTTTGACCGCATCGAAATTCACCGGGGTCCCGTTGGAGGCCGTCACCAAGGAAATGCGCCGTAGCGCGAAAGCCGTAAATTTCGGCATAATTTACGGGATCAGCGCTTTCGGGTTGGCTAAAAACATCGGCTGTCACCCGAAAGAAGCGCAAAGGTTTGTGGATAAGTATTTCGAAACTTACCCGAATGTTGCGTCATATATGGACGCGAACGTGCGTTTTGCGAAAGAACACGGATATATCGAAACGCTTTTGGGCAGGGTCCGCTATTTTCCGGAATTGCGTTCGCCAAACAGGAACATACGCGCTTTCGGAGAACGCGCCGCGATGAATATGCCGTTGCAGGGTTCCGCCGCCGATATTATGAAACTTGCGATGCTGAAAGTGTACGAGGCGTTGAAAAAAGGCGGTTACAAAGCCAAAATGATTTTACAGGTCCACGACGAATTGGTCCTGGATTGTCCGAACGAAGAAGTAGACGAAGTCAAAAAGCTTCTGAAAGAATGTATGGAAAACGTCGTGGAACTGAACGTACCTCTGATTGCCGACGCAAAATCCGGCAGCGATTGGTATTCCGTGGAGTAGGTGTGGTATGTTGGCAGCTTTGACCGGCGGCATCGGAAGCGGAAAAAGTTATATAATGAAACTTTTTGAAAGATGCGGTGCAAAAACCTTATATTCCGACAAGATCAACGCCGAGCTTTTGACCGATGAAAAATACCTGGAAGGCTTGAAAAAACTGTTTCCCGACTGTTTTGAAGGTTCGGTGTTGGACAAGCGCGCTCTGCGCAGGCTGATTTTCTCATCGGAATCCGCCAGAAAGAAGCTGAACGGATACGCTCATCCGGAAATTCTGAAAAGAATCCGCGGATCGGTTGCCGAAGACGGCGTCATTATATGCGAAATCCCGCTGCTGACGGAAAGCAACTCCGCATCGATCTTCGATAAAATAATCTATGTCGAAGCACCCGAGGCGTTAAGGATAGAAAGAATATGTAAAAGGGACGGAGTGCGCGCCGAGGACGCCGCTGCCGCCATTCGCGCTCAGAAATCGGAACGGAACAATATCGATTGCGCCGACTACATAATCAATAACGAAGGCGATCCGTCGTCGCAGGTAGAGAGTATCTACGGAAAGTTATGCGCGACCGAGTGATCCTGCATTGCGATCTGAATAATTTTTACGCTTCCGTAGAAACGGTATTGAATCCCGAATTGAAGGGAAAACCCGTGGCGGTATGCGGCGATCCGGAGAAAAGACACGGCATAGTTTTGGCAAAATCGGAGCTTGCAAAGTCAGCCGGAGTAAAGACTGCGGAGACGATCTGGCAGGCGAAACGTAAATGCCCCGATCTTATCGTCGTACCTCCCACTTATTCCGAATACGTCAGATATTCGAAAGCCGTAAAAGAAATATATTTATCTTATACTTCCGAAGTCGAAAGTTTCGGTCTGGACGAATGCTGGCTTGACGTTACCGGCTCCGGCAAGCTTTTCGGAACGGGACCGGAAATAGCCGAAAGCATTCGTCGCAGCGTAAAAGAGGAAACGGGGCTGACTGTTTCGATAGGGGTTTCTTTCAACAAGATTTTTGCAAAACTCGGTTCCGATTTGAAAAAACCTGACGCCGTCACGGTGATCGACCGCGATAATTTTAAAAACATAGTCTGGAAACTCGGCGTCGGAGAGATGCTTTACGTTGGCGGAGCCACGGTAGACAGGTTAAAGACGCTTGGGATAAAAACCATCGGCGAGCTTGCCGCGGCGGATCCTAAAACGATAGAAAGGCATTTCGGGAAAAACGGCTTGAAAATGTACGAAAACGCCAGGGGCGAAAATGCGGACCCCGTACGTTCCTATTACGAAAAGAGCATTCCCGAATCGGTGGGACACGGCACTACGACGCCCGAAGACGTAAAGACCGCGGAGGAGGCGGAAAAAGTAATCTTTGCTCTGGCTGAAATGACCGCGTTCAGACTGCGCGGTTACGGATTAAAAGGCGAAACGGTTTCAGTCGATTTAAGAAGCTCCGATCTGAAGCATAAATCGAAACAGGGGAAAATGCCCGTCATATCCGATTCCGCGGATATGATATCCGCAACCGCCATAGCTCTGATGAATTCGGCATACGATTTCGACAATATGCCGCCGTTAAGGACAATCACTATTTCGGTATCCAAACTGTATGCTTCGGAAGATCTTATGCAAAGTTCCATTTTCGACGAATCAGATATTAAAAGCGGAAACCTGGATAGATCGATAGACAATCTGCGTACCAAATTCGGTTACGGCGTAGTCAAACGCGGCATCAATATGGATTCCGAACTATCCCCGAAAGACAGCGACGATTTTCTGCCTTTCGACAGGCGTAACGGGCAGTAAAGCCGCGGTTTTCTTCGTTTTAAAGGGTATACTATACGTCGGAACTTTTCCGAAATCAGCCGCCTTTTTTAATGTTGCAATTTTTTCGGTTTTGTTTTAATATAATAGTAAATATAAAATTTAACGGGAGAGCATAAAAATGTGCATAATTACCATCTGCATCTATAACGATCTTGTGAAAAAACGCGTCAGAGTCGAAAACGCATGGTCGCAGATCGACGTTCAATTGAAACAAAGGTATGACCTCATACCGAATATGGTTGAAACCGTAAAAGGATACGCCGCGCACGAGAACGAAACTTTGGCGGAAGTTACCAAAGCCAGGGCTTCCGTAGGCGGAGCCAAGACCGCGGAAGATTCCATAAAGGCAAATAACGAACTTTCGGGCGCGCTGTCCAGGCTTTTGGTGGTTGCCGAAAGGTATCCGGAGCTGAAGGCAAACACCAATTTCCTTTCTTTGCAGAACAAATTGCAGGATCTCGAAAAGGACATCGCCATTTCCAGGCAGTTTTATAACGATACCGTTATGAAATATAACGAAAAGAGGCAGTCTTTCCCTTCGAATATCGTTGCGAAGATCTTCAAATTCAAAGAAAAACCGTATTTTGAAATAGAGGAAGCGCATAAGGAAGTACCGCAAGTCAAATTCTGATTATATGAAAAAAGCAATAACCTTATCGGTTGCCGTTGTAATACTGATATCGGCGATAACGCTGTTATCGGGTTGCAATTCCAAAACCGATATTTGGCTACAGGATCTCGAAGTCTATGCCGAGGTGAATACCGACGGTTCAGTAGACGTGTCGGAAAGGTGGAATGCGTCGATAGATTCTTTCGAGGAAAGAAAGAACATCTACAAGACTATTGAAATCAAAAACCTGACTATCAGCGAATTCAACGATTTTTTCGATACGTTTTCGGTTTTTTACACTCAGTCGGGTTCCGCGCTGAGGCTTATAAAACTGACGGAACCCCCGGATTATATCGAATACTCCGATTATGAGGATATAGGAGAATTCGCCTATGCATACCGTAGCGGAAACAGAATAGAAATAGGCGTTTTTTTCACCCCGGTGACCTCGGGTACGAAGGATTTTACATTCCGTTACCGTCTGAATGACGCGGTAAAGGTTTATTCCGATACGGCCGATTTTTATTGGCAGCAGATCGGAAGCAATTTTTCGATGGATATCGAAAATTTCAGCTGCGAAGTGACTTTACCCGGGGAAAGTACCGCGAATGACGATTCCGTCAGATTCTGGTTGCATCTGGATAATTGCGAATCGTCCGATTCCTTCGTTACCGACGGCGGCAAAATACGGTTCGAAGTAAAGGATATCACTCCAAACGCCAATGCCGGATACGGACTTTTGGTCGAAACCAGGATATTGATCCCGAAAGAACTGTTCCCGAATACGGAAGAAACGGAAGGCCCGTCGTTTGCGCAGATAGTAAAAACAGAGAGCGAGGAATACGATAATTTTGTCGCCGAGCAAAAACGTCAGAACACGATCTATATCACGTTGTTGGTTGCGGGAATTATATTGGCGCTTGCCGGCGTAGGCTTGGGAGTATATTTCAAAATTTTCTATAAGTATTACAAAAAAGACGACTACCCGACCTACGTCCGAAATATTCCGTCGGACACTTCCGCCGCGGAGATGGGATATTTCTTTTATCATTATTCAAAGGGCGGCAACAACCCCGCCAATCGCGGAAAGCTGATATCCGCAACGATAATGGAACTTGCGCGTCGGGAAATCGTCGAATTCATTCCTTCGACCGACGAAAAAGCGGATTGTTCTTTGAATATCAAACAGATCCCGGAATCGGAACTGAACGATATGAAGGCGCACGAAAGAGCGGTTTACAATATGCTCTCCAAGGCGCAGGCAGTCCTCGGTAAGCCGTTTACCATGGACGAATTCGGCGATTATGCGAAAAAGAACGAATTGATTGTCGCTTCCGACATAAAGGCGTTTGCGTCTTCGGCTTCGGAAAAGTACAGGAAAGGCGGCTATTACGGTGTAAACCCCAAAAACTTCACCACCGTGATAGGTTTGTTCAGCTGTTCGTCGGCGTTTATGCTGTATATGCTGATTCCGTCGGCGATAATGATGATAATCGGACTTGTCATATTCGGGGTCTGTTTGCTGTTTTTGACTCCGGGATATCCGAGGCTCAATAAAAAGGGCATAGCCAAGTACGCCGAAGCGCAGGGACTGAAAAATTATATGTTGGATTTTTCGAACCTGAAAGAATACGAGATACCGCAACTGAGGCTGTGGGAAGAATATATGGTCTACGCAACGATGATGGGTATATCGGAAGAAGTGGTTAAGGAATTGAAAACGGTATATCCCGAATTGCATGATCCGGCAGTATATCTCAATCGACCGCTGGGCAGGAGTTACCTGTTCACTTATCTGGCATTTTCATCGTTTGCCGGAGGCGGTTTCGATATTTCCAAACATATAGAAAGCAGTATTTCTTCGTTGCATTCTACCATATCCGCGCTGAAACCGCATGTATCCGGTTCCTCCGGCGGCATACGGATAGGCAGGGGCGGAGGCGGCTTCCGCGGAGGCGGAGGCGGTGGTTTCCGAGGCGGCGGAGGCTTCAGATAAACCTTGACGCTTTATCACGATAGCAATCGGAATTCCGATTAAAGATTCGCGCCGAAGCGCGGATCTTTTTATATTAAAGGTGAATTATACTTTCAAGTGCAACACTTTGAGAACAAAAAAAGAAGTTCATATGAATCTGTTGTATAATTAACTTGCAACAAAAAACACAACGGGAGGATCCATATGAACTATAATCATCTTACCATAGAAGAGCGTTGTTGTATACGAAAATATTACAATGAAGGAAAAAGTTTTAGAGAAATTGCTGAACTTGTGGGCAGAAACGTAAGTACAATATCCCGAGAGATATGGCGAAATAAAACATATATGAACTGCAAACCTGCATACTATCCGCATACGGCACAACGGAAATATTCGCTTTAGGAATTTACCTTCTGAAATGGTTAAAAGCATAACTTGCGACAGAGGCAGCGAATTTGGAAATTGGCGCAACATAGAGGAAAAGCTGAA
>CALVXZ010000030.1 GCA_944371785.1 uncultured Clostridia bacterium | reverse complement strand
GAACGTACCTGGACGACGAATACATAGAACGCTTTAAATTAGGCGCGTTCATTCAAAACGGAGTCGTCACCGCACCCAGCGACTACGCCGTAAATAAACTGTTCCTGAATATCGTGGATAACGTAGTTTACGGCAGCTATGTAAACGTCGATTTTATAGGCGGTTTGGGCGAAATGCTGACGGATTTGCTGACCGGATCCGACATTGACTTTTCGTTAATAAACCTGGGAGCTTTGGCGCCCGATGTCGAGCCCGTCGTCAACAACCTTATCGATCATTTGGAAGACGTGGTCTTGGCGGATTACGAATATTCCGGCACGCGCTTTGCGGCAGACATCGCCGCCGATAAGCGCGGAGCAAAACTTTGCGGCTACATCGACGAACTGCTGCAAAAAGCCGTCAATCTGCCGATGAATTCGGCAGGCGATACGCTGTTCGATTTCGTAATGGGAGCCTACCTGGATCACGTCGGCGGCACCGACCGCGCCTGGGCAGACGCGACCGCGGACGAAAAAGAAGCGATGGAAGGACTGAAAAACGGCACGACTATAAAAGCGCTGTTGGATATCCTCCTGGATAAGGAAACGGGGCTTTATCCGATAGTTATGGGGCTTTTCGAGCCGTTGGATCTTTCCAATGGCGTTTCCGAATCCGGAGTGACGCTGCTGAACACCGTATTGGATATTTTAGGGCAATCCCTGGATGATCTGAACCTGAACGACAGCGAGTTCCTGACCAAATTGTTTGCCCTGCTTTCCACGTTCGGCATCGACCTCGGATTCGACCTGAAAGGCATGACCGGCAAAGAATTCATCGACGATATCCTGGCTTCGTACGTAACCGACGCGTTCTATACATCGCTGGGCGAGATCGCACACGGCATAGTCTACGCGTTTATGATCGACGAAGACGCCGCAGTCGAAAATTCCGTCGGCGAATACGCTCTGTACCGCGCCGACAAATCGCTGGCGGCAAGCTATATCAGCGGCAAGGTCGACAACACCCCCACCGTGGAACGCGGCATGCTCCCCACACAGATAACGGTGGCTTTCGGCGAAGACCCCGCAACCTCCAAAAACTTCGTTTGGTTTACCGACGAAGATATTTCTGGAACCCAAATTCAATATATCGAAGGCGAATTTGACGCGGCAAAAGCCGAAACGGTAAACGGCGAATTCGATAAATACGTCACCACCACCGCCAATATCGACCTGGGCATTTTCGCCACTCTGATGCAAAAGGAAGTCGGCAGACACAGCGTGTCTTTGACGGGTCTGGAACCCGGTACCGAATATTCCTACCGCGTGGGCGATCCCGATCTGGGGTATTGGTCCGACGTGTATACTTTCACTACGGCTCCCGCCGACGGCACTCCGTTCGACGCCCTGCTGATCACCGATATCCAGGGCTCCGGTATGAATCCTTACGAGATCGCCGCGGATATCCTTGACGCCATAGGCACTTCCGATATCTTCCCCGAAGGATACGGATTCGTCATCAACGCCGGCGACGTCGTGGACAATTCCAGAAACTGGGTGCAATGGGAATACTTCCTGGGCTCCATGCAGGATTATTGGGCAAACACCACGCAAGTGGTAGCAAACGGAAACCACGACAAATATTTCTATGAAGGCTACGACGAAACTGACCTAGCCGAAAGCGCGGAAAATATGTGGATAGACTCCGACGCGATAACGGACGAATACAACTACCTGCAGTTCCATTACGGTTTCGCCATACCCGATCAGGATACGTCCACGGGCGCATATTACAGCTTCGATTACTCCTCCGTACATTTCACCGTGCTGAATACCAACGATCTTTCCGCCGACGGCGACGAACTGTCCGCGGCACAGACGAAATGGCTGTTGGACGACCTTGCCTCCACCGATAAACGCTTCAAGATAGTCGTTATGCATAAATCGATCTATTCGGCAGGTTCGCATATCGACGATTCCGACGTCATAGGGCTCAGAAAACAGCTGACCGAGATCTTTGCCGACAACGGCGTATCGTTGGTGCTGTCCGGTCACGACCATACCTACTCCGAATCCTATTACATCGACAAGGACGGCAACGCCATGGAAGTGGCTGCGGACGCCAAAACCGAATTGGGCAGCGTAGACGGCGGCGTGCTGTACGTTTCGTTGGGAACCTTCGGCGACAAGTTCTATAATTTCCGCACCGACGAAGATATACCGTTGGAATTCGGTTCCGATCTCCACGCTCCCACGCTGACGTCGCCCACGTTCGGAAAGCTTTCCTTCGACGGCGAAAAGCTGTGGTATTGCGGTTATCAGTACGACGACGGGGAAATATACGACGTATACACCGCGGCGGAAAATCTGCAAAAAGCCGACGATCCCGCTCCCGAAGCCTGGGAAGAATACCTCCCCGCAATATTCGTTTCCGTATCTGCCGTCCTGGTATTGGCGGCGATAATCATAGCCATCGTCAAAGCGCGTAAAAGATAATGGAAATACCCACCCTGCCCCGGGAGCTGTTGCTGAAAGCCATCGGCTCCCGGGATCCCGATTCGAATAAGTCCGATTACGGATATATAGCTTTGTTAGGCGGCTCTCCCGAATATGCGGGGGCCGCCCGTTTAGCTTTTACAGCCACCGCGGCAATGCGCGCAGGTGCGGGCGTGGTACGTCTGATAGTCCCCTCCTCTATCGCCGCGGCGTTGTTGCCGAATATGACGGAAAGCACGCTGAAGTTCCTGCCTGTAAACGAATTCGGTAGCATAAGATACGAAAAAGCCGCAATGGACGAAGCGCTGTCCGGCATCAAAACCATCGGTGCCGGAATGGGTTTGGGGCTTCGCGGCGACAACGAAAAGGTAGTCGCGCATATTTTGGAATGCGACGTTCCCGTGGTGTTGGACGCCGACGCTTTGAACACTGTGGCAAGATATCCCGATCTTCTGAAGATAAAACGTTCCGCGCCAACGATCTTTACGCCGCATCCCGGCGAGTTTTCGCGGCTGACGGGGCTCGGCGTCCCCGAAATTCTGGCTTCCCCTCTTTCCGCGGCGGTCGGATACGCGCAAAAGCACGCGCTTACGGTGTTGCTGAAAGGGCGCGAAAGCATAATTACCGACGGCGAAAGAACTTATATAAACAAGCGCGGCACTCCGGGCATGGCTACGGCAGGTTCCGGCGACGTGCTGACCGGGATAATCACGGCGCTGTTTTTCCGAAACCGCGATCCCGTGGTCGCGGCGGCGGCCGGCGCGTACATAGCCGGAGTCGCGGGCGAGCTTGCCGCCGAAAAATACGGCGACGTCGGAATGATATCCCCCGACACCGTGGCGTGCATAGCCTCGGCGATAAAGAAAATTTCTGAAGAGTAGCTCCGTCCGCGTTCTTTCACCGAACGGCTTTTTACCGTTACCGCGCCGCCGTCGGGCGGTTTTTTAAATTGAAAAATGTGTTGCCTTTTTTTGTGGGCGCGTATTATAATATCGCTATGTATAAAATAATCGATAAAAGAATTCTGGCGGATAACGTAAACGAATACGTCATCGAAGCCCCTCTTGCGGCAAAAAACGCCGCTCCCGGGCAGTTCGTGATACTCCGCGTGGACGAACAGGGCGAGCGCGTGCCTTTCACGATCGCCGATTACGATACCGAAAAAGGCACCGTAACGATATTGGTACAGACCGTCGGCGCGACGACGTGGCAGCTTTCCCTTAAACAGGCGGGAGACTGCGTCGCCGATTTCGTGGGACCTTTGGGCAACCCCACCGACCTGAGCCGTTACGGTAAGGTCTTGTTGGTAGGCGGCGGCATAGGCGGCGCGGTGATCCATCCGCAAGCCAAGCTGCTGCATTCTTTGGGAAAAGCTCCCGACGTGGTGTTGGGCGCAAGGACAAAGGAGCTGTTATTGTATATCGACGAGATGCGCCGTTATTCCTCGGAGCTTTTCGCGATGACCGACGACGGCAGTTACGGCGGCAAAGGCTTTGTTACGGACAAGGTGGCGGAGCTGATCGAAAGCCGCGTCTACGACGCCGTTTTGGCGGTGGGACCGCTGCCGATGATGCAAGCCGTATGCGAAGTCACCCGCCCAGTCGGGTTAAAGACGATAGTTTCCATGAATTCCGTTATGGTGGACGGCACCGGGATGTGCGGCTGCTGCCGCGTGACGGTGGGCGGAGAAAGAAAGTACGCCTGCGTGGACGGTCCGGAATTCGACGGGCACAAAGTCGATTTTGCGGAAGCCGGACTGCGTCAGGGCTTCTACCGCGAGCAGGAAAAGGAACACTACTGCCGGATCAGAGGGGAGGTGAAATAGATGCCGACGCCCAGAAACGTCCCCCCTTTCAGGGACGCAGAGATCAGAAAAAGAAATTTCGAAGAAGTCAACCTCGGATTCGACGAGGAAACCGCCATAAAGGAAGCTTCGCGCTGTCTGCAATGCAAAAACCCGTTATGCCGCACCGGCTGCCCCGTCGGAGTAAATATTCCCGCGTTCATACTGAAGATCAGGAACGGGGATTTCACGGGGGCGCGCGACGTCATCACCGCCGACAACAATCTGCCTTCCGTATGCGGCAGAGTCTGTCCGCAGGAAACGCAATGCGAATCCAAATGCGTGCTGGGAAATAAATTCGGCGCAGTCGCGATCGGAGCGTTGGAACGCTTCGCCGGCGACCGTATCATAGGCGGAAAAGATCTTTCCCCCGCCGAAAAGACGGGCAAAACTGTCGCGGTAATAGGTTCGGGTCCGGCAGGACTTTCGTGCGCGGCGGATCTTTGCAAGCACGGTTTTTCGGTGACGATATTCGAAGCCTTCCACACCACGGGCGGCGTTTTAAGCTACGGGATCCCCGAATTCAGGCTCCCGAAACACATAGTACGGGCGGAGATAGCTTCGTTGGAAAGACTTGGCGCGACGATAGTGACCAACGCCGTGATCGGAAAAAGTCTGACGATATCCGAATTGAAACAACGGTTCGATTATATCTTTTTGGGAACGGGCGCGGGGCTGCCCAGCTTTATGAATATCCCCGGCGAAGGCTTGCCCGGCGTATGTTCGGCGAACGAATTTCTGACCCGCGTAAACCTGATGAAAGCCATGGACCCCGATTCCGCCACGCCCGTGCAACGCGGCAGGAACGTAGTAGTAGTGGGCGCCGGCAACGTGGCTATGGACGCCGCCAGAACGGCTATGCGCCTCGGCGCGGATCGCGTCACGATAGTTTACCGCCGTTCCAGGGCGGAAATGCCGGCAAGAAAGGAAGAGATCGAACACGCCGAGGAAGAAGGCATAGAATTGATGCTGCTGACCTCGCCCGTGGAAATAATCGGAAACGGCAAAGTCGAAAAAGTGCGTTTGATCCGCACCGAATTGGGCGAACCCGACGAACGCGGCAGGCGCCGTCCCGTCGATATCCCCGGCAGCGAATTCGAAATGGAAACCGACGAAGTCATTATGGCTTTGGGCACCTCGCCGAACCCCGTGCTGACAAATTCCTGCCCCGAATTAAAGACCGATTCCCGCGGCGTTATAAAAGTAGACGAAGTCGGGCGCACTTCGGTGCCCGGAGTCTTTGCCGGAGGCGACGCCGCGACCGGTTCCGCAACCGTAATTTTGGCTATGTCGGCAGGCAAACGCGCCGCAAAAGCCATCATCGAAGAATGCGGAGGCGCGCTCTGACGGACGATCCGCAAAAAGCAGCTTATATAAAGGGAGCCTTCGTAAGGCTCCCTTTTTTCAGCATCGCGAAAGACGGTTTTTGACCAACAGCCGTTTTATTCTTCCTCTCCCACGGCTTTTTGGAACGTTTCGTATATCTCGGCGTTCAGTTTTACCAATCGTTCGGCGTCCGGTTTCAGCACCTTCCTGTCGTAGGTGTAAAGCCCGTTTATTTCATCCTCGACGTCGCTTAGCTGAGTATAGACCGTGGCGGAAAGTCCGCGCGGTATCAGCGGCAGAATCTGGTGTTCGAACAGCCTGTGATAGGCGTTGTCGAAAGAGGCAGTATCGCTGAATTTTTTGTACCCGAAACTTTTCGTCTTATTGAAAACGTGCCCTTCTATGCCCGTAGAATATCCGCCGAATTCCGAAAGGATCACCACCCTGCCTTTCTTGTCGGGTTCGGGAATGGTGACGGGACGGAAATAGATGTGCAGGGAACAGAAATCTCCGCCGCCCTGATCGTGCCAACCCGAAGCGTGATCTATCGGTCTGGTAGAATCCAAAGCGCGGACGAATTCAGCGGCTTTCAGCGCGTCGAATTGTCCCCACGATTCGTTGAACGGAACCCACACCGCTATAGAAACGCAGTTATAGAGTCCCAAAACCGTGCGTTTGGTATCCGTATAATATTCTTTTCTGCCTTCGGCGTCCTGCCTTCCGAACAGCTTGTATTTGGAATCGTCGGGCGGCAGACGTAAAAATCCTCTGATGCCGTTCAGCGCGGTATTCGCGCCCATCCCGCCGTTTACCATATCCTGCCACACTATCATTCCCAACCTGTCGCAATGGTAATACCAACGCATGGGCTCCAATTTTATGTGCTTTCTGAGCATATTGAATCCCAGCGCTTTCATTTCGGAAATGTCAAAGATCATGGCTTCGTCCGACGGCGGAGTGTACAGACCGTCCGGCCAATATCCCTGGTCCAACAACCCGTTGTGGAAATAAGGTTTGTTGTTCAGCATCAGGCGCGGAATTCCGCGGACGTCTTTGCCGACGGAAAATTTCCTCATTCCGAAATAAGAATCTATCCTGTCCTCGCCGGCGCGGATCTTCAGCGAATACAGCTTCGGGTTTTCGGGCGACCACAGTTCGTAACCGGACAGTTTCAATACCGCTTTGCCGTCTTTCAGCTCCGCCTCGGCGACAGCATTTTCCCCGTCGAAAGCCGTGACCGTTCCGGACAGCGCGCCTTCGTTGGATTGCGCCCTGACTTCCAGGCTGTCGGAATCGATATCGGGGGTCAGGTACAGCGCGGCGACGTACTTTTCGGGTACGCTTTCAAGCCACACCGTCTGCCAGATGCCGGATTGCGGAGTGTAGAATATGCCGCCGCGTTTTAATTTCTGTTTTCCGTGCGAACCGGGAGCGGTGTCCGAAGGATCGGATACTTTCACGACCAGCTTGTTTTCGCCCTTCCTTAAAGCGGCGGTGACGTCTACCGAAAACGGATAATATCCGCCGCGGTGTTTCATCAGCGATCTGTCGTTTAAAATTATCTCCGCCTCGTAATCCACCGCGCCGAAATTCAGCAAGACTCTCCCCTTGTTGAATCCGTCGGGCAGAGTGAAATAGCGTTTATAGTAAAAGAATTCGTCGGGTTGCAGGATATGTTCTACGCCGCTGAGTATGCACTCCGGAGAAAACGGCACCAGGATCTTGCCGCCGTACTGAGGGTTGTCCACCCTCATCGGAGTGATCGCATAATCCCATTCGCCGTTCAGGTTTATGTAGGAATCCCTGACCATCTGCGGACGGGGGTATTCCGGCAACGGGCAGTTGACGTCCGTGTTCTTGCCGAATTCGGTAATAAGTCTGTCAAAAATTTGTTTTCTCGCCATAAAACACCTCTACAATAATATAACAAATTATGCGTGCGTTAGCAATACCGAATTTTTAAAAAAAGCCTGTAAAACGCCTGTCGTTCGCAAAAAAAGCCGTTGCGCCGGCACGGAAACGCCGCTACGGAGGAGGTATCCCCGAAAAACGTCGGATCAACGCGCCGCCGCGTTTTGAAAAACGGCGCAACCTGCCGCCGAAGCCGACGCGGCGAAATAATTTATCACGCCGATCCTGCCGCCGAAAAACAATTCCGAAACGGCGACGAAAAGCGCGCCGCAGACCAACCCGACAAACACCTGCACGGCGGTTCTGACGCGTGCGGAGTTAATCTTATCCGGCGCTTTGCAGATAAAAAACATCAGCGTTCCCAACGCGAAATACGCCGAAAAAGTCAATAATTCTTCGGAAACGCCCACTATTTGAACAAGCGTTTGAAAAAGCCGCCGCTTATTCCTCCGCCGTATTGCATCGAGGAGATCTTTCCCGTGGCGATCAGACGGGTTTCCTTTAAATCGACCGATACGATTTTGAAATCGCTGCCCCTTATCAGCAGGCTCTCCCCTTCCAGCGCCGCCAATATTTCCGCGGAACCGAATTCTTTTACGTCCAATACTCCCGTAACGGTGATCTCGCCGTTTATATACGAAAACGAATGCGCCATAAATACTCCTTCCATATAAGCTATTCTCCGCCGAGAGGTTATATGACTAAGCCCCCGATACGGCTTGCCTGAGCCGTAAAACGCCGACTTTGCCGTTAAAGTTGACTATGCCGTTAAAATAAATTATAATATAACCATGCGAAAGTCCCAGGAATCGCAAGCCAAGTGGTACAGGATGGATAATTCTGCGGATATTTATCCGATGAGCAGCACCGCCACCACAATGTCAATTTTCAGACTCTCCGCCGAAATGGAGAATTTCGTCGACGGCGACAACCTGGAAACGGCGCTGAAAGATATCCTGCCGCGCTTTCCCACTTTCGCGGTCCAGCTGCGGAAAGGCTTTTTCCGTTACTACTTCGATCAGAACGAATTGCCCCCCAGAGCTTTCCCCGATAACGGTATACTGTTTCAGAAAATAGATTTTCTGAAAAACAACCGCTACCTCTTCCGCGTCCAATATTATAAAAAACGTATCTCCGTGGATTTTTTCCACGGGCTGTGCGACGGCTCCGGCGCAATGGAGTTCCTGAAATCCCTGGTATACAGATACTTGGACGAATGCGGCGAAGAACTGCCCCCGAAAGGCAACATCAAAGTGGTCGGCGAACCGGTAAAGTCCTCCGAAACCGAAGACAGCATCTCGCGGTATTATACGCAGTACAAACTGTTGGGCGGAGTCGTGGGCAAAATGGCGGGCAAAAATTGCTTCGGCATCCGCGGCAGACGCTTTAAAACTTTGGGATACGGTCTGATACACGGATATATGTCGGCGGACAAACTGCACGCCGCCGCAAAAGCGCACGATTGTACGGTCACCGCCTTTATCGCCGCGGTCGCGCTGCTTTCCATCAAAAAAACCTTCTTCAAAAACAACGAATCGGGTCAGGATATCGTCGCGATGATACCGGTGAACCTCAGAAAGATTTTCCCCTCCGAAACTCTGACGAATTTTACGACGCTGACCAAATGTTCGGTGAACCCCGCGGTCACCCCCGATGACCTGGGCGCCTATATCGCGATATGCAAACGCCAGCTTGCCGAAAGCCTTTCCGACACGGGCGAGCTTGCCGAAAAACTTTCGCTGTCGGCATTCTATTCGACGAACCCGTTCATGAAAATCCTGCCCGTCGGGTTAAAGACGTTTTTCACGAAATTCGGAAAGACGGTCTCCAGGAAAACAAAGCAGACTCTGATAATATCCAACCTGGGCGTGGTGCGTATGCCGGAAGGTATGGAAAAGTTCGTGAACCGGTTTACCTTTAATATAAATATCAGTAAAAAGGTTCCCGTAAATATCGGAGTGGTTACCTATAACGGCAAAACCGCGATATCTTTTACGCGGATGATAGTTTCCACCGATTTTGAAAAAACCTTTTTCCGAATGCTGTCGGAAATGGGTTTGGAGATCGAGATCAGCAGTAATTTAAGGGAAATCCCCTCTTTGAAAACACGGATATAGCGCATTCGGAGAACGGTTGATGGACAGTATCGCGATCAATATCGTAAACAGCGGAGCCGCCGCATACAAACGGTTTAACGAACTTTCCGAGATGTTGGCTGCGCCCGAATACTCCGCGGACCGCGCGGTGTACGCGGAATTGATGCGCGAAAGCCGCGCGATAGAAAGACGCGCCTCGGCTTATGCGGAATGGAAGGAGCTGGGCGAACTGATAGCCGCCGACCCGCACGCCGCCGAAAACGAAGCGCTGGAACGGGAGAGGGAAAGGCTTTTGTTCCGGATCGCGCTGCCGTCCGAAAAAACTGCCGAAAAAAGGAGCGTTTCGGTAAAGCTCCGCGGAGGCTCCCCGGCTTTGGCGGAGTATTATTCGGAAGCCGTAAAAGGCGCCGCCCTGTTGGCGGACGGAAGTTTCGAAGTCGCCGATTGCGTCACGGAAAAAGGCAGACTGCGTTATATAAAGCTGACGATTTCCGGGGCGAACGGATTGTTCGACCTGGAATCGGGGATACATTCCGACGGCGTTTCCGAGATCGAAGTATTGTCCTGTCCCCTTGCGGAAACCGCCGGGGCATTCGACGAAAAGGACGTCGCCGTAAGTCTGTTCCGTTCCGACGGCGCCGGCGGGCAGAACGTCAACAAAGTCGAAACCGCGGTACGAGCGACCGACCTTCCCACGGGGATATCCGTCGTCTGCCGCGACGAAAGGAGTCAGTTGCAGAACAAACGCAAAGCGTTGGCGCGGCTGAAAGAGCGCGTCGAAAAATATTACGCCGAAACCGCCGCGGAGCTGACCGCCGCCGCCGAAAGATCCTGTCGGAACAACGCCAGGGTCAGGACGTACTTTTTCGAAAAAGGCGTCTGCAAAGATGCCAGGCTTCCGGGGGAACTGCCCTGCCGTCCCGGCAACGCGGAAGATTTCGTAAAGCTGCTGTCGGCGCTGAAAACGGCGTTCTGACGGCGACCCGCTTTGCAATATGCGAAGCCCGCGTCGGACGAAATCGCGCGACCGCCGCAGAACCGACAATTGAAATTCACAAAATTATCGGATAATACAGGTAATGCAACCTTTTGAAAAAAAACTGAAAGCCGTTTGCGCGCGCATACTTCTTACGGACGCTTCCGCCGTGTACAAGACGGAACTGTTCCTGCGCGAGGTGAAGGATTTTGTCGGGATAGATACTTTTTTGTCGAAAATTACCGACGCCGTTTTGCTTAGCGGCATTCCGAAGGCAGGCAATTACCGCGTTTCCGCGGCTTCGCACACCTTCTTTTTCAACGTCGGCGAAAGCGATATCGTGTTCTTCGGCTACCGTTCCGCGGAAAAAGCCGTAAGATTGAACGACCGCAGGATAGCGCTTTTTATGGAAGCCAACCCCGAATTCGAATTCGTCCTGGCGGCGACGGAACTGACCCCCGGCGAAAACGATATGAAAAAACTCTACCGGCTGTCCGAAGCCGCGGACGTCAATTATCCGAAACTCAACTCCGCCCAGCGCGCGATAGTCGAAACGGAGGACCGTTCCGTAGTCGTTCAGGGCGTGGCGGGCTCCGGCAAGACCAACCTTTGCATAGACAAAGCGCTGTTCACCGCCTCCAGAAACTACCGCGGAAAGACGCTGTATACCACTTTTTCACGGGGGCTTTTGATAGAGACCCGGCAAAAACTGAACGCGGTCAGGGAAAACGCAATACGGCTGCTGCAGGCGGATAAACGGGGCGACGTCATAGTGCGCGGCACGGATATAGCGCGCGCTTTGGAATTCAAACTCGGCGTTTACCTGCCGAATTCTCAGAATTGGAAGACGCAGCTGTATAACATCGCCGATTATATCGAAAACAAGATCGACTGCCTGCTGCCGGAGGATCTGTACCGCAGATACTTCGGCGACGTCGAAGTCGCAAACGAAGATTACTTCATCAGGGTCTTTATGCCGAATTCGGGAAAAGTCGAAGGGCTGTTCAAACGCCTTTCCTCTATCGGCGCCGAAGTCGTTTACAAGGAAATTTACGGCTACCTGTTCGGGCGCGCCCGCCCCTATCCGTCGGAGGAAGAATATATATCCGAACGCCGCGGCTCCCTGACCGCTTCCGAAGCCGAAGCCGTATACCGTATCGCCGCGGAATACCGTGCGTTTATGGCAAAAAACGGCGTGGTCGACAACCCCTTGATCGCCGAAAGGCTGTCGGGAACGATGCGCGAAAGCTATTCCGTCGCGATCGTCGACGAAGCGCAGGATCTGACCGAAAAGGAGCTGCAGCTGATACGCGGCGTTTCGTTGAAGATATTCGCGGTCGGCGACGCTTTGCAAATGATAAACCCCTCCTATTTTTCGTTCGCCTATCTGAAAACGCTTGCCGGAGGCGGCAATTCCGTGATCGGAGAATTGAAACACAATTACCGCTCCACGAAAAAGATAGCCGAATTGACGGAACGGTTAGGGTATCTGAATATGTCGCTTTTCGGGACCCATAACTTCGTTTTAAGGAGCCGTATCGTCGAATCAGACGCGGATACCGACGCCGTTTACGTTCACGGCGGCAATCTGTTGGAGCTGATGAAACAGGCTTCGCTGGAAGGTTACACGGTGATAGTAAACGATTTCAAAAGGAAGTCGGAAATAAAAAGCCGCTACCCCCGTCCGGAGGTGCTGACCGTATCCGAAGCCAAGGGGCTGGAACGCGACACCGTGATCTTATACGACGTCCTCAGCGATTCCGAACAGAAATGGCGGGAGCTGGAAAGGATGAAAGTAGACCGCAAACGCGCCGACGAAAATTCGGTATACAGGTATTATTTTAACCTGTTCTACGTCGGAGTCACCCGCGCCAAAAGGCGGCTGATCGTATGCGAGGACGCCGCGATCCCTCTGTTCAGGCAGTTTTTCGCTGCCGAGTTCACTTGCGTCGACGCGGCAAGCTGCGTCAGACGGCTGTCGAAGGTGATGACGAAAGTCGAAACGGACGACGAGGAGCTGAAACGCCGCGTTGCGGAATTCATACGCCTCGGTCAGTACGACAACGCCGTTTCCGCCGCCGACGCGATGCGCGACGACGGCGCAGTCCGCGCCGCCCTGGACGATATCGAAGTTCATCGCGCCTTCGTCAGAAAAGGCGATTACCGCGGCGCGGGCATAGCTTTCTGGACGCGCGGCAGATACGAAAAGGCAAAGGAAATGTTCGCGCTGTCCAAGGACCGCGCGTTGATAAACCTGATAGACGCCTGTATGGGTCAGGGCGCGGCGCGGTTGGATTACAACGTCGTCGGGTACCTCGCCGAAGTAGACGACAGATCGGCAAAGGAGCTGATCCTCGGAACTCTGAAAACGGATCTCGCCGAATTACAGGCGGACGATAAACGCATAAAAAACGCTTTGGAGCGTATAAGGAGCAAATATGGACAACGCCGAAATTAAAACGCTGATAACGGCTTTTAAAGCCTACCGCGACGAATTGGAGCCGATGCGGCAGAACCTTTCCGCTTTCGTGGAGGCTTACGAACGGGCTTCCGGGGATATAGAAAAACTCAACGAAGCCATGTCCGGCGATATAAAGGGAAACCTAGAAAAGATCGGAAAGTCTTTGTCGGAACAGGCGGACAAAGCCGCCGAGCTGAAACAAAGCGTGACCGGATTCACAGCCTGCTGCGAAAAATATTTTTCAAACGCGAACCGCCTGTCCGAAGCCATGAGCCGGATCTCCGACCGTATGGAAAAAACAGTCGCCACGGAGGCGCGCGCCGAACAGGACCTTGCCAGATTAGAGGCGTTTTTGGAGGAAAGAAAACGCGCTTACGATATCAAATCGTTGTCGGACAGCCTCCGCCGTTATACCGAAAACGTCGAAAAGATCGGCGACTTCGTGGATAAATCGGTGGCGAAAGCGATCGGCGAAAGCAACCTGCGCCTGAAAGAGATCCTGGAATCGGAAGCCGCCCTGGCAAAAGAACTCGCCGAAGAAAAGAAATCGACGGAGGAGCTTTTGAACGAATACCGCGAATCCAACAAACTGTTGCGGCGCGCCGTCGAAGGCAACGACGTCAACACCGAATACGTCTACGAGATCCTGGACAAGTGGGCTTTGGACAGGAAGGTCAAAACAAAGAAAAAATGAACGAAAAGCTACTGAAAAACGCCGAAGCCCTGCATAAAGCCGCGGTTTCGGACGACAAACAGAAATTTTACGCAATTCTGGAAGAAACTCCGGAACTGTACGGCGCCGTTTACGGGCGTTTCCCGTTGGAAAGCCTCGCCGTGATGTACGGCAGCCGCAAGATACTCGCCTCTTTTACTCCGCGCGCCGCCGAAAAAACGGTTTTGCCGGAATACCCCGAAGATTACGCCCGTTTCAGATCCGCAGCCGGCAGAGCGTTAAGGCTGTATGCCGGCGGAAAGGAAGTCGCTCCCGACGAAATGCGCGTGATCACGGGCGAAGAAACCGATTTGAACGCCGACGGCGGCAGATTGGAAAAAACTTACGAACTCAGCCACGGCAAAGCGCTTAAAACCGACAGGCGCGGAGCGGTAATATCCCCGAAAAGCCGCGCGGTCACGGGCGACCGCCGAAAGATCCTGAACGCCGTCATCGCGTTCGCGGCGGTTTTCCTGATCGCTGCGGCGGCTCTGACGGCGGTATCCGCTACGGTATTGGGGGACGGTTCGCGTCTGGCTCCCGTCAGGGCAGACTCCGCGGAGGTGCTGTTGAACGCCCTGGACGGTTCGGACAGATACGTCACGATAGAAAACGATTTCGAGATCGCCCTGTCGGCGGACCCCGACCTTCGCTTTACCGGGGTATTGGACGGCGGCGGCAACATCATAACCGTGACGGGCGGTTACCTAGGAGATCCGTTCTGCGCCGCGACGGGCGCCACAGTCAGGGATCTGACCGTGCGCTACGACGGGTTCAGCGCGTATTATTCGGGCGGCAAAAGGACGGTGACGTTGGAACGCGATTTCACGATCGCTGTCGACGGAACCGAAAGCGTATCCTTGCAAAGCGATCTGTTCGGCAACGGGCATACGATTACGGTGTCCGGCTTAGCCGACGACGGAATTTTCGCCGGCGCGGTTTTTGACGAAATAAACGGAAACGTGTCGGATCTGAAATTGGATTTCGGAAACGCCGAATTCGATTACGATTCCACCACGGGGCTGTTCGCGCGCGTAAATAACGCCGCGATATCCGAAGTCGAATTTACTTTTTCGGGTACGCTGCACGAAAACAATTCCGACAGCGATACCTACTTCGGGTTACTGATAGGCGAAAATCGGGGCAACATAACAAACGTTTATGCGACTTTCGATATTTCCGGCGATTCCGATTTCGACGGTCAGGCGGAAGCCAACAATTCGTATTTGGGAGGCATTGCCGGGTTAAATTACGGCAAGATCATAAACTGCGAAACCGCACTCGGTTCCGCCGCCGTCACCGTCACCCTGGACGTTTCGGGGATAGTCGGAGAAAACGCTTTCGGCGGCACGGTATCCGGATCCGTAAACCGCGCGGCAATGACAACTTCCACCGCGATAAAGGATTGGTCGCCGAACGCCGCGGGCGTTGCCGTTGCCAACCGCGGCGACATCGATAATTGTTATAATTACGGAGCTTTGACGGCAAATTCCTCCGTCGTACACGACCAGCCGGATTCGGATACCGAAGACGTAGAACGTTCGTCTACTTTGATAGGCGGCATTACCGCAACCAATTACGGCATAGTTTCTCATTCGTATAACGGGGGCGATCTGTCGTCCTCTACCGCCGGAGCCATTCCCAATATAGGCGGCATAGTCGGAAACGACACGGCTGGTGCGGACAGAAACACGATAATCCGCGAATGTATTTCCGATTGCACAATTAATTTCGATATAACCGCCGCCGCGCCGTTGGCGAGATATTATTCCATAGGCGGTATCGTCGCCACGGTTTCCCCGACGAACGGCAAAAGCTCTACGGTGACTTCCTGCCTGTCTTTGAACCGTTTTGAAGGCGACGCCGTGGAATGCGGCGGCGTC
>CALVXZ010000029.1 GCA_944371785.1 uncultured Clostridia bacterium | reverse complement strand
AACTCAGATTTCATTGCAGTTTACGATAGACAACACTTCGGATTACGTCCAGATAGACGATGCCGGCAATCCCACTAGCGAAAATTTGACGCTGAGCAACATTACGGGTGAAATTCAGCGCCGCGGCTTAAAGATAGTTTACGGCGACGAAGTCGGCAGTTCAGACGTGATTTATAACGGTTTGCCCGTTCATCCCGATATCAGAGGATTTTACGTCGACAACGAAACGATCAACAACAACCTCAGCGAAGAAATCGCCAAATTGTTCGATCCGGACAACTTCATTGTAGAAACGTTCTCCGATATGATCTCAATGAACGCTTACAACGACGAATGCCGGGCTACTTACGGAACGTCGCAAACCGAATTGCCCGAAAACACATTCGAACCGGCTGTGAAAATAGGTATTTATTATGTTCTGGTGGTTTTAAAACCGCAGGCTTACAACGAATGCAACTTCCAATTAAGTAACAGCGAAGGCGGCAGGTATTCGATCTTCAACATTGTTCCCAGGCAAGTCGAATTGGATTGGGAGGCGATGAAAGAACAACTTACCAAGACCTACAGCGGTCAGAACAACACGTTTACCGTTGTCCCGGTATGGAAATCCGTCGATAGCGTCGCCGAATCGGGCGTCGCGGATATCGATGTGACGTTCGCGGACGAAAACGGAATAAATCCGTTGGGGTATAAAGTGACTTACAGCGCCGGCAGCGTCGTTTATCCTCTTGGCGTAGTCAATGCCGGAACCTACGACGTTTCGATAATCCTTTCGTCTGCGGGCGACGCTTTGGGCAGACCTTCCGTGGTGAAAAACTATACGCTTATCGGGGAAACTGCCGGGCAGATTGTTATCGAAAAGGCGGATATTGCCGTTGAGTATTCGATTCGCGGTTTCAACGGCAGCGGATTATTGGATGGCACCGGCACCACTTTGACCTATAATCAGCTGTACGGACAGTTTTCCAATATAACCGGGCGCAACGATCTGGATATTTCAAAACTGATTGCCGTGACCTTGGGAAGCAGCCCCGACGAGATAAATACCTCCGACGCCGGTACCAGCGGCGAAAGATTGGTTTCGCTGAACAGATCATATTCTTACGAAGGCGGTAACTATTCAACTCTTTGGAACGTAGGAAGCTATACCGTTACCGTGACGTGGGCTTCGTCGTATGCCAACGCGATATACGGCGGTTATAACTACAATATCGTAAACTCGACGCATACTTTCGTAATTTCTCCCTTGGCTATCGAATACGGAGAAATTCAAGTACTGTCCTTTACATATTCCGCGACGAGCAATATTCCCGTGATGCCTTCGTCTAATACCAATTATTACGACGGCATACTCTTTACGGAAGAATATTACTACTACGACGATTCGCAGCCCGATAATCTCGGAGCAAAAATCAACGACAAGAAATCGATAATCGACGCAGGAAAGTATGTACTGAAATATTATATGAATGCAGGCGGATCCGGGAGCAACGCTGCGAACTATATCGACAATCCCGCATTGTACGTGTTCGAAATAACTCCTTACGATATAGGCGTCAACGCAGAGGGTTCTTTCTCTATCTCCGTTCACAATCGCGACAAACAGTATATGGGACAGGGCGAGTCGGTTGAATTGCAGTATATAAACGACTACGTTGTCAGTTTTGACGGTTCGCGTCTGAATATGAACGAAGATTTTTCGGTATCGTACGAAAACAACGTCAATATATCAAGCACGGAAAACCCGGCGAAAATATTGATTTCCGGTATCGACGGCAGTAACTTTACCGGAACCGCCGAAGCGACTTTCAACATCTGGAAGCGTTCGCTTTCGATGCAGATCTACTATATCGACGATTCCGGCATGGAAGTGGCGGTCGACAATCGCGCCGTAGTCGATCATATATATGACGGCACGGACGTATTTGCATCAAACCGTTTCAGAGTCGAATTGTATTATTTGACGGAAGACGAGAACGGCAGTGAGATCCGCGTTGTTTTGCCGGAAACGGAAGTTAAACCTTATATAGAATACAAATCGGTTTCGGCGATCAACGTGGGCGAATACGAACTTAACGCAGGCTATACCGAACCCAGCGGAAACGAAAACTACAGCGCGGAATCTATTCCCGAATGCACGCTGGACATCAGTCCGCGGCTGCTGACGTTGACGGTATCCGCACCGGACGATCAGGCGGAGGGCGAAGCGTATTCGGTTACCGATACCGCCGACGGAGGAAAGAACTTTGCCGTGGTATATAACGGCACCGACAGGACGTTGAAGGTTTCCATAGGCAACCTTGTAAACGGCGAGAGCATCACGGCGTCTATATCCTTCCGCGATTATCAGAACGGCTATTACAACGACAACGTAAAGAGCGACGAAACGGCAAACGTAGGCACATATCTGCTGCGCATCGACGAACTGATCGTCGCCGCGGACGGAAGAACGGATCTGAATAACTACGACAGCAAGGAGATCGATTCCGCGAACAGGGGCACTATTTATCAGTTGACCGTCAATAAGCGCGACGTATATTTGACTTTGTCGCCGAAGGACGACACCATCGAGATAGACGAAGAAGCGGTAATGTTTACCGCCGAATACGACGCTAAATCAAAAGCCGGATTGATTTCCTGGAAGGAAACCGTCAGCCGTCCCGGCGAAGGACTCATCGAAAAGGATCGCGAAGACTTCGAAATTTCGTTAAGCTTCTTTAATATGGATACCGATATGTCCGCCGATCCTATCAACGCGGGTACTTACGAAATAAGGAATTCCAATTTCGCAAACAACCCCAATTATAACGTCAGAATAGCCGAGGCGGGCGAAAGCGGAGAAACGGCGATCGTATGGCGTCTCAGGATCAGAACCGCGACGTTGGAAGTTACTCCGAAGCTGACAACTTATTCCAGGCTCGGATCGACCTACGACGGCAAGATTTACGACGGGCTGCCGTTCTCGATCGATTTCGGCAGAATCGATTACGTTTATAGCGGATTCAAAGGTAACGACGGCAGTAACGAATCTTTGTTCGACGCGGCGTTTACCTATGAATTCTTTGTTATCGACGGAGAAAACAGGGTTTCTTTGGGCAACATCGCGCCTTCCGACACCGGAACGTATTGCGTAAAGATGATCTGGCAGCCTTCCTCGTATCCCGTAAAGAACTATTCGCTTTCCGAACCGAACGGATATCTGGAACGCGAATTCACTATTGCCAAACGCTATCTCGGCGTGACCTTCAGCGGCAGCGAACAGCAAACTTACAACGCCGCATATCAGGCAAGGAATATCAGCCTTATCACGCTTAATTCTTCGCTGCCCGATTCCGAAAACTCCGGTACCGTCGGCACCGATAAGTTCGAATTCATAAACATGGCTTTGGAAATTTCAGCAGACGGATTGGTTTTCATACCCTTGAACGAGGACTTCCCGGGCTACAAGAACGTCGGAACTTACTTCTTCACGGGCTATTTGAATCCTGACGCCGATCCGGAAATCTATGCCAACGCGAATTACGAGATTTATTACGGATCTTTCGAATACGCGGCTAATTCGGATTGGGAAGCGGAAGGATATCCCGATCTCGGCGACGGGTTGTATTACGAAGGTAACAGACTGATTGCGCCCGGAAAACTGCAGATAACTCAATTTATTCTGACCTTCAACGTCGAAAATGTCGCAGACCAGGTCACTTTGGCAAAAGAGTACGGCATTGCCGACGGCGATAATTTGAACTTTGCATACGAGCTGATACCGGGCGAACTTTTGGATATGCGTCTGTTGCGTGAAGAAGGCGAAAACGTTTCCGACAGAGGCTATACCGTTGTGGGCGTGGAAATCGTCGATCCCGCGATGAGCTCCAATTATCATATCAACGGAATATCAGGATCGCTGACGTTCCAAATAAACAAGCGTCAGGTTTCCGTAGATATCAACAACAAGATCATAATCGTGGATTATGACGGCAGAAAATATCTCAGAAGCGAAAACGATATTCCGCCGGACGCCGATCCTTCGAATTATGTTTATCCGGAAATAAAGGACACCAATCCGTTCTATATGTCAACGCAAGTTCCGATAATAGGCAACGAGGAGAATATACTCGAGTTTGCGTTGCGTCCGGATCTGACCACAAACGGCGTTTCAGACGCAGGCTGGTACAATATTTCGACCGTAGTGCTGCTTAGTTCCGAAAACGACGACGCCGCTAACTTTACCGTTACTTTAGTCAGCACGTCCTTCCAAAAGTTCAGGATTGCGCCGCAGACGATCGATTTCAGATTGGGTGATATCGACGGAGCAGGATTCCTGCAAGACGAAAATGATCCGCAGCGTTACGTTCTGACGGAAATATTCAGCTATCTGAATTTTGCCGAACCCGATTATTACAGATATATCGAAAGACCCGAAAAAAGCGAGGACGGCTATTGGGGATACCAGCCTTTGGACGCCGAATATTCCGAATGGTTGGAAAGAGGCAGCGGCGACGAGGAAGCTTTGACGGCGATATTCAAAAAATATTTCCGTATAGAGCGCGAAAAGCAGGGCGAAGAAAACTCCAATTTCGTCGGAGAATACGCCGTTACCGTAACGGTACTGAACGGCGAGGGCGGATTGAACATCAACTTCGAAACGCATAACGAAAGGAGTTATTTCCTGATAATCGAAAAATTCGATCTGAATACGGTTTTGACCGATAACGATTGGAATTTGATCGTCGGATTGATCGGAAAAGAAAAAGTTTACGACGGCACCAACAACATAGGAGACCTCCGTACCAGATTGGAAGCTTTGTTGTATAACGATATGGAACCCGCTTCGGACGACAGATTCTCCCAAGAATTCAGCTACTATTACAAATTGCTGAACCTGCGTTTCACCGCAACTTACGATTCGGATACGGACTACTTCGCCGGAGACGATAAAAACATTACTCTAAGCTGTAATTTCCTGGGTTCTTCCGGCGGCTCCACGCTGAATTCCAACTTTATTCTGCCGGAGTCCAAAAAATTGCTGGGCGCAGGTACGATACTTAAAAAACAGCTGACGGTATCCGTTTCCGATTACAATTCCGTAATAGCTCTGATATACGGAGAAAGCATAACCTTCTCCGGTTCCGTCACCGAATACTCCGATTTCGGCGTATACGCCGTTTTCGAAGGCTTCATAGCCGGCGAGAACGCAGCCAACGCGAATATCGTCATAACGCTTAAATATGTCGACGGTCAGGCTTACGACCGGATAAGAACGGTAGGCAAGTACACACTTGCGCTTTATGCTTCCTACGCCGACGGCGCAATACAGAATTACGAAATTTCCGACGCGGCTACGGGACGCGAACAGGCGTACAGAACAGTTCAGGTTTCCGCCAGATCTATTTATATAGAAGCCAGCGGTCAGGTCTACGAAAAGCCGTTGAACGGCCGTACCGACGTTCCGAACTTCTATACTTATAACGGCACGCCGCAATCGCCCACTTCGATATTCAACGATTATTTCAATGTGGTAGGACTGCTGACGGGTCTGGAAGACGCGAACCTCAGAATATCGTACAACGTTTCCATGACGACCAGAGAAGTCTCCGACGACGCGTTCGTTATGATGAACAGATTCGTATTGTATACGGGCGACGAAAGTCAGAACATCTTGAACGAAAACTATACGATGGCTTCCAACGTGGCGGTTTATATCCCCGCCAGGATCAGATCGTTGGGTACGGTTACTATAAACGAAGCCTCCGGCGGCACTATGTCCGTGGTATACAATAATCAACCTGTTTCGGTAAGCTATACCGGCGAGTTATTGGAAATGGAAGGATACGAAGTTTCCGTAGAATTGCGCTATTCCGGAGCATACGGCACCGGAACGATATATCCCGTGGACGAAAACGACGAAAACTACCTCAACGGATATTCGTTTGTCGCTCCCGAAAACGCCGGTGATTACGATATCAACGTTGTATTAAAGATCTCGGGCGACGAATCGAATCCGGATATGGAAACGTATTATTCGACCCAGGGCTCGGTAAGATTGAAGATATTGAAAGCCAAACCGACGATTTTGTTCTCGGCACAGAACATAGAAATGGTCTACGGCGAATTCGATTCCGAAACCAATGCCGTTACGGCGTCTGTGTATTTCCTGGCTTCCGAAGAAGTGCCGAGTATGCAGGTCCCCGTCAGCTATTCGTTCGTGTCGACTGACGGAATTATACCCGAAAATCCGCCGATCGGAACACATAAGATCACTGCTTCGTTCTTCGGAAACGAGAACTACGAAGGCGTTTCGGCTTTGGAAGCCAACACCACGCTGAAGATCACTCCCAAAAAGATCACCGTTACGATCAGCGGCACAAAAGATCTGGTGTATTCGGGCATCGATCTTTCCGATTTTGTAAAGGTTTCGTTCACGGGCGTCATCGAAGGCGACGACTGTCAGCCGATCAAACGCTTTACCAACAATACCAGCAACACGGCGGTGACGGAAATAATCGATGCCGGTCAATACACCGTCCGCGTTTCGCCGTCGAACAACAACTACGAGATATCCGGTCCGAGTGCAGAAAACTTCACGGTAAAGAAACGCACGTTGACGGTCACCGCGGTCGCGCCCGGTACTCACCTGGGCGATACGCCGCAATTCGAATATACTTACGACGGATTTGCCGAAGGCGATACCGCGGAAGACCTGCTGAAGGCGCCCTCCGTGAACCTCGGAGGAGTTATGGTCGGCGACAATACGATCAGACCTTCCGGCGGTGACGATCCCAATTACGACTTCGTATACAACGAAACGATTTTGGTGATACTGCAACCCGTCAGTGCCGACGGCGAAAAGACAGGTGAAAAGCTGAGCAATACCACAACGATTTTGTTGGTAATAGGCGGGGCCGTCGTGGGAATTGCGCTTTTGATTGTGTTGGCGTACGTTCTGAAGACAATGACTTACCGCAGTATGTACAACGTCAGCTCCGTCAAAAAGAAGGTGAACGAGGAGTTCAAACACAGAAAATAAAACTTTTTCACGTTGACCCGAACGTAAAAGGCGCGCGCAGCGCGCCTTTTTTTGCGCTTTAAGTTAAACCGACGCCGCTGATTGTTTTCGGAGCTTTACTCATAATATATTTATGAAGCTCAGACTGAAACTCGATCTATTCAATTCGGACAATGCGATCGCCGGAGAACTTTCGTTTTTAACGTTCACCGTACCGTTCGAAGTTTCGACGGACGAAAAAGGGGTCAGATTCAATTCGGAAACTCTGTCTTTTTATTTCGGACCCAAGCGCAGGAAGATAAATTTATTAAAATTGACGGGATCGATAAAGCTAAAAATGATTTATTTGATATTTTCATCAAAAAATGAAGATCACTATTTGAAAAGACATGATTCTATAACCGCAACTATTATGAAAATCGACTTAATTCATAATAAAATAAGTCTTATGCGACAGGGCGCATACAATAAATCCGATTCCGGATATCCGTTAATGCCGGAAAATCTGAGGCTTTTTTGCGAAGCCGAAATATCGCTTTCCGGAATAATTTCGGCTATGTGATCCAAACTAATCCGGGAGGTAAAAAACTATGTCGGATATAACATTCAGTATCAATTTTAAACTCGGAAAACGCAAAGAGGAAAGGGTTGAAGAAACCGAAATCCCCGCGGAGGGTCTGGAAAAATGGTTGGAAACGGCTCAGCAATTCGTAAAAAGTTTTCGCAAAAAATCGCGTTAATTTTAACTTTTGCTTTCGTGACGGCGTTTGTTTTCGCGTTTTTTGCGATAGCGAACGCCGCTTCGGGATCGGATTTTGCGTCGGCTTCGGGACAAGGCTACGCCGTGGTGGAGGTGACGTCGGGAAGACTGCTGGCGTCATCGAATGCGGACGCCAGACTTCCGATGGCTTCTACAACGAAAGCCATGACGGCGCTTGTGGTGTTGGAAAATACCGATCTTTCCGATACCGTGGTCATTCCGAAAGAGGCAGTCGGTATAGAGGGCAGTTCCATATACCTGAAAGAAGGCGAACGCTTTACCGTGGAGGAACTTTTGTACGGACTTATGCTGCGTTCGGGGAACGACGCCGCCGTGGCTCTGGCGGTTCATACTTCGGGTTCGGTGGAAAATTTCGTTGCAAAAATGAACGAAAAAGCCCAAAAAATGGGGTTAAAAAATACTTCTTTTACGAATCCGCACGGGTTGCACGACGAAAACCATTATACCACGGCGCACGAACTTGCGCTGATAGCCGCGGAGGGCTTGAAAAATCCCGAATTCAAAAAAATAGTTTCCACAAAGAACATTACCGTGTCCGGAGACGGTAAGGAAACCAGGTATTTCGCCAATAAGAACAAGATCCTTTACAGTTACGAGGGGGCAACGGGAGTAAAAACGGGCTTTACCAAAAGTTCGGGACGCTGTCTGATAGCTTCGGCGGAAAGGGACGGAATGGAAGTCGTCGCGGTGGCTTTGAATTATTACGATTATTTCGAACTTACCGCGCGTCTTATGGACGAAGCGTTCGCAAATTATTCGATGTGTCGCGTCGTTTCGCCGGATTACGTCTATAAAACCGTTCCCGTCACGGGCAACCGAAAGGTCAAAAGCGCCGATTTGAAGGTCAAAAACGCTTTGTACTATCCGCTGAAAAAGGACGGCAGTGAACGAACGGAAACGGCGGTCGAAAGCGTGGAATCGATAAAGGCTCCGCATTCGGCTTCGGAAGCCGTGGGGTCGGTAAAGGTTTTTAAGGATAACCGCTTGATTTTCGAAGAAAAATTATATACTATAGATATTGAAAGAGGCGGAATATTTTCTTTGTTCCGTTAGTATGAATGGAGTAAGCGGTGCGAATCAATAAGTTCATAGCCGATTCGGGAGTCGCCAGCCGCCGCGAGGCGGACAGAATGATTGCCGACGGCAGAGTAAAAATCAACGGAAAGCAAATAACCGCGCCGGGCGTGGACGTGGACGTTTATAACGACGCGGTTTACGTAGACGGGGTCAGAATAGACCCCGTCAGGCGGGAAATTTACATAATGCTGAACAAGCCGAAAGGCTGTATCACGTCGGTAAAAGACGACAAAGGCAGAAAGACCGTAATGGATTACGTCGAATGCGGCAAACGCATTTTCCCCGTAGGCAGATTGGATTACGATTCGGAAGGATTGGTCCTGCTGACGAATGACGGCGAGTTGGCGTATAATCTTACGGCTTCGAAAAACGACGTACCCAAAACCTATATAGCAAAGGCGGAGGGAGAGATCAAAGAAGAACATCTGAAAAAACTCCGCTCCGGCATAATGTTGGACGACGTAATGACGAAGCCCGCGAAAGCGAGGCTGCTTTCTTACGAAAAAGGGCTTTCCAGAGTGGAAATCACTATCACGGAAGGCAGAAACCGGCAGGTCAGGCGTATGTTCGAGGCGTTGGGATTCAACGTCGTGTTTTTAAAACGTACAGAGATCGGAGGAGTGCGTTTGGGAGGACTTGCAAGGGGAGCCTGGCGGTATCTTTCTCCGAAAGAAATCAAAAAGCTTAAGGAACTTTTTTAAATGCGTATTTTATTGGTAAACGACGACGGATATGCTTCTTACGGCATAAAGAAGTTGGCGGAAAGGCTGTCGGCGGAGCATTCCGTCACGGTCATAGCGCCCGTTAAGTGCAACAGCGGTATGGCGCACGCCATGACTTTCGGAAAACCCGTCTTTTTGAAAAAGATAGAAGATTATCCGACGGAATGTTATTCCCTGACGGGAACTCCCGCCGATTGCGTAAAGCTGGGTATGGAGTTTTTGAAAGACAAACCCGAACTTGTCATTTCCGGGATCAACACGGAACCCAATATCGGGACTACCGTCGTTTATTCGGGTACCGCCGCAGCGGCTATGGAGGCTACTCTGAACGGCGTATTGTCAATGGCGGTATCGGCAAATCCCGAACACCAATCCGATTACGATAAAATCATCGACTTTTTCATTTCGAATTTCGATTATTATATGTCTTTAGCCTCCGAAAAATATGCGTTGAACATCAATATAAACAACCACAGGATAGGCAATAAGGCTCACAAGATAGTGCCGATCGGCAGACGGCTTTTCACCGATATCTACATCGTCGGCGAAAACGACGTAAAGGGCGTTCCTCATACTTTGGTCGGAAATCCCGTAGAAGTCGAAAATGCCGTTGAATCGGACGTTTACGCTTATACGGAAGGTTACGCCACGATAACGCCGCTGACTTCCGATCACACCGATTACCGCGTTTTGAAAGCAATGACGGGCTCGGAGGCCGGGGAATGAGGGTAGTTGTTATCGGCGCAGGTCCCGCAGGGTCGATGGCTGCTTTGACTGCCGCAGCGAATGGCGCCGAAGTCATTTTATTGGAACGGAACGAAAAGATCGGCAGGAAATTGTACATATCGGGGAAGGGGCGTTGTAACGTCACTAATTCCGCCGATTTTGCCGATTTCACCGATAAGATCGTAACAAATCCCAAATTCGTATTCGGCGCGCTGAAAGCGTTTTCGAATTCGGATACGGAAAAATTTTTTACTGATCGCGGAGTGCCGCTGAAAACCGAAAGAGGGGGCAGAGTCTTTCCCGTTTCCGATAAAGCGTCCGATATAGTCGACGCTTTGTTTTTGGAGCTGAAAAAGAGGGGCGTTGTTTTAAAAACAGGCGTAAAAGTCGATAATTTCGTTATGGAAAATGGTAAAATTACCGCTTTGGCGACTTCTGCGGGAAAGTTCTTCGGCGACGTTTTCGTCTTGGCTACGGGAGGAAAAAGTTACCCGGGAACGGGCTCGGACGGTTCGGGGTACGCATTGGCGCAATGTGCCGGGCATACGATAATCGAACCCAAACCCGCGCTGTCGGCTTTTGCCGTGACTTCCGTTAAAACTCCTTACCGTGTTTTCGGATTAAACGAAAGCGGTCTTCCGACGGGAGTCTCCCTGAAAAACATAACTTTGACCGCTTCTTTCGACGGCAAACGGCGTTCCGAATTCGGCGAAGCTCTGTTCACGGACGACGGTATTTCGGGTCCGGTGGCTCTGACTTTGTCGTCTTACGTCAACCGTGCGAAAAAAGTCGCTTTGTTTCTGGATTTCAAACCGGCTTTGGACGAAAAGACTTTGGACGCGAGGCTGTTAAGGGAGTTCGTATCTAATAAAAGGCTGAAAAACGTGCTGCCGGCACTTTTGCCGCAATCGGTTGCGGCTTGGTATGCAAAACTGCTTCCGTTTTCGGAAAAACCTTGTAATTCCGTCACGAAAGAGGAAAGGAAAAACCTGATAGCCGCTTTGAAGAATCTGGAATTCGTAGCCGTACTGAAACCGATCGAAGAAGCCATAGTTACTTCGGGCGGAGTAAAGACTTCCGAGATCGACCCGAAAACGATGCGCAGCAAAATTACGGAAAATTTGTATTTTGCCGGCGAGATCATAGACGTGGACGCACTGACGGGCGGATACAACATACAAATTGCCTTGTCCACGGGGTATTTGGCGGGGAAAAACGCCGCCGAAAATTAAATAACAAATACGTTCAGGAGGAAAGCGTATGCCGATAAATATTGCGATAGACGGTCCTTCCGGAGCAGGTAAATCGACGCTTGCGAAACGACTTGCGGAAAAGATGAAGATCCTTTACTTGGATACCGGAGCCATGTACAGGGGAATAGCCTATTACGTTTTGGAAAAAGGGGTGGATCCCGCCGACGCCGACGGCGTAAAACCGTTGCTCCCCGGTATAGAAATGACCATATCCTACGACGGAAAAAGCGGAGTGCAGCAAATCGTCATCAACGGCGAAAACGTCACTCCTTACATCCGCGAACACAGAATATCCTTCGCGGCGTCTACGGTTTCGAAAATCCCCGAAGTACGCCTTAAATTGGTCGAATTGCAAAGAAAGATAGCTTCCGAACGCGATTGCGTATTGGACGGCAGGGATATCGGTTCTTACGTTCTGCCCGACGCCGGATACAAAATATATCTGGACGCAAAGCCGGAAGTGCGCGCCGAAAGACGTTTCAAGGAATTGTCCGAAAAAGGTCAGCTGAACGGAATGAGCTACGAAGAAGTGCTGGCCGACGTCAATAAACGCGATTATCAGGATATGCACCGTGATTTCGCGCCCCTCGTGGTAGCCGAAGGCGCGGTAGTCATCGACACTTCGGAAATGACCGCTGAACAGGTTGTCGAACGGATAGAGGAGATCGTCGATTGCAAATAACGGTTACCCGGTTTCCGGGTTTTTGCAAAATGGTGGAACGCGCCGTCGAAATTGCCGAAAAAGCGGCGGAAGAATTTCCCGGGAAGAAGATATATACGCTCGGAAGACTTGCGCATAACGATTTCGTTTCCGAACGGCTTTCCGTAAAGGGCGTCGCGGTAGCCGGTTCCGTCGGAGAACTGTCCTCCGGCGACGTATTGATAATCAGCGCTCACGGCGCCGAACCGTCGGTTTACGAAGCGTGCGCCGAAAAGGGGGTCATCGTCCGCGACGCTACTTGTCCTAACATTGTGAAAATTCACGACGCGATAAAAAATTATGCCGAAAAAGGATTTTCGGTATTGATTATCGGCGATAAAAACCACCGTGAAATAATCGGCGATACCGGCAGGGCTCCCTGTACGGAAATTGCCGATTCCGCCGAAAAAGCGATAGGTATTCTGGCTCAAAAAAGTTTTGACAAAACGCTTGTGGTGTTCCAAACGACTTTTGAGTATGAAAAGTATGCCGATATAGTCTGCAAACTACAAAAATTTGCGGAGAATTCAAAAAAAACGCTTGTCATATTAAAAGGCATTTGTTATACTACAATAGAACGGCAGAAGGAGGCGGAGATTTTGTCAAAAGAAGCCGAACTCGTTTTGGTAGTAGGCGACCGCGGCAGTTCCAATACCGCAAAACTTTTGGAAATATCCCGAAAGAATGCTCCTGCCATACTTATCGAAAAACCTTCCGACTTAAAGTCGGCGGAAATAAAAAACAATATCACAAAACTCGCAGTGCTCGCGGGAGCGTCGACTCCGAAAGAGTTGACAATGGAGGTTATCTACACAATGGAACAAAACAACACGCCCGACGTCGCCATCGACGTCAACCCCACCGAAGTGGCTGAAGAAAAAGTCACCGAAACCGTCACAGAAGAAGTAAAAGCCGACGAAACCGTAGTCGAAGCCGCAGCGGCTGAAAAACCCGCTCCGAAAAAGAAAAAAGAGATCACGACTATGGAAGAGGCGATGAAAGCAGGATTTGCGCCTAAATCCTATCGCGAAAACCAACGCGTAAGGGTCACAGTCGAATCTGTCGACCAGACCGGCGTAAACGTATCGCTGAACCTCGGCGGCAAAAACGACGCAGGTTTCATCTCGGCGTCCGAGATGGAAATTGACGGAAGCTTCGATCCCGCGAACTATACCGTCGGCGAAACGCTGGAAGCCATCATCATTCCGAAAGCCGACGCAAAATCAAAGACCATAAATCTGTCGAAAAGAAAATGCGACGAAATTTTTGTCGGTGACGCCGCCGCGCAGCACATACTGAACGGCGAAGATTTCAAACTGAAGATCACCTCCGTTACCAAGGGCGGACTGTTAGGAAAGCTCGGTTCTTATACTATATTCGTTCCCGCCAGCCAGATCCGCGTGGGATTCGTAAAGAATCTCGAAGACTACGTCGGCAAGGAACTCCGTCTCAGAATGCTTCCCCCGAAGGAAGAAGAAGGCGGCAGAAAGCCGAATCCGAAACGCATCGTCGCTTCTCAGCGCGTGATCTTGGAAGAGGAAAAGGCTCAGCGCGAAGACGAATTCTGGGCTAACGTCGTTCCCGGCGCAGTCGTGGAAGGCAAAGTAAAGAGATTTGCTCAGAAGGACGGCAAATATTTCGGGATCTTCGTTTCCGTTTACAACAAGGATTGCCTGTTGCACATCAGCGACCTCAGCTGGACGAAAGTCGACGATCCTTCCGAAGTGCTGAAACTCAACGAAACATACAATTTCTATGTACTGAAAGCCGACCGCGAAGCCGACAAAGTGTCCTTGGGATACAAGCAACTGCAAAAGACTCCTTACCAACTTGCCGCCGAGAAATATCATGTAGGCGACGTCGTGAAAGGAACCGTTGCCCGCATAAAGGATTTCGGAGCGTTCATATCTTTGGAACCCGGCATCGACGGATTGGTCCACGTCAGCGAAATTTCGCATAACTATATCAAGAGTGCCGCCGACGCATTGAAAGTCGGCGACGAAGTCGAAGCCAAGATCATCAACTTTGAAAAGGATAAGATCACGCTGTCCATCAAGGCTTGCCAGGAACCCGAAGCCGTCGAAGGCGCCGAAAAGGCGGAAGGCGAAGCTCAGGGACAAGGTTCTTCCCGTATCGCGAAGTTCCACAATCGCGCACAGGGCGCCGAGGATCAGCCGAAACGCCGCCGCCGCGACGAAGAACGCGACAACGAGATGCACGAATACTATTCTTCGGGTTCTACCGGAGCAACGTTCGCGGATCTGTTCAAAAATATCGATCTTTCGAATTTCCCCGCCTCCGACGAAGAAGCCGACAAGGATAAGGCAGACAAATAATTGAATAAATTTCGGGGGCTGCCGTGCGCAGCCCCTTTTATTTTTGAAAAACCGATAAGGAACTGTTTTATGGATTACGGAGTTTACAACAACCCTCTGGTTACCAGATACGCCACCCGTGAAATGAGCGCTGTCTTTTCGGAAGCGCACAGGATCGGATTGTTCAGAAGGCTGTGGCTTGCGCTTGCCAAAGGCGAAAAAGAGCTTGGGCTGAACATAACCGACCGCCAGATATCCGAAATGGAAGCCAATTTGGACAATATCGATTTCGAACTTGCCGCGGAGCGTGAAAAAATAGTGCGTCACGACGTAATGGCTCACGTTTATACTTTCGGAGTGGCTTGTCCGACGGCTGCGCCGATCATACATTTAGGCGCGACAAGCTGTTATGTTACGGACAACGCCGACATTATTATCTATAAACAGGGGCTGGAATTAGTGCGTGCAAAACTCGTTGCTACGATGGCGAGGCTGAAAGAGTTTGCGAAAAAGTACCGCAAGACTCCGACTTTGGGATTTACGCATCTGCAGCCCGCGCAGCTTGTGACCGTCGGAAAGCGCGCCGCGCTTTGGTTGGAAGATCTGCTGTTGGATTACGAAAACCTTAATCACGTTATTTCCGGGCTTGTCATGCGCGGAGTCAAAGGCACTACGGGCACACAGGCAAGTTTCCTCTCTCTGTTCGACGGCGATCACGCAAAAGTAAAGGCGTTGGACGAATATGTAGTAAAATCGTTCGGATTTAAGGCTTCCATACCCGTTTCCGGACAGACTTATACCAGGAAGATAGACTATTTCATTCTTTCCGCGCTTTCGGGGATCGCGCAAAGCGCCTATAAATTTGCGCAGGATATCCGCTTACTGCAAAGCCGCAAGGAAGCGGAAGAACCGTTTAATGAAAAACAAATAGGTTCTTCTGCAATGGCATACAAAAGGAACCCGATGCGCTCCGAACGAATCTGCGCGCTTGCCAGGTATCTGGAATCGCTTCCCGTCAACGCGGCGCATACCGCTTCGGTACAAGGCTTCGAAAGGACTTTGGACGATTCTGCAAACCGCCGTATAGTGATGGGAGAGGCGTTCCTTGCCGCTGACGGCATATTGGAATTGATGATGAACGTCACGAACGGGATCGTAGTTTACGAAAAGGTCATCGAAAAGCACATAGCCGAGGAGATCCCGTTTATGGCGACCGAAACTATCCTGATGGAATGCGTCAAAGCCGGCGGCAACAGGCAGGAACTCCACGAAAAGATCCGCGTCCATTCCATGGCTGCAGAGAAAAACTCCAGATCTACCGGTAAACCCAACGATCTGATAAAGAGATTGCAACAGGATCCGGCTTTTGCAGCCGTAAAAGATTTTAAAAAGCTGTTGAATCCCAAGCTGTTTATCGGCAGAGCCCCCGAACAGGTTTCCGAATTTTTGTCCAAGCACATCGATCCCGTTCTGAAAAAGCATTCCGACGCAGTTGCTAAATACGTTACCGGCGGAGATATAAAATGCTGAAAGTTTAGATTGATAAGCGGTTGATATTCGTAATATACAAAACGATACTTATCAAAAAATCAAATTTTAATATAATAAAAAGGGCACATATAGCATGTGTCCTTTTTGTTAAGATGTTTTATAAAAATGATAATAAGTATATTAATTAGTTATTTGGCTTTATATTATGGTTAAAATTTTTTGGGTTGACATATACGCATATTTAAATATATAATTAATTTATTGGAGGATAATATACATACACGGTTGAAAGTTAAAAAATCTACTGCAATGTCATGGCAGTCAATCGACCTAGAATTATGTATTTATCTTCATGAGCATTATATCATAAATAAACAACAAGGTCATAAATTTAGATATGGATAACGAAAAGTTTGTGAAATTTAAAAATAATATTCCTAGATATGTAGATATTT
>CALVXZ010000028.1 GCA_944371785.1 uncultured Clostridia bacterium | reverse complement strand
AGATCTACGGTTCCGTGTCAAGCGACGCTCACGCCGCAAGCGGGCGAAAACCGCTTTTCGCAGCGTGTTTAAGGCGCAACCGTCCGGGTTAGGCGGGCGCAACTAAAGAGGGCGTTATCGCCCGCAAAAAGAAAAAAGTCAAAGAAAGTCCGTATATCCACGTACGGGCTTTTTGTTGCACTGTCGGTTAATTGCGTTGCTTTTCTGTGAATGCGTAATAAGGACGGAACAAAATAAGTTTTTAATTTTTATCCTTCGCACGGTAATTCAATGCGAATTTATATAACAGATTTTTATTTATGTTGTAAACTGCCGCGATTTCTTTTGCCGCTGCGGACGGAGTGGCGCCGTCGGCTAACAGCTTTTCCAAAGCTTCGAAGGCGTGGCTTTCGTCGTCAACGTTCTCTTTCGGTTCGGCTATCACGACGAATTCTCCGCGTGCGTCGAAAGGCGGAATATCTCCGTCTATTCGGATCACGCTTTCGTGGATCTTGGTCAGTTCCTTTACTACGGTTATCCTGCCGATACCGTTGACGGAGCGCAGCTCCTTCAGAATTTTTTCGATATCGTGCGGCGCAACATAGACGGCGACGGGCAGTTTGTATCCCGGGAAAGATTCTATCATCCGTTTCCTGTCACCGGCTTTGTCAGGCAGAAAACCCAGGAATACGAATCCCGTATCAACGATTCCGGATACCGAAAACGCAGTTATTACGGCGGAAGGACCGGGGACGGATTCTACGGCTATTCCTGCCGAGATGCATTCGTTTACCAAAATCGCGCCGGGATCCGAAAGACACGGCATACCTGCGTCCGTCACCAGAGCGACGTTTTTTCCAAGGCTGAGTTCGCCGACGATCTTTGCGGCTGCCTCGCGTTCTTTCTGACGGTAATAGCTTATCAAAGGCTTGCTGACGGAATAGCTGTCCAAAAGTATCCGTGTGTGACGGGTGTCTTCGCAAGCGATCAGATCGACGCTTTTCAGCGTTTCCAGGGCGCGCAGAGTTATGTCCTTAAGATTTCCTATCGGCGTCCCGACTATATACAGTTTTCCCGTCATTGAAATACATTCTCCTTACCGCCTCGGTATAGCTGCCGTCGGCGTTTGTGATTATAAGCGGCTTTGTCATTCTCAGCCCGGGTTTGCCGCATTTTATGCCCGTTACGATCACGGTATTGATCTCCTTTTCGGCTGTCGGCTGTACCGGTGTCAGTACTTTGGGCTCCAACATATTCTTTCGCATCGACGACAAAAGATCGGTCAGTCTGTCCGCGGATACGATAACATAAAACTTTCCGCCGAATTTCAATACCGTTGCGGCGGCTTCGACGACTTCGGGGAGCGTTACCAATACTTCCATTCGGCAGATATCGTTTTCCGTCGCGGTTTCCGTATCGCCGCTGAACGGAGAATACGGCGGATTCGAGCACACCACGTCGAAAGGCTCCGTAAACAGCGTTTTTACGGAGCGGATATCCCCGTTAACTACGCTGATCCTGTCCGAAAGCCCGTTCAGTTCCACCGATCGGCGCGCCATATCGTAAAGCCTGGGCTGGATTTCCAGCGCGGTTATCGATCGTGCGCGGCACTTTTTGGATATCAATAGCGAAATTACTCCGGAACCGGCTCCGAGTTCCAATACCGAATCGCCTTTTGACGCGCGGACGGTGTTCGCAAGCAGTACCGCGTCCGTCGTAAAGGCATAGCCCTTCGGGTGTTGGATGATTTTCAATCCGTCGCATTCCAGGTCAAATATCTTTTCGCCGTCGGATAAAATGTCGGAAACGTTATTTTCCATGGCACTATTATATATCCTGGGAAAAATTTTAACAAGCCGAAATTTTGGTTTTCGATAGACTTTCGGTTTATAAAGTTGTATAATATAAAAAAATCCTTATGGAGGAATATATATGCCATTAGTTACCAGCAAAGAGATGTTCGAAAAAGCTTATGCCGGCGGATACGCGATAGGCGCTTTCAACGTCAACAACATGGAGATTATTCAAGGCATCGTTGCAGCCGCAAAAGAAGAAAACGCACCTTTGATTTTGCAGGTCAGCTCCGGAGCAAGAAAGTATGCTAACCCCACATATCTGACCAAACTTGTCGAAGCTGCCGTTCTGGATTCGGGACTTCCGATCTGCCTGCACCTCGACCACGGCGATTCTTTCGAGCTTTGCAAAGACTGCGTAGACAAAGGATTCACTTCCGTTATGATAGACGCTTCTTCGCATGCGTTCTCCGACAATATCAAAATCACCAAAAACGTCGTTGAGTACGCTCACGATCACGGCGTAGTCGTAGAAGCCGAACTCGGAAGGCTTGCCGGCGTAGAAGACGAAGTTAAGGTTTCCGCCGAAGATTCCAGCTATACCGATCCCGACCAGGTTCAGGAATTCGTAGAAAAAACGGGAGTCGACTCCCTGGCTATCGCCATCGGCACCAGCCACGGCGCATATAAGTTCAAGGGCGAAGCCAAACTCAGATTCGATATTCTGGAAGAAGTCGGCAAACGTCTGCCCGGATTCCCGATCGTGTTGCACGGCGCAAGCTCCGTTCCGCAATACCTCGCCGAAGAGATCAACCGTTACGGCGGTAATATGCCCGGCGCAAAGGGCGTTCCGGAAGAAATGCTCAGACAGGCGGCAAAGATGGCTGTGTGCAAGATCAACATCGATTCCGACCTCAGAATGGCCGTCACCGCTACGATCAGAAAGTATTTCTACGAAAATCCCTCGCACTTCGATCCCAGACAATATTTGGGACCCGCCAGAGAACGCGTAAAAGAAGTCGTAAAACACAAGATCCAATACGTATTGGGCTGCTCCGGCAAAGCGTAAGATACGCTTTACGGAATAAATCCGACGAAAATCGACAAAACGTCCGCAACGGTTTGCGGACGTTTTTTTGCGCGCCGTAAATCGGATACGGATCCCGACACGTGCCGACAGCCCTTTTATATAAACCGGCATATCAACGCCGAACAAACCGCCCCGAAAAAGGAAGCCGCCAAAGCTATTACTACGGCTTGGTTTACGGAGCGTTTTTCCTCCGATTTGATTAAATCGGTATCTTTAGATACAAAATTAGCTTTAACCGGCGATTTTCCGCTTTTAAATCCGACGCCTGAAAAATATACCGCCGCGACGTACATTACGGTGTCGGTGGAACCCATTATCACCGACGCCGTTCGAGATATGTAAGAATCGGCCCCGTAACGCGAGAATATGTCTTCCAGCACCGCCAGACTTCCCGAACCGGTCAATGGACGCAGAATGATCAATTCGGACAGTTCTGTTGGTAGCCCAAGCAACGAAAACAGCGGTGACAACGCTTTTCCTATGTATGCCGACAAGCCGCTTTGACGCATCAGTTCCATCATCATGAACACGGCGGCAAGGTACGGTATCAGCGATACCGTCAAACCTACGGCTTCGCGTACGCCGGCTACGAACGAATCGTACACGTTGACCTTTTTTATCGCGCCGATCATGAAAGCCGCCAGGGCTATTACGGGTACGACGTAGATCATCTGACGAAAATTTTAGTCAAAGTCAGCGCCGACAGCGAGGTGATCGCCGCCGCGATTACCGAAGGCAGGATTATATCCTCCGTCGCGCCGTACGCGCTGCGCATCGCGACGACCGTGGCGGGTATTACCTGAAACGCCGTCGCGTTCATTACGACCAACATCACTTTGTTTTTCCTGTAGGCGATGCTTTCCGCAGCTTTCAGGCCTTCCGGCGTTGCCGCGCCACCCGCTCCGATGAAATTGGCGGCGACGTTTGTCGATATATGCGTCAGGGTTTTTTCGGATTCATCCGGATACAGTCTTTTTATTATCGGTTTGAAGATTTTTTTCAATTTTTCGGTTATTCCGCACTGTTCGTAGATTTTTATCGCGGACAGCCAGAACGAATACGATCCGAACAGGGTCAGCGACAATTTCAACGCGTTCACCGCTCCTCCGGTAAACGACGGAAGGACGGCGCCGGGATCGGTTATCGTCAAAATCATCAGCGAAGCCGCGGAGAGTGCCGTAAAAACGAGGTTCATAATAAAAAAATATTTGCGCGCGCATAATTTTATGCGCGAATAGTATTGAAATGCGGAATAAATTATGATAAAATTTTTCGTATGAAAATGACATTCCGCTGGTACGGACCCTCAGATCCGGTAACTATCGACAAAATCGGGCAGATCCCCGTAATCGATTCCATCGTTTCCGCAGTTTACGACGTTCCCGTCGGCGAAGTGTGGAGCAACGAAAGCATCAACGCTTTGAAAACCGCCGCCGCAGGCGCGGGACTGACTTTCGAGGTCGTCGAATCCGTTCCCGTGCACGAAGACATAAAAATGGGCAAAAAAAACCGCGACAGGCTGTTGGACAATTACCGCGAAAACATCTACAGGCTGGGGAAAGCCGGCGTAAAATGCGTTTGCTATAACTTTATGCCCGTATTCGATTGGTTGAGGAGCGAACTGCGCGCTCCGCAAAAGGACGGTTCCAACGCATTGGCGTACGACGAGGAAACGGTACTGAAAATGAACCCGTCGGAGAGCAATCTTTCTTTGCCGGGTTGGGACGAAAGCTATACCCGCGACGAGCTTGTGGGGTTGCTGAAAAGTTACGAAAATATCGGGGAAAAGCAGCTTTTTGATAATTTACAATACTTTTTAGAGGCTGTTATACCTGCCGCGGAAGAAGCCGGAGTCACAATGGCGATACACCCGGACGATCCGCCGTGGGGGATATTCGGTCTGCCCAGGATCATCACCGACATCGATCACATGAAAAAGTTTCTGTCGTTATATCCGTCCGTAAACAACGGGCTGACTTTCTGCACGGGCAGTTTCGGGGCGGCCGAATCCAACGATCTGATCGAAATGATAAAAGCCGCCGAAGGCAGGATCCATTTCGCGCATTTAAGAAACATCAAATTCGACGGATACAGGAAATTCCACGAAACGGCGCATCCGACGCGTTCGGGGTCGTTGGGTATGGCGGCGATAGTAAAAACGCTGATCGATTGCGGATTCGACGGATACGTCCGTCCCGATCACGGCAGGATGATATGGGGAGAAACCGGCAGGGGCGGTTACGGATTATACGATCGCGCGCTTGGCGCAATGTATCTGTACGGACTGTTCGAAGGAATGGGCGGTATACGCGACGTCAAATAGCGGCGGTCGAAAGCAAATATAAAAGAGGTACGGAATATGAAAAGGTACAACATCGATCTTAGCGACAAGATCGTTGCGATTACGGGGGCGGCCGGGGCGATATGTTCGTCTTTTTCCAGGGAGCTTGCCGCAGTCGGCGCAAAGATAGCGTTGATCGACATCAACCTTGACGGAGCCGAAAAGGTGGCGGAGAGCATCCGCGCCGCGGGCGGGTATGCGCGCGCTTACAAAGCCGACGTGTTGGACAGGGCGTCGTTGGAATCCGTAAAGCAGGCGATAACAAAAGAAATCGGCGAAGTCAATATGCTGATAAACGGCGCCGGCGGCAACAGTCCGAAAGCCACGACGGATAAGGAATATTATTTTCCCGGCGACGCCGCGGACGAAACGGTAAAGAGCTTTTTCGATCTGGAAGACGGCGCGATAGGCAGGCTGTTCGATCTGAACTTCACGTCCATACTTCTGACCACGCAGGTGTTTTCTAAGGATATGGCGGAATCGGGAAAGGGCGGAGCCGTGATCAATATCAGCAGTATGAACGCATTCCGTCCGCTGACGAAGATCCCGGCGTATTCCGCGGCGAAAGCCGCCGTTTCCAACTTTACCGAATGGCTGGCGGTGCATTTTGCTTCCGCCGGTATCAGGGTAAACGCGTTGGCTCCCGGATTTTTCGTCGGGAACCAGAACAGAGGGCTTTTGTATAACGAAAAAGGCGAACTCACCGAACGTTCGCACAAGATAATCTCGCATACCCCCATGGGAAGATTCGGCGAATTGGACGAGCTGACCGGCACGTTGCTGTGGCTGGCGGACGACGAATTCAGCGGCTTCGTAACGGGGATAGTAGTGCCCGTAGACGGCGGTTTTTCGGCGTATTCGGGAGTATAAAACGCAATTCAAGCGACGGCGCAATCAAAATAAATTAGGACGTACACGATCAGAACAAAATCGGAGGAAAGCATGAAAGTTACGATATCCGGGTTTTACGACGAAGTAAGCTCAAATTTGGACGAACAGATCGCTCTTGTCAGGGAATTGGGAGAAAAATACATTTGTCCCAGGCGTATCGACGGCAAGAACATTGCCGATTATACCGCGGAAGAGTTCGCAAAATCGGTCAAACCGCGTTTGGACGCTGCGGGCATAGGCTTCAGCTCCATCGGTTCACCGATAGGAAAAGTTAAAATCGACGACGAGGAAGGCTTTGCGCGCCAACTGCGCCAACTGAAAGAATTGGCGGAGATAGCAAAGATGATGAATTGCAGATACATAAGGGTATTCAGCTTCTTTGTTCCGCAGAACGGCGATGCGGCGGCTTACAGGGACAAAGTCATGGAAAAGATGAAAAAATTCGTCGAAGTCGTCGAGGGCACCGACATTATTTTACTTCACGAGAACGAAAAGAAGATCTACGGCGATACCGCCGACCGCGCGACAGACGTATACGAATCGGTGAATTCGCCGCATCTGAAGCTGTGCTACGACGCGTCGAATTTCATACAGGTAGGCGAAAATCCCAACGAAGCCTTTGAAAAATTAAAAGACAAAGTCGTTTACTACCACATAAAGGACTGCGACAAGGAGACCCGCGTCGAAGTGCCTATGGGGCTGGGAAGCACCGATTACAAAAAGATTTTCGACGAATTGGCGGAGCTCGGATACGAAGGTTTCATGACTTTGGAACCGCATACCGCCAAATACGCGGTAGCGCGCAAGTACGTTTATTTCATACCGTTCGCGCGTTACATCGTTCCGAATTTTTATAAAGCGTTCAAATATATCGACGAAAAATTGGGCAACACGAATTCGTCCGTCGTCACCAGAAAGGACGTGTTCGTTCTGCAATACAAGAACCTGAAAAAATTTATAGAAGAGGCAGGAAAGAGAGCATGAACAAGGTCAGATTCGGTATTATCGGAATAGGTAAAATGGGTTCGCAGCATTGCATGCGGTTTACTCACGGGCTTATTAAAAACGGCGTGCTTACCGCGGTATGCGATATCGCTCCGGAACGCAAAAAGTGGGCGGAAGAAAAACTTGTTCCGAAGGGGATCGAGTTTTTCGACGATTACAAATCGCTGATAGATTCCGGAAAGGTGGACGCGGTTTTAATAGCCACTCCGCACTACGATCACCCCGTAATAGCCGTGTACGCCCTTGAAAAAGGGTTGCATACCCTGATAGAAAAACCTGCGGGAGTATATACGAAAGCCGTCCGCGAAATGAACGAAGTTGCCGCCGGCAAACCCGAGCTGACTTTCGGGATAATGTACAATCAACGCACCAACAAACTGTACCGCTTTGCCAAGGAATTGGTCGAAACGGGCAGATTGGGAAAAATGAAGCGTATCAATTGGATAATCACGAATTGGTACAGGCCGCAGGCATATTACGATCAGGGCGGCTGGCGCGGCACCTGGGCAGGCGAAGGCGGCGGAGTTCTGATAAATCAATGTCCGCATCAGCTGGATCTGTTCCAATGGCTGGGCGGTATGCCGACTTCCGTCACGGCGCATATCGAGATCGGCAAAAACCGTAACATAAACGTCGAAAACGACGTGACGGCGTTTATGGAGTACGCCGACGGAGCAACGGGCGTTTTCATCACTTCCACCCACGACTTCCCCGGCACGAACCGCCTGGAAATCGACGGCGATAAGGGTAAGTTGGTGATAGAGGGCGGCAAACTGACGTTTACCGAACTTGCGGTAGGCGAAACCGAATTCAACGCGGTTAACAAAAAGTTCATGCCCCGTATCCCCTCCAAAAAGATCAGAAAACGTATCGGGCTTTTGGGACAGGCAAAAATGTTCCTGTTCGAACAGCATACGGGCATAATCAACAACTTTATTTCAAATATACTGTTCAAAACGCCGCTTATCGCTCCCGGTGCGGAGGGTATAAGAGGGCTTACCGTTTCGAACGCCATTCACCTGTCCGGTTGGACGGGCGAAAAGATCACGTTACCGATTGACGAAGACAGATTTATCCTGGAACTCGAAAAGAGGAAAGAGGAAGAACTTGCTTCGGCGAAAAAGAGAATAAAATAACCTTATTAAGGAGCACTATGAAAACACGCTGGTACAAAGACGCAGTATTTTATCAAATCTATCCGCGCAGCTTTTGCGATTCGAACGGCGACGGAATAGGCGATATCCGCGGCATTATTTCAAAGCTGGATTACCTGAAAGGGCTGGGAGTCAACGCCGTATGGCTTTCGCCGGTATACAAATCCCCCAACGACGATAACGGTTACGATATCTCCGATTACCGCGATATCAACCCCGAATTCGGCACTTTGGACGATTGGAAAGAAATGATCGCCGAGATGCATAAGCGCGGCATCCGTCTTGTTATGGATCTTGTCGTTAACCATACTTCCGACGAACACGAATGGTTCAAACAAAGCCGTTCTTCCGTAGACAATCCTTACCGCGATTATTATATCTGGAGAAAAGGCAGGGGCAAAGACGGCAAACGTCCTCCCAACAATTGGACTTCGCGTTTTACGGGACGCGCCTGGGAATACGACGAAACCACAGGGGAATGGTATCTGCATCTTTTCAGCAAAAAACAGCCCGACCTGAATTGGGATAACCCGAAAGTCAGGCAGGAAGTTATCGATATTTGCAATTATTGGTTCGAACTCGGCGTGGACGGTTTCCGCTGTGACGTCATAACCTATATCTCGAAAGAGGAAGGTTTGCCCAACGGCAAATTCAATCCCGTTATGTGCGGCGACGAACACTTCGTTTTGGGCCCGCATATCCACGAATACCTTAACGAAGTCAATCAAAAATCCTGGAGCCTCTACGACACGATGATAGTCGGCGAAGCGATAGGCTGCAAATACGTAAACGCTCCCGAACTGATCGCCGAGGGCAGGAACGAATTGGATTCCGCCATCACTTTCGAATTGATGGACGTCGATATGAAGATGAGTTTCTTCCCCGTAAAACTCAACCTTCCCAAATTCAAATCCGTACAGTCCGGATGGCAGGCGCTTCCCGCCGATTGCTGGCCGACGCTGTACTACGAAAACCACGACCAGCCGCGCTCCATTACCAGGTACGGCAACGGTTACGGAATATACCGCAACCATCTGGGCAAGATGCTCGCGATATCGTATTTTATGCTGAGAGGCACACCTTACGTATATCAAGGGCAGGAAATCGGTATGACCAACATTCGCCTGAAGGACGAAGAATATATCGATATAATGGCGACCAGAGTATTTACTCTGATCAAAAAGTTCTGTCCGCCGCTGATGCCGATAGCGCGTTGGGCGATGTCGAAACGCGCCAGGGATCACGCCAGGACCCCGATGCAGTGGGAAAACAAGACCGGCGCAGGATTTACCGACGGCAAACCGTGGATGAAGATCAATCCCAACCTCGGGGAGATCAACGTAAAGACGGAAGAACACAACCCCAATTCCATTCTGGAATTCTATAAAAAGCTGATCGCGTTCAGGAAAGGCGACGAGATAATCCGCGACGGTTCCTACACCGAATATTTCAATTCCAACAAAAAGGTGTATTGCTACGAACGCAAACTCGGTAGCAAAGGATACATAATCATCTGTAACTTCAAGGAAAAGAACGTCGTTCTGAACGTCGATACCATACCCGGCGCGCGCGGCGCGAAATTGGTTTGTTCCACCTGGAACAAACAGGACAAGGTATTGGGCGATTCGATCCTTTTAAAACCCTACGAAGGCGTAGTTTACGCATACGGGACCGACGTCGATTACGAAAAGTATTTCCCGGTGATATCGGAGGAGAACGCCGAATCCGATAAGCCCGCAAAGGCTACGTTCGAAGGCGGCGCAAAAGCCAAACCGGCGGAAAAAGCTCCCGAAAAAGCTTCCGAAAAAGCCGCGCCCGAGGCGGTGGAGGAAGAGAGCGTGGAAGTAAAAGTGCCCGAAGAGAAAGTAGAGATCGAATCCGTGAAGGCGGAAAGCGTTGCCGAAGAATATTTCGACGACGCCAAAACTCCCGCCGACGACGCCGAATAAATCCGCGACATACCATGAAATCATATCAGCGGGGTACGTTGCCCCGCTGAATTCATAAGGAAATGGAACAACAGACATTTTTCACCAACAATTCCGAATTGCCTTTGGCGGCGAGGATGCGTCCGAGGGATCTGGACGAATATGCCGGGCAGAAGCACCTTTTGGGAGAAGGAAAGATCCTCAGAAAGCTTATCGAATCCGACAAGATAGGTTCGATGATATTCTGGGGACCTCCGGGCGTGGGCAAAACGACTCTTGCCAGGATAATCGCCGGGCGCACAAAGGCGGAATTTATCGATTTTTCGGCAGTCACCAGCGGCATAAAAGAAATCAAACAGGTGATGGAAGCCGCCGAAAAACGACGTCTGTTCGGCGAAAAGACCATACTTTTCGTGGACGAGATCCATCGTTTCAACAAGGCTCAGCAGGACGCTTTTTTGCCGTATGTGGAAAAGGGCAGCATTATTCTGATAGGCGCGACCACTGAAAACCCGTCGTTCGAAGTCAACGGAGCGTTGCTGTCGCGGTGCAAAGTGTTCGTGCTGCACGAATTGGAAACGGAGGAGATAGAGGCGCTGTTGAAACGCGCGCTGACGGATCCCAGGGGATTCGGTAACGAAAAAGTCGAAATTTCCGAGGACGAACTGAAAGCCATAGCCGTGTTTGCAAACGGCGACGCCAGGGGGGCGTTATCGACTTTGGAAATGGCGGTGCTGAACGGCGAGGAATCGGACGGAATAATAAAGGTCACGCGTGAAAGCCTCGAACAGTGTATCTCCAGAAAATCGCTGTTGTACGACAAAACCGGCGAAGAACATTACAATATCATTTCGGCTTTGCATAAATCGATGAGGAATTCCGATCCCGACGCCGCTGTGTATTGGCTTGCAAGGATGTTGGAAGCCGGCGAAGATCCGCTATATATCGCTCGCCGCGTCACAAGATTCGCTTCGGAGGATATAGGTCTGGCCGATCCGAAAGCCGTACAGCTTGCGGTAGCCTGTTACCAGGCGTGTCATTTCATAGGTATGCCGGAATGCTCCGTGCATCTTACCGAGGCTGTGATTTATATGGCGCTTGCGCCGAAATCCAACGCCGTCGACGTCGCGTATATGCGCGCTAAGAGCGACGCTCTGAACACGCTTGCGGAGCCCGTGCCTTTGGTGATCCGTAACGCTCCCACAAAACTTATGAAAGAGCTGGGCTACGGAAAAGGCTACAAATTCGCGCACGATTACGAGGACAAGGTCACCGATATGCAATGCCTGCCGGATTCTCTGAAAGACCGCGTCTATTATACGCCCGGGCACGAAGGCTTGGAACCGCGTTTCGCCGCCAGAATAGAGGAAATAAAAAATCTGAAATCGAAAAAATGATTTTTCCAATACGTTGCTTTTCGGCGGAGCCTTTTACGGCTCCGCCTTTACGTTACTATTGATCAATCTATCCTTATATCGAAGACCGGAGGCATACCGTCCTCGGCGGCAGGGGCTTCTATTACCAATGCTTTTGAAGTCTGCCGCCATTTTACGGGCGATCCGTTCATAAAAACTCCCGTTATCCCGAACCCGAATTCGTCGCGGTCGGCGCGAAGGCTCTTCATTTTGTAGATCCCGTTCCGCGAAGGCTTCAAGACTATCGCGTAAACGTGGCAGGGACGGTATGTGTACCTTACGTCGCGCGGAGAATATTTCAAGGAATCCCCGAAACTTTTCGCCTTGTGTCGTCTGCCTTCCCCGAACAGTTTATAAGGCGAGGAATTAAACAGAGCGTCGGCGTTTTTCGCGGTCCACTTCCCCAAAGCCTCCAATATCGCAACGTCCTTTTCGTGCAGTCTGCCGTCGGCGTAAGGACCGATATTCAATACGAATACGCCGTTTTTAGAGATGACGTCCGCCATTGCGGCGGCGACGTCGACGGCTTTTTTGTAACGGTTCGTGGTGCAGTGGCACCAGGCGTTCTTTGCCGTAGCCGTATCCGATTGCCATACGGCGGGTGAAAATCCCGACAGCTGACCGCGTTCGCGGTCGTATACCCCGGCGCCGTACATCAAAGCGTCGGATTTATATTCGACGACTACCTCTTCGCCACGGGCTTCGGCAAGGTTGTAATAGTACGCAAGGAACTTTTTCATATACGGGCGGAACTGAGGTATCCATACCCACCAATCGAAATACAACGCTTTCGGGAAGTATCGTTTTACCAATTCCGCGGTGTGCGCCAGCCAATCCTTCAGCCATTCCGCGTCCGGTACGATACCGCGTTCTCCGCGGAGCATCGCGCGCAGTCCGTTGCGATTTACGACAGTCGCCATAGGTCCGTAAAAATCGGAGTATCGGCTATCGTTTGCTTCTGTTCGGTATCCCAAAGTCCGCGCTCCGTTTAAAAACCAATAATGCTCCGCACGGTGTGAAGAGGTCGTGAATACGACGGAATTTTTTTCGGCGGCAGCGGATAATTCTCCCAGGACGTCGCGGTGCATGGCTTGTTTTACGGTGGTCCAACGGCTCAGATCGGAATCGTACATTTTGTATCCGTCGTGGTGTTCGGCAACGGGCATTACGAATTGCGCCCCGGAAGCTTTTATCGTTTCCAACCATTTTTCGGCGTCGAACAGGGGTGCTGTGAACAGCTCCGTGAACTTCCGGTACGGGAATTCGCGTCCGTACTTACGGACGTGATGACGGTATACCGGATTCCCTTTGTAATACATCAAACGCGGATACCATTCGTTACAATATGCCGGTACCGAATAGGCTCCCCAATGAATGAAAATGCCGAAGCGCGATTTTCGGTACCATTCGGGTACCGGGTGCGCAGCAAGGCTTTCCCAATCGGGTTTGTATTTTCCCGTTGCGTTTACTTGTTCGATCTCCGCTAGGATCCCGTCGATCTTTTGTTTGTAGCTACGGCTGTCGAAACTGTTTCCGTTATCCATAAGTTATCCTCCGATCCGCGTCAGTTTTCGGATACCGATAATGAATCCGGATACGAATCTATGTGTTTTTTGAAATATTTTTTCATCGTCAGTAACACCGCTACGCCCAACAGGGGAAATACCGTAGCGGTCAGCATTCCGATCTTCATTCCCAATTGGTCCGGAGAAACGGCAAGGGCGCTTGCCGTCGCAACGCCCCAATCGGCGGCGGCTACGGAATCGGCAACTATCCCCAACAGTTGCGGCGCAAGCGACGCGCCCAAATCTCCGCCCGCCGCCATCATCGCGAAAGCGGCGACCCCGACTCCGGGGAGTTTTTCGTCCATATATATCAAAGAGCCCGGCCAAAGCATCGCGGCGGCAACGCCCGTCAGCGCGCATGCGATCAACGAAATTACCGGTATCGGCGAAAGCCCTGCGATCAGATAGCAAACAGCCGCTCCGGACATACCGGCAAGCAACACTTTATAGATATTTTTTCCGCGTTTCGCGTAGATCGTTCTGCCCAGCGACAGCAAAACGGCAAACAGCATCAGTCCGAAGATATCGCCTAAGGCTTTCGGGATCTCCAAAGATATCTCCAAATACCCGGATATCCAATTCGTCATCACGTTTTCGGCGCAGGATCCGAAGAAAATACACGCCGTACACAACAATAATCCTACGGTACGTTTGCCTTTCCGTTCGCCTTCTATGCCGTGGGACGGGTTCATCTGCGGAATCGGCGAAGTGAACAATAAAATTCCGGCGATTATCGGCGGGATCGCCCAAAACAGGCACAGATACATCCAATTTTCACCGCCGAACACAAGGAAAAACAGGGTGCTCAACGCTATGACCGTAACTACGCCGTACCCGTACAGGGAATGAAGAGCAGCCATATCCTTGTCGTGCGTTTCGGACGGCAGAGCTTCCACGGTGGGGCTGACCAGCACTTCCGCAAGCCCCGCGGCAACCGAAAACACTACGGTGCCGGCGATCAATCCGGCATAAGCGTACTGCGGAAAGAAAGCGGGTATCAAAGCGTATATTATTAGCCCCGCGCCCGTGATCAGAGGAGTGACTCGCAAAGCCAGACGGGGATCGAAGTATTTTCCGAAAAAAGAAAAGATCAGATCGATAAACAGCTGAGTGCAGAAATTGGCTACTACCAGCGTTCCCAACAACGTAAACGACAGCCCGTACATATCCCTGAAATATGTAAACATCAGGGGAGGCAGACAAAATACCGAAGCCATGGCAAGATTCGTATAATAGCAAACGTATTTCGTCTTTTTATAATTTACCGCCGTATTCAAACAGAACGCCTCCGATTATATTATAGCATAATTTATCGTTTTGCGCAATATCGTTCGGTTCGCGCTTTGCGGTTTACGCGGTATTTTGCGGTTTGCGTCCGAAAAAGGCGGTTTTGCCGCGAATGCGCATATATGCAAATCAGAAAAGTTACACCGCCGCTGCCGCAAAAAAGGTAAAAAAAGGAAATTATCATTGACAATGTGGTATCGATAAGATATCATAATGATATCAAAATCATAGGAAGCAGTGTATGGACGAAGAAAAATTGTGTCCGAAAGGTAAAACACCGTTATGAAATTGCGGCGGCGGAAGTCTTGTCGGGAGCCGCTGCCGTAGCAATGGTGCTTTGCGCGTCCTTGATACCGTTCGAGGAGGGCAAGGAATACATAGGCGGCATATTTTACGGGTTATTCGCGCTTTTTATGTTGCTTTTTGCACTTACGGCGGTGCATCACATCAGATTTGAAAGGCTGCCCGATCATCTGCCGGTAAAGGAGAACGGGGATTTTGTCCGCGACGAATACAACCGTTGCAGGATACGTCTTGCCGAAATAACCGATATAAGATGCAGGTACGCGAAGGACAAGTACGGCAGAGAATACTCTTACGGCGCCTTGCAGATCGTTACAAACGCGCATACGTTCAAAATAAAGTATGCGGGACAGCTGAATGAAGCGCGGGAAAAGCTGAACGCCCGGATAGCCGGGGGAAAGGAATAAGGTAAAAAAACGGCTTTGCGCGGAGCGTAATGCCTTTAAGGAGAACGTATATGGAAAAACCAGAAAAACAAATTTATGAAGAAAAAGTATTAAAATGCGTCAACGGATATATTGCGTTGGCGATCGAATTCCTGCTGATAGCAGGTTCGGTTCTGATGATAGTATTGGGGCATATAGCCGAAAATGCGCCCGTATTCACGATAGGGTATGTGCTGATACCGGTCAATATATTTTTGCTGTGCGGTTTTATAACCGTATCCCCGAACGAAGCCGCCGTTTTGGTTTTGTTCGGCAAATACAAAGGCACGATCAAACAGGAAGGGTTTTATTGGCGGAATCCGTTTTGCGCGAAATACAATCCGGCAGGCGCGGCTTCGGGCGCGAAGATGAATTTTATTTCCCTGAAATCGATGACTTTGAACAACGAAAAGCAGAAAGTCAACGACGCCGAAGGCAATCCGATCGAAATAGGCGTAGTGGTGATTTGGCGCATAAAAGATACGGCGCGCGCGGTGTTTAACGTAGACAATTACGTCAATTTCATCTCGATTCAAAGCGACGCCGCCATAAGGAACATCGCCCGTCAGTATCCTTACGACGTCAGCGAGGACGGCGACGAAAAATCGTTGCGCGGCAGCGCGCAGGAGATCGCCGAAGTCTTATGCGACGATCTGCAGAAGCGCGTGGCGATAGCCGGTCTGGAAGTGGTCGAGGCGCGTATAGCGCATCTGGCGTATGCTCAGGAGATTGCGGCGGCAATGTTGCAGCGCCAGCAGGCGAAAGCCGTCGTGGACGCACGGACTACGATAGTGGAAGGCGCCGTGGGAATGGTGGAACTTGCTTTGGACAGGCTAAGCGGCGCGGGAATGGTGGAGCTCGACGACGAAAGGAAAGCGCAGATGGTGACTAATCTTATGGTGGTGCTATGCGCCAACAAAGACGTGCAACCCGTGGTGAATACGGGCACATTATACTGAGGCGGCGTATGGGAAAGAAGCAATTGGTCATCCGAATATCCGACACGCTTTGGGAAGAGCTGAACCGAATGGCGAACGACGAATTCAGGTCGGTGAACGCGCAGATCGAATATATCCTGACGTGCGCGGTGCGAAACAAGCGCACTAAAGTGAGGGTAATAGCCGAAGAATTGGTGGAAGCGTTAAGCGCCGAAGGCGTCGACGCGAAAAGAGTTTAAGTTACTCGTTCGTGGCTGCGCCCGTCCGTACGACGGGCGCATACCGTTTTGCCCCGCGGAAGCGGTTTTCCGGGACGCGCATGGTCCGGGGAATATTTATTTGACTTCCGTAATCAACAAATTCTAATCACAGGGCGATAAAACATAAAAAATGCGGAACAAATTCCGCATTTTTCCGATCTGGAGCTGCTAACCGGATTTGAACCCGCTCCTGCTAAAAACAGTCCACCGGACTGTTTTCTTAACGCGTCGCGCTTC
>CALVXZ010000027.1 GCA_944371785.1 uncultured Clostridia bacterium | reverse complement strand
GAGCTGCTAACCGGATTTGAACCGGTGACCTCGTCCTTACCAAGGACGCGCTCTACCTGCTGAGCCATAGCAGCATAACCGTTTTGTTTTTTTGCGTTTTCGGAAAACTTTTTCCGACAGCTATTCTATTATATGGAAACGCCGGAAGATTGTCAATCGTTTTTTAATCTTTGTTGTTCATACTTTGTTTTCGGAAAATTTTTGCTCTTGTAAGCTTTCCGATATTGTCGTATAATTGAATTGCGATATCGTCCCGTTACAGTCCAAACCGGACGTTTCCGCGATCAAAGGAGAGTCTATGAAAAAAACATTAAAAATAATCGGTATAACGCTGCTGGCGATAGTGCTGGTTTCGGTGCTTGCGGCAGGCGCATACGTTATTTACGTCGTTGCCGAATACGACAGGATTCCCGAAAATCAAAAGCTGGATATCGTCGGCTCCGCCGAAGGAGTTACGGAAACGGGAGTCGAATACACCGTGGTCACATATAATATAGGCTTCGGAGCGTATACGCCCGATTTTTCGTTCTTTATGGATTCGGGAGTAATGTCCGACGGCACCGTCGTCACCGGAAAATACGGGAAAGCCATCGACGAAGAACACGTTCTGAACGCCGTAAGCGGCGCCGCGGAGTTTTTAAAGAGTCAGGACGCCGATTTCGTATTGGTCCAGGAAGTCGATACCGACGGCGACAGATCCTATAACGTCAACGAATTGGATATGCTGACCGAAACGTTGGGCGAAAGTTACGAACATACTTTCGCGGTGAACTTTCATTCGGCGTTTCTGATGTATCCGCTGAACGATTTTCACGGCAAAAACACGGCAGGTATTGCTACTTTTTCGCGTTACGGCATCACCGATTCGGTGCGTAGAAGCTATCCCGTGGATGACGGATTCGCTAAATTTTTCGATCTGGACCGCTGTTTTGCGGTAAACAGGATATCCGTTGCCAACGGCAAGGAATTGGTGCTGATCAACAGCCATATGTCGGCTTACGACGAAGGCGGCACCATTCGCGAACAGCAATTAAATATGTTGAACGAAGTGATAGCTGCCGAATACGCTGCCGGAAATTACGTCATAGCAGGCGGCGATTTCAATCACGAGCTGGCGGATTCGTTGGGGACTTTCCCGTCCGAACAGCAGACGCCGGAATGGGCGTATCCTTTGACGAACGAGATGGTGGCTGACGGTTTCCGCGTGGTGGCGACCAAAGAAGGTACGGGGACTTGCCGCGCCGCCGAGATCCCTTACGAAAAAGGCGTGAACTATCTGACGGTATTGGACGGATTTATCGTTTCGGACAACGTAAAGACGGTCAGCATAGAAAATTTGGATACCGATTTTGAATTTTCCGACCACAATCCCGTAAAATTCACCTTCGTTTTGCAATAACGGCTTATGCGAAAAGCGGAATTCCGGCTCTGCGGCAGGGGTTCCGCTTTTCGGAAAAACGATTGACCCGTCAGGGAATTTTGAAACTTTTCCCCGAAAATCAATAATATTTTTTAAAAAATTTACTTATAATATCTTGTAATAAGCGGAAAGATAATATATAATATGTAATAACGAAGGCGAAATAAACGTATTATAAAAATATCAGATCACGCGAATGATTCATATCACAGAATAAATTATTTTTCGGAGTATGTATGAAAATAGAATGGCTGGGACACAGTTGTTTTAAGTTGACGGAAAGCACCGGGATAAATTTGCTTACCGACCCGTTCAACGCGAAAGAAGTAGGTATTACCATGCCGGAAGTAAGCGCGGACATCGTGACGATCAGCCACGATCATTTCGATCATAACGCGCTTGACGCCGTAAAAGATTACAAGACCGTCATCAGAACGACGGGCAATCACGGAGTAGAAGGCGTCGAAATTTTCGGTTTCAAAAGCTACCACGACGACAAGAAAGGGATATTAAGAGGAAAGAACATAGTCTTCCGTATCCGTATGGACGGCGTGGAAGTTTGCCATCTGGGCGACATAGGCGAGGAATTAAGCCCCATGCTTGCGGAGCTGATAGGCTCCATAAACATTTTGCTGATCCCCGTAGGCGGCAGGTTCACCATCGACGCCGCGGAAGCTAAAAACTATGTAGACAGGCTGATGCCCGACGTAGTTATTCCGATGCATTATATGATGGACGGATATAAAACTCAGTTCGACGAATTGGATGAATTTTTGGATCTTTTCCCGAAAGAAGACATCGAATACGCCGACACCCAGGCTTTGGAATTCGACCGCGCGGACTTTGACGGAGAACGCACCAGGGTAATCATCCCTAAAAAGATCGGTTAACGGATTTAAAGCGAAAATTTACAAATTATTTGTTTCAGGTGCCCTTATTCCGAGATATGGACACCTGAAAGGCCTCACATAAGTTTTTATAAATTAAAAAAAATCAAGTGCGGTAAATATACGGAGGACTGTATATGGTCAATTTTATTACCGAAGAGCAGTTGGATCGTCTCAGCATTTTTCAATTGAGGAATCTTTGTCGAGAACTGGGGCATAACTGTCCGACGGACAAAAAGAAAGCCGAATTGGTGAACTTTGTTTTGAATTTAAAAGAACTTCCCGATCCCGTAAACGACGCTCCGGTAAAAAGGCGCGGACGTCCTCCTAAGGATCAGGGCGGTTCCGATTTGATTAAACTCGTACAGGAATACCTTGCAAAGCAGGGGCTGGAATATCCTATCCCCGCCGAAGAGGAACGCGACAATCCCGAAAACGGCGATTACGCGGCGCAGCGGTATGCCGGCAAAACGCGCGAGGGCGACAAAAAAGAGCGCAAGGAATTCGACAAGAAGGACTATCCGTTCCGCGATTACGACCGCGACAAGGCGCAGAAGCGTTCCGGCGTCGCCAACCGTTTCCGCACCCAAAAGGACGGAGTCGATCCCGAAGCGCCCGTAAAACGCATAGTCGAATACAGGGAATTCGGCGGCAGCCGTCCCGATGACGACGACAGAATGAACAAAAACCGTTATTCCGACAGGGCGAAATACGATCCTCAGGAATCGGTGGCTTACACGGAGATACGCGAACGCGAGGGGATATTGGAAATTTGTCCGGACGGATACGGTTTCCTTCGCGCGAAAAATTACGAACAAGGTCCCCAGGACGCTTATATTTCGGCGCAGCTGATAAAGAGGCTTAGGCTCAGGAAGGGCGATCTGGTCAAAGCCAACGCAAAAAAGAACGCCGAAAACAGACCTCCGAACGTGGTTGAAGTGCTGACCGTAAACGGCAAACAGCCTCAGGATATGTTCCAACGCCCCTGGTTTGAAAATCTGGTCCCGGTGTATCCGGACGAAAGGTACAAGCTGGAACTGCCGGGATCGCAGGCGGATCTTGCCATCCGCGCGATAGATCTTGTGGCGCCGATAGGCAAAGGACAGCGCGCGATGATAGTTTCTCCGCCGAAAGCCGGAAAAACGACGCTCCTGAAAAAGATCGCGAATTCGATAGCCACCAACTATCCCGAGGGCGAACCGGGCGGCGCTCATTTAATGGTGCTGTTGGTGGACGAACGTCCGGAGGAAGTCACGGATATGCAAAGGAGCATCCGCGGCGAAGTGGTGTATTCGACCTTCGACGAGATGCCCGAACATCATACCAAAGCCGCCGAATTGGTATTGGAGAGGGCGAAACGCCTTGTCGAATTGGGCGAAGACGTCGTGATCCTGATGGATTCTCTGACCAGGCTGGCGCGGGCGTACAACCTGACCATCACTCCCACGGGAAAGACGTTAAGCGGCGGTATCGACCCAGGTTCTCTGCACGCTCCGAAACGCTTTTTCGGCGCCGCCAGGAACATAGAAAACGGAGGCAGTCTGACGATAATCGCGACGGCTTTGGTGGATACCGGCAGCCGTATGGACGACGTTATTTACGAAGAGTTCAAGGGCACCGGCAATATGGAGATACACCTTGACAGAAAGCTGTCGGAAAAACGTATCTTCCCGGCAATAGACCTGAACCGCAGCAGTACCCGCCGCGAAGAGCTGTTGCTTAGTCAAAAAGAATTGGAAGGTATATGGGCGGTCAGAAAGATGCTCAGCGCCGGCGACGTTCAGGAAGCCACCGAAAACCTTATACAGATGATGTTGAAGACGCGGTCCAACAAGGACTTTATCGAACAGCTGACCTTACAGATAGCGAAACTTCAAAAAGACGGTTTCAGCTTTACCTGAAATTGAATTTCTATGACGGCTGAAGAAATTGCGGGAATAGTAATCTCCACGATCCTGGCGGCGGCGCTTACTGCGCTTTCGGTCACGTTGTATTGCGGCAAAGGCGGCAGATTTGTGCCGACTTACCGTTACGAACCCAAGGCTCCGGAGGCAAAAAAGTATCACCTTAGGTTGATGCGCATAGCGGCGGCGTTTGTCTTTTCGGCTACGGCGGTGGTGTATGCCGGGATCATGTGCATAATCTTCGAAGTGGCAGGGGACACTCAGTCGCTGGGCGGAGTCATGACCGGAGTCGGCATTCTGATAGCCATATCTGGCGTGCTGTATATGAGCACGAACGAAAGCGTGCTTTTGTTAAAAAGGAAAGCGCGCGACGATTATTGGGACAAACGCTTACACGAAGAAGGCGAAGAAGAACTGAAAAAGGAATTTTCTTACGAAAACACGGCTAAAAAGCGTAAAATCACCACTTTTAAAAAGACGACGGAACGCAGCAAACGGAAATAATCCGTTTTTCGGCTAATGTTTACGAACTGCCGCTAAGTATTGCAGACGCGGCGGCGTTTACGGGTATATAATAAAGTTATGAAAACAGTAGAATCCATAACCAAAAGAGGAAGTAAATGCAGTGCCGTGATAGACGGCGAAAAGATCCGGGTCTCGTTGGAGGCCGCTTCCAAGTTCAGATTGAAAGAAGGGCAGATGGAGGACGACGTTTTCGAAACCTTCATTAAGTTCAACGATTTCTGTCTGTGCAAAAAATATCTTTTCGATATGATAGTCAGGCGCTCCTGGACGGTCGCCGCCGCGAGGCAGTACCTGACCGCCAAAGGTTATTCCAAGGAAAGCGTCGAAAAAGCATTGCAGATTGCCGAACAGGAAAAGTGCCTTTCGGACGAAGACTATGCCGAAAACTACGTCCGCGACAGACGCGGTATGACGGGCGAATACAGGCTGAGGAAGGAATTGAAACAGCGCGGAGTTACCGACGCCGTGATCAGCGAAGCCATAGACAAACAATATTCGGCTTCGGACGATTACGAAAACGCTCTGGCTCTTGCCAGAAAGCGTATGGAAGGCAGGGAAAAATCCGTGCGTACGCCTAAAGTGCGCGAAAGAGTGCTGCGCTATCTTATATGGCGCGGTTACGATTACGAGATCGCCAGGAAAGTCGTCGAGAAAATCGCCTCCGACAAATAATTTCAGCCGAAGAACCCTAAACTTACCAACAGGGCGTTGTTGACTTTTTGCATAGTGTCCGCGCCCACTTCACCGACGCGCGCCCCGAGGCGCGTTTTGTCTATCGTGCGGAGCTGTTCCAACAAAAGCACGGAATCCTTTTCCAATCCGCTTGCGGTGTTCAGCGCAACATGCGTAGGCAACCGGGCTTTGTCCAATTTCGAAGTTATAGCCGCGGCGATGACGGTAGGAGAAAACTTGTTTCCCACGTCGTTTTGTATAATGAGCACGGGACGTATGCCGCCTTGTTCGCTACCGACGACGGGGCTTAAGTCAGCATAATAAATTTCTCCGCGCTTGATCACTATAGTCTCTCCATTCATAATTATTCCTTTCCGGGAAATATTGTTTCCAAACCGCCCGCCGCTTATTCGTTCTTTTATAAACAGGTAGGTTTTCGTGCGTTTTCGGCAATAAGATTTATCGCAAAAGCTCTATTCGCTTTACTATCCGGCGAAAAAGTGATATATTTTCTATAACGTCAATCGCTTTATACGCAAAGAGAGGTGTGTTGTGGCAAAACCCAAATATTATTTGACTACGGCGATCGCCTATACTTCGGGAACTCCGCATATAGGAAACGTCTACGAGATCGTTCTGACGGACTTTATCGCCAGATTTAAAAAGTTGGAAGGCTATGACGTGCGCTTTCAGACGGGAACCGACGAACACGGGCAGAAAATAGAGGAAAAAGCCGCCGCTGCCGGAGTTACTCCGAAAGAATTCGTCGACAAAGTCGCCGGAGATATCCGCAGGATATGGGACGAAATGGAGATCGGATACGACCGTTTTATCCGCACGACCGATCCCGACCACGCCGCCGCGGTGCAGGCGCTGTTCGAAAAACTGTACAAACAGGGCGATATATATAAAGGTTCTTATAAAGGCTGGTATTGCACTCCCTGCGAATCTTTCTGGACGGAAAGCCAGCTGAAGGACGGGAAATGCCCCGATTGCGGCAGGGAAGTGAAGGAAGCCGAGGAAGAAGCTTACTTTTTCCGTATGTCCAAATATGCCGACAAACTGTTGAAATATTACGAGGATCACCCCGATTTCATCGTGCCCGTTTCCAGGAAAAACGAAATGATCAACAACTTCCTGAAACCCGGTCTGCAGGATCTTTGCGTTTCGCGTTCCAGCTTTACCTGGGGTATTCCCGTGACTTTCGATCCCAAACACGTCGTATACGTTTGGTTGGACGCGCTGTTCAATTACGTTACCGGATTGGGCTTCGACGGCGAAAAGGGCGGCGAAACTTATAAGGATTATTGGCCGGCGGACGTTCACGTCATCGGCAAAGATATAGTCAGGTTCCATACGATATATTGGCCGATATTCCTGATGGCGGCGGGGCTTCCGTTGCCGAAACAGGTGTTCGGTCACCCCTGGCTGTTGCAGGACGGCGGCAAGATGTCGAAATCCAAAGGCAACGTGATCTATGCGGACGACCTTGTCAGATTCTTCGGAGTGGACGCGGTCAGATCATATCTTCTGAGGGAAATGCCTTTCGACAACGACGGCACGATAGGTTGGGAAGCCGTAGCGGAAAAGACCAACGCGGAACTTGCCAACATTTACGGAAACCTGGTCAGCAGGACGGCGGCGATGTCGCATAAATACTTCGGCGGGATCGTGGAGGACGGCGGAGCCGTTGAACCGGTAGACGAAGAATTGAAAGCCGCCGCAACCGCATTGAGCGCGAAAGTAAAAGGCTATGTGGACGCTTTCAGAGTGGCGGACGCGATAGACGAGATCTTCCTTGTGCTGCGCCGCGCCAACAAATATATCGACGAAACGACTCCGTGGATATTGGCAAAGGACGCCGCCAAAGCCGACAGGCTGAAGACGGTACTGTACAACCTTTCCGAAACCATCGTGATATGTTCGACTCTGTTGATTCCGGTCATGCCGAATACGGCGGAAAAAGTATTGAAAATGTACGGCGTCACCGCCAGGGATTTTGCGGATCTCAACAAGTTCGGGCTACTGAAAAACGGAACTTCGGTTACCCAAACCGCCGATAAATTGTTCAACAGGATCGATACCGAAAAGTTGATGAAAGAGGTGGAAGAAATGTATAACGAACGTAACGGAGCAAAGGAAGAAAAACCCGTAAAAGCCGCTTGCGATACGGCGGAAAAAGAAAACTCCGCAACCGAACAGATAGGGATCGAAGATTTTATGCGCGTCAAATTGAAGACGGGTAAGGTGATCGCTTCCGAACATCTTCCGAACAGTAAGAAACTGTTGAAAAACACGGTGCAGATCGGATCGGAAACCAGGACCATCCTAAGCGGCATATCCAAATGGTATACTCCCGAAGAAATGGTGGGGAAGACCGTAGTCGTGGCATACAATCTGAAACCCGCGAAACTCGCCGGCGTCCTCAGCGAAGGTATGCTGTTATGCGCCGAAGATGACGGAAACGTAGTATTGCTGACTACCGAAAAGGACGTCGCTTCGGGATCCGACATTTCGTAAGGGCGATGACGGCTTTTTCGGATTCGGCCGCCGCGCATCCATTGACCGAACCGTACAGATAAAATATGCTGATAGACACACATGCGCATATAAACGATGAACGGCTGCTTCCGAAAGCAGCCGAAATTCACGCAACTCTCGGCGAAAAGGGATTGGAATCGGTCGTCGTGGTAGGCTATGACCGTCCTTCGTCGGAGTGCGCCGTCGCGCTGTCGGCAGAATACGAAAGGTTCTATGCGGCGGTGGGCATACATCCGCACGATTCGAAATCCGCCTCCGCCGAAGATTACGACCGTTTTACCGACCTTTGCAAACTGCAAAAAACGGTGGCTTTCGGAGAAATAGGCTTGGATTATTATTACGATCTAAGCGACCGTGCCACCCAACAAAAGGTCTTCCGCGAACAGATAGAGCTGGCTCATTTCCTGAAAAAGCCGATGATATTCCACGTTCGTGACGCTTACGGCGACGCTCTGAAGATATTGAAAGAAAACGCCGCAAACCTGGAATACGGCGGAGTTATGCATTGTTTCGGCGGAAGCGCCGAAATGATGAGGGAGTTCGTAAAACTCGGACTGCACATAGCTTTCGGCGGAGCGGTGACGTTCAAAAACTTCGGGAAAGCCGACGTGGTGAAAGCCGTACCGAAGGGCAGACTGCTGTTGGAAACCGATTGCCCTTACATGACTCCCGTTCCGTACCGCGGAAAGGACAATCTGCCCGAATATATCGGCTTGGTCAGGGACAAAATACAAGAGTGGCGCGAGGACGAGGACGTCGAAAAAATCACCTCAGAAAACGCCGTAAAATTATTTAATTTATAGATTATGGACACATATACTTACAGAATCGGTAACAAAATTTATGTTAATCTGACGAATCGCTGCTCCAACGATTGCGAATTTTGCGTCAGGCGCACGGACGCGTTCAAAGACGTGGGTCTGTGGCTGAAACACGAACCATCCGCGGAAGAGGTCATCAACTCTTTCGAAGATCTGGATTCGGCGGAAGAAGTCGTCTTTTGCGGCTACGGCGAGCCTCTTTACAGGCTTGACGTGTTGACGGAAGTAGCCGATTACCTGAAATCCAAGGGCAAGAAGACCAGGATCAACACGAACGGTCAGGCAGAGCTGATAATCGGCGCGGGCGTTCCGGAAAAGCTGAAAGGGCGCATCGACACCGTCAACGTTTCTCTGAACGCGACGTCGGCGAAAGCGTATCAGGATCTTTGCCACAGCGAATTCGGGGAAAAGGCGTTTTATGCGATGTTGGATTTTGCGAAAGCCTGCAAACAATACGTTCCGCGCGTGGTGCTGTCCGTGGTGGACGTGGTGGGCGAAGACGAGATCGCGAAAGCTCACGAAATAGCAAAGGCACTCGGCGTGGAACTGCGCGTCAGGCACTACGTTCAATGACCGCGAATATTATTTAATTCGGGTATTATCCTGCGACCGCAGTCGGAATTTTGCCGACTGCGGTCTTTTTACGATCGGGACGGCGGCGCGCACGGCGCGCGTGATGAAACTTAATTTTTACAATAAACATACTTTAATTGACAAATTTGTACCCTTTCCGTATAATTAACGACATGGGAGAGGCAATGTTAGCTGTTACCGGCGGAAAGTGGTCGGCATATTTGATTCTGGTTTTATTCGCCGCGGCGATGATCGCCGTCGGCGTCATCACTTACAAAAAGTCCAAAAGCCTGGACGGCTTTTTGTTGGGCGAACGCGGCATGGGGGGCTGGATGAGCGCGTTCGCATACGGCACCACTTATTTTTCCGCGGTAGTTTTCATAGGCTATGCCGGCACTTACGGAATGAGCCTCGGGCTCGGCGCGATATGGATAGGCATAGCGAACGCGTTTGTGGGTTCGTTGGCGGCGTGGCTGGTGCTTGCGAAGCGTACCAGGAATATGTCGCACCGTTACAACGTCAGCACAATGGCGGAGCTTTTCGAAAAGCGGTATAACTCCGGACACATAAAACTGTATGCCGCTATCGTCATATTCGTTTTCCTGATCCCGTATTCCACCAGCGTATACCAGGGCATAGGATATTTGTCGGAAGCCGTCTTCGGGTTGGACTTCATCTGGTGCGTCGTCATAATGGCGGTGCTGGTAGGTATTTATCTGTTTGTAGGCGGATACTTTGCCAACGCCGTTTCGAATTTTATTCAAGGGATAATAATGCTGATAGGCGTCGTGGTCATGATAGTTCTGATGCTGAAAGCACCCGAAGTCAACGGCATAGAAGGACTGAAAAAGCTGATAGACTCCGGTTACGGATTCTTCCCGGACGCCACGACTACGGCGACGGGAATATGGTTCGATACCCCGGCGGCGCAACTTATATTCAACCTGATGCTGACTTCGTTCGGTATATGGGCGGTTCCGCAATCGGTTCAGAAGTTTTTTGCGATACGCAACGACCGCGCCGTCCTGCAAGGCAGCGTGATATCCACCGTTTTCGCTTTGATAGTAGGCGGCGGAGCTTACTTCAACGGTTCGCTTGCCAGGCTGTTTTATCCGGAAATGCCCGCCGATTCTTCCAACATAATCCCGAACATTCTGCTGTCCAACGAAATGATGAGTTACGCCGTTTTGGGATTGATATTCGTATTGGTGCTTTCCGCAAGTATGTCTACGCTGTCTTCGCTGGCGTTGGTTTCCAGTTCGTCGGTGTGCGTGGATATTTACCGCGGCTATATCAACAGGGGCGCGACGGATAAACAGGTAAACATTCTTGCCAGAGTGCTTTGTTTCGTTTTCGTCGTGATTTCGGCTTTGTTCGCGATATTCGAAGTCGACGCGATAGTCACGTTGATGTCGCTGTCGTGGGGAACGCTTGCCGGATGCTTCCTGGGACCGTATATTTACGGGCTGTATTGGAAACGCGCGAATAAGGTGGGCGCATACGCGTCGATAACCGCGACTTTGGTCACCACGATAACGCTGATATTCGTTTTCGGCAAGGTGGCGGGCGGCGAAAGCTTCACGGAACTGCTGTCGTTAGGCATCAAAAGAGCTGCCGTAATAGGCGTTTTCTGTATGATCGAATCGATGATCGTCACTCCGATAGCATCGCTGATAGGCGAAGCCGCAGCACGGAAAAAGGGCATTCGGTTGAATTCCGAAGAACCTGCCGAGGCGGAGTCTTCCGAAACCGCTTCCGCGGCTGAATAAACGCGGGACGCGCCGCGTCGATAAAACAAAAAAACGGGATCCGCCGAGGCGGATCTTTTTTTATGCCGAAAGTTTTAAAATTGCAGGTATAAAAGTTTTTCGCGGCGTCCATAATCGGAGCAACAGAAAACACGGAGGTCAAAAATGAAAGGTAAAGGAAACGCCCAAAAGGTAAAAGCCTTTTTCAAAAAGAACATTTATTATATCGTCATGATCGTATGTATATTGGCGATTGCGGCAATGATCACCGTAGCCGTAGTTTTGGGAGGGGAAGAAACCGCTCCGACTCCGACTCCGACTCCGACTCCCGGTGACGTCACCGATCAGAATCCCCCCGACGATTCCGACGCGGTAAATCCCGGAGACGACGATACGAATACTCCGGTTGACGGAACTCCCGAACCCATTGTATTCATCGTTCCCGTCGAAGGCGCTACCGTAATAAAAGATTACGCTATGGATTCGTTGGTATGGTCCGCGACTTTGAAACAATATTCCGTTCACCCCGGCATAGATTTCCAGGGCGCCGAAGGCGCGGTCGCGTTGGCGGCTTACGAAGGAGTAGTGACCGAAGTCACCTATGACCAACTGAACGGCAACGTGGTGAAGATCGATCACGGCGACGGCTTGGTAACGATATATTCGTCCTTGGAAGAACCCGTCGTCACGGAAGGTCAGACCGTAGAGCAAGGAGCCGAACTCGGCGTGATAGGCACGACGGCGACAAAGGAAATGTCCGACGGAAATCACCTGCATTTCGAAGTCAGTCTGAACGGAGAAATTTGCAATCCTTACGATTATCTTTCAATCGGCGATAAATAAAAATATAAATAAATCCATGCTCTCCTCAAACGAAGAACGGTTTATTCAGGAAACCGTTCTTCGTTTTTAGGATACCTAAATTCACTTTTTATCTTTTTTGGGCGGAAGCAGCGAATACCGATCGGGAGAAACCAACGCCGAAAGTATCCTGTCTTTCGAAATGGGAATTTCGTCCTGAACGTAGCCCAGAATTTCTTTTATATGCTCGCGTTCCGTGTGGCGGTTTGCGGGGCAGGGGTTATACAGCGGCGTTAACCCCGTCTTGTTCAGTGCGCCTTTGATATCGGCTTCGCCGGCATAGATCAACGGTCTTATCAAGGTGATGCCCGTCCGCGACATATACGACACGGGCTGGAATGTGCTCAGCCTGCCTTCGTATATCATCGAAAGGAAAAAAGTTTCCACCAGATCGTCGGCGTTATGCCCCAAAGCCAATTTGTTGAATCCCAGCTCCGCGCATTTGGAATTCAGGGCTCCGCGCCGCATTTTGGAACACAGGGAACAGGGGTTCGATTCTTTTCTGATATCGAAAACTATTTCGGCGATATCCGTTTTTACGCAGTAATAGGGGACTTCCAATTCTTCCAGGAAAGCCGCAAGTTCGGCTCGTTCCTTTTCCATGCCGGGAAATCCCATATCGACGTTGATGGCGCAAAGTTCGAATTTTACCGGAGAAAACCGCCTGTAAAAAGCCAAAGCGGCGGTGAGGATCAGGCTGTCCTTACCTCCGGACAAGCCGACGGCGATTTTATCGCCTTCGGCGATCATATCGTAATCGTCGGCGGCTTTCCGTATGCAACCCAGGATTTTCCTAAGGTATTTGCTATCCATTATTTTTGACGTCTTCGGCTATGGCGTCCGCCAGGGCGTCCAATGCCGCGTAAGTTTCGGCTTTCGGCGCGCTCCTGAAAGAAACGGTTTCGCCCACGAACGAGGTGTTTTTCAGCTTACTTACCTCTTCGCGCATCAGCTTGCCGCTCTGCGCCGCCCACGACCCGTTTTCGACGAAGGAAAACTTTCTGCCGCCGATATCGTGGCGGACTATCTCCGAAACCAGCGTTTCCATATTGGTGAAGATGCCGGCGTTGTAGGTGATAGAAGCCAGAACTATATGGCTGTTTTTAAAGCATTCGGCTATTATGTAAGAAAAATGAGTTTTGGAAACGTCGAATATCGGAACTTCCGATATACCGCGTTCCGCCAAAGCCTTTTGCAGATATTCGGCGGCGCGTTTGGTGTTGCCGTATACGGAAGCGTAGGCTATGACCGCCGAGGCTTTTTCGGGAGTGTACGACGCCCATTTGACGTAATATTCCGCAGCTTTCGCAAAAGCGGCTTTTAAAAGCACGGGACCGTGCAGGGGACAGACGCGGTTAATTTCAAAGGTGACTTTTTTCAGAGCCTGCAATACCTGCGCGCCGTATTTTCCGACGATATTGGTGTAATATCTCCTGGCTTCGGAAACCAGCGCTTCGAATTGCGCTGCGTCGCCGCAGACGCCGCCCTGTGAACCGAAGGTTCCGAATGCGTCGGCGGAAAACAGAGTTCCTTCGTTCTCGTCATAAGTAAACATTACCTCCGGCCAATGTACCATCGGCGCGAAGACGAATCTGAGTGTGTGCCCGGAAACGGTGATCGCGTCACCGTCCTTCACCACCACGAATTCGGCTTTCAGATCCGGGAAAAATCCCTCCAAAAAGATTTTGGAGCGCGCGTTTACGACGATTTTCATACCCGGATACTTTTCCGAAAGCGCTTTTATCGATGCGCTGTGATCGGGCTCCATATGGCTGACTATCAGATACGCCGGTGCTTTGCCTGCCAAAGCCTCCTCCGCATTGCGCAGGAACTCCCCGGTGAACGCGCCGTCGGCGGTATCGAAGATAACGGGTTCGTCGCCCGCCAGCAGGTAAGAATTGTAGGTAACGCCGTCCGGAACGGGATAGACGTTTTCGAACAGGGCTATGCGCCTGTCCGCGCTGCCGATGTAATAAAGATCCTTTGTGATTTGCGTTTTCATAACGATAAAATTATACAACAAACCCCGTGCGCTTGCAAGCGTTTTGGCTTTTCAGCGGCGCAAAGCGGCATGATCCGCCGTCCGTGAAAATGTGCCCCGATCATAAATTGCTTGCGCTTTTTTTTGCGATCTTATATAATGAAGGTACGGCGAAAGCCGAAAACCGGGCGCGTGCCCGAAAGGAGAGCTGTCTATGAAATATGTTTGCGACGTATGCGGCTACGAATACGACGAAGAAGCCGAAGGCGTAAAGTGGGAAGATCTTCCCGAAGATTACGTTTGCCCCCTTTGCGGAGTGGGCAAAGATCAGTTCAGTCCCGCAGAATAATTTCCGAAAGAGCCGCCCGAAACAGGGCGGCTCCTTTGGCAATGTACTTACTTGAATTTTCGGTACGTTTTCAGTTTGCATAAAGGTATCGGAAATATTCCGAAAAAGGTTTGGAAGATAATGGAAAATCCGGACGTTCGTCAGATTTTACAAAAATACGGGTTCGATTTTAAAAAGAGCCTCGGTCAGAATTTTCTGACCGACAGAGGTTTACTGCGCGCCATAGTCCGCGACGCAGGCGTAACGGAAGGGGATACCGTCGTCGAGATCGGCGCCGGCGCAGGCACCTTGACCGCGGAATTGGCTGCGGCGGCAGGAAAAGTCATAGGCTTTGACGTAGACCGCGCGTTGGAACCCGTGTTGAAAGAAACGCTTTCCGGAAAGGACAACACGGAAATTGTCTTCCGCGACGTGCTGAAAATGAAAGACGAGGAGATCTTTGCTCTGTCCGGCAAAGAATATAAAGTCGTCGCCAATATACCTTATTATATCACCACTCCGTTGGTGATGCGGTTTATGGAATGTTCCGTTCCGCCCGCGTCGATGACTCTTACCGTGCAAAAGGAAGTGGCGGAAAGAATAGTCGCCGCACCCGGGACTCCCGAATACGGCGCGCTCAGCGTGACGGTACGGCTCCGCTCCGATCCGAAGATCACCAGAACCGTTCCCAGACAGCTGTTCAGACCGGTGCCGAAAGTCGATTCCGCCGTGGTGCGGTTCGATATCTTTGAAAAATTTCCCGGAGTCGATATCGCCGCGGTTTCGCGGCTTGCGCGCGCGGGATTCGGAATGCGCAGAAAGACTCTCGTAAATAACATAGCCGTGCTGACGGGGGCGGAAAAAGCCGCCGTCGAAAGGGCGGTAACCGCCGCGGGCTTCGATCCGAAAGTACGCGGAGAAAACCTTTCCGCCGCCGATTACGTTTCCCTTTACGGTATTCTGATCGCCGATAATTTCAAAATCTGATTTTTTCGGGGCGATTTTTCCGTTTAATCACGATATCAGTCTATAAAACCGCCACAAACGCCGTCGATGGATTCAGGCGTTTATCATTACCGCGGCGGCTTCGGCATATATTATTCGGTGTGAGGAAATAATGCTGGTAAAAAAGACGATTGTTTTGTACGGAAAAGGCGGACAGGGGCATTTGACGGCAGTCAGAGTGGGCGGCTCTACCGGCTTGAAATTAGTGTTGGACGCCCGGGTGACAAAGCTGGCGTTGGCTTTTAAGGCAGGCAATTCTCCGCAACTCGATTTCGCCGTCACGTCGGCGAAAACGGAGATCCCGCTGAAAATCAACCTTGAATCGCAGGACGAATTGTCCGCCGCGATTTATTCCGAGGACGGCAGCGAACTGCTTTCCGGCGGAAAGAAAACCAAATTAGTCTTTCCGAAAGAAGTTTTTTCCGAAGCGTCGTCCGGTTCGGGCGCCGTTTCCGCCGCTGCGGATATATCGGGCGCGGTGTCGGAATCCGGATCTTCGGAAGGTAGCGCGGAAGAAGCGGCTGCACAAAACCGCATCGCCGAATCCGCCGCGGACGAATCCGCCTCGGACGAATCCGCCGCAGACGAATCCGCCGCGGACGAATCCGCCGCAGACGAATCCGCCGCAGACGAATCCGCCGCAGACGAATCCGCAACCGAAACGGTTTCCGACGGCGATAGGTTCGCTTCGGAAGATGATACCGCTACCGACGCCGCGGCAGAGCCCGTTTATGCGGACGGTGAAAACGCGGCGGATGTTCCTATCGACGCGGAATATTCGAAAACGGTAACCGAAAACTCAAAAACGGAAACCCAAAATACAAAAGACAAGGATAGCGGCGGTGCCGATCTTAGATCGGCGTTTTCGGGATTTGCTTTCAACAAAGGCGAAAATTTTTATGTAAATATCCGCGGAAAGCTGGAAGAGATCATGACTATAAATCCCGAATGCAAGGAGCTGGAGCGTTTGATTCCCGACAGCAAATGGGTCAAAGTGTATTATGACGAGGACGAATATTACGTTGTCGGGATACTTACCGAAGAAGGTGCGGTGCGCTATTTGGGGTACGGTGTTCCCGGCGTAGAGGGAATACGTCCGCCGAAAGAAGCCGAAGAACTTTGCGACTTCCTTCCCTCCGGCGGCGAAGAGGAAGGGTATTGGATAATGCTTCAAAAAGCCGACAACGGAGAGCTGATAAAATAAATTCCGAAACGCGGCAAAGATCGACCGTTGAAAAAGGATTGTGCTACGGCGCAATCTTTTTTTGGCAGCCGTTAAAATTAGGCGCTATTAAACGCAAAAAACGTTTGACAGTTCAAAGCATATATATTACAATATAATAGCTTTCCGCAATGGGGGTATAGCTCAGTTGGTAGAGCGCTTGAATGGCATTCAAGAGGCCAGCGGTTCGAACCCGCTTATCTCCACC
>CALVXZ010000026.1 GCA_944371785.1 uncultured Clostridia bacterium | reverse complement strand
GAACCCCCGACCCCTTGGTCCCAAACCAAGTGCGCTACCAAACTGCGCTACACCCCGTCGGGTACCATTAACCGCGCTCATTTAATATACAATAGTACACCTGCGTTTGTCAACGGTTTTTGAAACTTCGTTAAAATTTTTTTGATAACTTCCTTTATCTTTTTTCGCCGCCCTCTTTTTCTTTTTTTTGATTTTTTCGACTTGCATTTTCTTCGGATATATATTAATATAGTAGTAAAGAGAAATTCATTCTCTAATAATTTTACCAATGTGGATGAGAACATGGAAATAATCAATAAAATAAAACGTCTGTTCGGACGGGACAATTCTGTAAAAGTACATGCGGACAGTCACAAACACCGTGACGCCACACGGTACGATCCGGACATTAACATCGGGCTTACCCCCGATAAGGTCGACGACAGAATTGCCGAAAAGCTGACGAACGACAAGCCCATCAACCGTACCAAATCGTATACCAGAATCGTTTTGGAAAACATATTCAATTTCTGCAACACCGTGACCATAGTTCTTGTCGCCCTGTTGTTCATCGCCGGCGCCGGGATGTATGCGGTTTCGTCGGTTATCGTCATTTTGAATATGGCAATCGGTATTTGGCAGGAAATAAAAGCCAAACATAAGGTCGAAAAGCTTTCTATCGTAATAGAAAACACCTGTGAAGTCATCCGCGACGGCAAACACGAAGTCATCAGCACAAAACAACTTGTTCTGGACGATATTTATATGGCTTCTCAGGGAATGCAGCTCCCCGTCGATTCGGTGATAAAATCGGGAGTGATGGAAGTAGACGAATCGATACTTACCGGCGAATCGCGTCCCGTTAAAAAGAGCGTAGGCGAAAAAGTACTTGCGGGCAGCGCTATAGTATCCGGCGAAGCCGTACTCCGCGCCGACAAAGTAGGAAAAGACTGTTACATAGAAAACGTCGCGCGTATAGCAAGGCGCGTTTCCAAACCGAAGAGCAATATCTTCAAGATCCTGGACCGCATAATCAAAGGTATTTCCGTGGTTTTGGTGTTCCTTGCCGGACTGTTGCTGATATCTTTGCTGGTAACGGGCGCGGAAAGCACCTTCCTTATCGAATCCGGCGTCGAGCTTACGGAAATATCCGATTTCCAAAGCTACGTCATCACGATTTCGGCGGCGATATTGGGAATGCTCCCTATCGGAATGTTCCTTTTGACTTCTACCTCTCTGGCGGCGTCCACTCTGAAATTCGCCAAAAGAAACACTCTGCCGCAGGATCTTTACAGCATCGAAATGATAGCTATGGTGGATACCCTGTTGTTGGATAAGACGGGCACTATCACCAACGGCAAATTGGAAGTTTTGGAAACAAAGGTCTTTTCGGAGCCCGAAGTTCCCGTAGAGGATCTGTTCCTGACGATCGTCGAAGCCACAAAGGATAAAAACAGTACCGCCGTGGCCATCCGCGAACATTTCCTTTACGGTGAAACGTTGGACTTCGTGGATTTTTGCGCGTTCTCGTCCGCAAGGAAGTTCTCGGCTATAACTTTGAAATCGGGCAAAAGCTATATAATGGGTGCGCCCGATTATATGGTCGACGACCTCGAAGATCTAAGCTGTTACGTTAAATGCAATTCCGAACAAGGCAGACGCACGCTTGCTTTGTGCGAATTCGAAGGATCGATAGAAGAATTCGACGTTGCGCGCAGTAAATGTATCGCGGCTATCTGCCTGGAAGACGAATTGCGCGGCGACGTAAAGGAAACCCTGGATTGGTTCGCCAAAAACGACGTAGATATAAAGATAGTATCGGGCGACGATCCCGTCACGGTATCCAAGATAGCCGCAAAAGCGGGATTGCAAAATACCGACAGGATCCTGAACTGCCACGGGGTTTCCGACGAAGAATTGCTGTCCAAGGCAAAAGAGACGACCATATTCGGACGCGTTTCGCCCGAACAGAAATGCCTTTTGGTAAACGGTCTGCAAAAAGAAGGCAGGACCGTCGGTATGATCGGCGACGGCGTCAACGACGTACAGGCTTTGAAAGAATCCGATTGTTCGATATCTTTCGCCTCCGCAAACGAAGTGGCAAGGAACATTTCCCGAATCATCCTGATGGACAACAACTTCAAAACGCTCCCCAGCGTCGTCCAGGAAGGCCGCCAGGTCATCGGGAACATCGAAAAAGTGTCCTCGCTTTATATAATGAAAAACATTTTCGTTATGTTTATGGTAATGATGTTCACGGTTCTGACTTTCATTACCAAAGTAAACTCCTATCCCTTCGATACGAAACGTATGCTGCTGATCGAATTTTTCGTTATCGGAGTTCCGACTTTCTGCTTTGCCCTGCAACCGGGCAAAGCCAGGGCGACCGATCATTTCCTGGCCCATATTATGCGCCAAAGCATTCCTTCCGCGCTCGGGCTTATCGTCGGCGTGCTGTTCGTGTTCGGAATGTTGGGTTGTTTCGGCGGCGATCAGACTTCGTTCGCCACTCACGAAAACGCTTCTACCGCGGCATTGGCATTGGCAATGTGCGGCTTCGCCTGCCTTGTGATAATTTCTATGCCCCCGAACCTTTTCCGTTTGTCGCTGATAGTCGCGATGATCGGAGTAGCCACTTTGGCGCTTTGGGCGGATTACACCTATGCCGAAGATTGGTTCGGCGACACCTTCCTGAACATAGATTGGGAACTGCCGGCGATCAATTGGGTGTGGTGTGTCGTGGCAATGGTGATTTGCGCCGTCATAACCCTTATTTTCCGTAAGGTAATAGACGTTATCGCCAAAAAGTACGGCGACGAGATTTATAATTTCGTATACGATCTGGACGTCGGATTCCGCAAATTCTTCCATATGAAAGACACCAAAAAGAAAAAGCGCATAATCTGATCTCCGCCGCATTCGCTGACACGAAACAAAAAACAGCCCCGGAACGACCGGGGCTTATTTTTGACTTACGATCTTTTCGATTTGCGATCCGAAGATCGGATATTTACGCTCTCTTTGCGCTGATGACGTCCGATACCGCCTCCAGCTTTTTGATCAGGAAATCCAATTCGGATATCGATTTTATTTCCAATCCCAAAGATATATGCGCTATGCCTTTCAGAACGTGCAGTTCCATCGCCTGAATGGGGATATTTTGGTTTGAAATGATCGGGATAATGGAATTTATCAATCCCGTCCTGTTCACGCATTCAAGCCTTAATTTTGCGACGAAGGTCGAATTGTCGGTATCTTCCCAATGCGCCTCCATCAACCTTTCGGTTTCCATATTCCTTATGTTCGGACAGTCGGTGCGGTGGATGGAAACGCCGGCTCCGCGCATGGCGTAACCGACTATGGAATCACCGGGAACGGGATTGCAGCATTTCGCAAGCCTGACGAGGAAATCGCCGAAACCTTCGACTATTACTCCGCTGGGCGAATGCTTTTTCATTATGTTCTTATGCTCTTCGGCTTCGGACGATTCTCCCGATTCGGCTTTTGCCAAGGCGCGCGCTTTGTTGAATCTGTCTATCAGCTTCAGCAATATCTGATTTGTGCCCACGGATCCGAAGCCTACGGCGGCGTACAGGTCGTCCATCGCGCTGAAGGAATACTTTTTCATTATTTCGGCAACGGCTTCCGGCATTCCGAGAAGCTCCGGAAGTTTATACCCCCTGCGACGCGCTTCTCTGTCCAGCATATCTTTGCCGAGTTTGATGTTTTCCTGCGCCATGTCTTTTTTGAAAAAAGCTCTGATTTTGCTTCTGGCGTGAGGCGTGACAACGAACTTCAGCCAATCCCTTGAAGGTTCCTTCGAGGAATTTGAGGTTATGATCTCCACCACGTCGCCCGTATTCAGAGCCGTATTCAACGGCACCATTTTATTGTTGACTCGCGCGCCGACGCATTTATTGCCCACTTCGGTATGCACTTTATACGCGAAATCGACGACCGTTGCGCCCGTAGGCAGATCGAAAACCTCCCCTTTCGGCGAAAAGACGTATATTTCGTTGGTAACGATATTCAATTTCAACGTCTTTAAATACTCGCCGGAATCCTTTATGTCTTCTTCCGCCTCCATGACCTCGCGCACCCAGCTGAGCCTCCTGTCGACGTCGGTTTCGTTGCCGTCGGTTCTGCCCTCTTTGTATTTCCAATGCGCAGCAATACCGTATTCGGCGATTTTGTTCATTTCGTAGGTCCTGATCTGAATTTCGAAAATCTGACCGAAATTACTGACTACGGTGGTGTGCAGCGACTGGTACAGGTTGGGCTTCGGCATAGCGATATAATCCTTGAACCTGCCCGGAACGGGCTTCCACATCGAATGGATTATACCTAAAACCGTATAACATTCCTTGACGTCGTCCACAATGACCCTGACGGCGATCAGATCGTAAATCTGATCCAGCGTCTTGTGCTGAGTCGTCATCTTTTTATATATGGAATAAAAATGTTTCGGTCGCCCTTTTATGTCGGCTTTGATCCCGGCTTCTTCCAATTTTTCGGAAATTATGTCGGAGATCATTTTGACTTCGCGCATACGTTCTTCGCGTTTCAGATCCAATTGCTCCGCAAGGTATTTGTATTCTTCCGGATACAGATACTTCATCGACAGATCTTCCAATTCGGATTTAATTGGAGCAATACCTAATCTTGCCGCCATCGGCGCGTATATTTCCAAGGTTTCTCTCGCGATCCTAAGCTGTTTTTCGGGCTTCAGCGCGTCCAGCGTGCGCATATTGTGCAATCTGTCGGCAAGCTTTATAAACAAAACCCGCAGGTCTTTGGAGATCGCGAAAATCAATTTTCTGAAATTTTCCGCCTGAGCCTCGATTTGAGAAGTAAACTTCGATTTCAGCTTTGAAAGTTTGGTTACCGCGTCCACCAACCCGGCTATCTCTTCGCCGAATTTCTTTTTCAGCGTCGCCTCGTCGCAGCCCGTATCCTCCACCACGTCGTGCAGAAGCGCCGCGCAGATACAAGGCACGTCCATTCCGAAATCCACAAGTATCTGCGCCGCCGCGATGGGATGTCCGACATACGGTTCGCCCGATTCGCGTCGTTGATCCTTATGGCATTCTATCGCGAAATTCAGAGCGTACTCGATCTGTTGGCAATCGGCTTCGTTGTAAATTTCGGAGCACTTTTTCATTAAATTCTGTGCGGATGAATAGTTTATCATGTTCTGCGTTCTGCTAATTTGATTATGTTGGATTTTCCCAAATCCTTTTTGTCTTTGGAAAGCCGTATTATGCCTGCGTCGTCGGTGTAAACGACTTCTATCTCGTTCAGTACGAACCACGCCGTCAGAAACGAATAGTAATCTTTATCATAACCGCGAACGCATATTTTAAAATACAAATCTTCGGTATCTTCGAATTTTTTATCTTCGGAAGCGGCTTTTATATAACTGAAGAGCTTTACCAGCGCGTTTCTGTCGAGGTCGACGGAACCCGACGGAATAACGGCGTCGTTTCCGACGTCGGTTATCTCGGCGGAAAACGAGTTTCTTAGATATTCGATATATCCGTCGGAGGGCGAATCGTAAACTTCTATCACCGAATAGTAGCTAAGATCCGCGTCAACAGACGGCGACAAAAGTATTGAATTGTAAGGATTCGGCAGATCGGGTTCAGTCAGTATTTTCCTGTAAGAAGGATACTGCTCCGAAAGTTTTTTGAAAGTAGTTTCCGAAAAGCAAATCAGCAGTCTGCCGAACATATCGTCGTAACCCGAATAAACGGAAGCCGTCCTGGGACGGATACGCGCGGGAATGAACTTTTCGGCAAAGCCGGAAAACATCATCTCCGCCGTAGGTTTGATTTCGGTTATCCTGAAGTCTTTGAACAGCGCGCGCACCAATTCGTTGCCACGGAAATTGTCTATTTCCAGATTGTAAAAGATCTCCTTTTTCATCGGCGAACGAAGCAGCCTCAAACTGTCCAGACGGTTGAACGCGACCAATTCGCCGCGATCGGAAAGTTTAGCTTTTATATGCGGCAGATTCTTTATCCTATTGAACGGTAACGCCGTAAAAAGGGTCTTGAACCGCGGTTTCGGGTTACCCATACCGCACGGTTCCAACAATTCTATTTCGTGAGCCAATTCGGGCGTGATTTCGTTTATACTCAGTTCGGCGTCGCAATCGTATACGGGCAGGAAGATATCTTCCGGGTACATCGATTTGATATACGCGTCGGCAACGGCGGTAAATTTCTGAATGTTCTCGGGACGTATGCTGAGCCCTGCCGCCATGGCATGGCCTCCGAACTGTATCAGCGTATCGGAAGCGGCGTTCAGAACGTCGTGAATGTTGATACCGGCGATACTCCTGCAAGAGCCCTTATAGCAATCGTCCTTATCCACGAACAAAACCGTAGGACGCCTGAATTCTTCGGCGATCTTTGCGGCGGCTATACCGACGACGCCGGCTTCCCATTCAGAACTGTGCAGGACTATTATCCTGCGATGAGTCAGGTCGTATTCGTGCAACATCTGCCTTGCTTCGCGGAAAGTGTCGTTGCAAAGCTGCTGCCGTCTTTTGTTTTCCTCGTCAAGGTCGCGCGCAAGTTCGTACAGAGCGTCTGCGGAAGTTTCCGTCAGCAATCTGAAAGATTTGAACGCGCTGGAAAGTCTGCCGGATGCGTTCAGCCTGGGCGCGAGTTTAAACGCAATATCCGTCGCCGTTACCGCGCTTCCCTTATGCCCCGATACGTCCAACAGAGCCTGTATGCCGGGGCGTTTTGCCGAATTGCAAAGCTTTTTCAATCCGTAAGCCGCAATCACCCTGTTATCGCCCGTCAGAGGAACAAGATCGGCAATGGTCGATATCGCGGCTATATCGATAAACTTCGTCGCGTATTCGTCGCCGTATAAGGCGCGCAATAAAGTAAAAGCCACTCCCGCGCCGCACAGTTCGGGTAAAGCCTTATTTAGCTTCGGGTCGATGACTATGCCCTGCGGGATCGTGTCCGAAGGCTCGTGGTGATCGGTCACTATCGTATCAACGCCTTTGGAAACCGCAAAAGCAATTTCTTCCGCAGAACCGATACCGCAATCCACGGTAATCAGTAAAGTCGGCGAGAAATTGGCAGTTGCGCGCTCCAGCGCCTGAACGGAAAGTCCGTAACCGTCTTCGATCCTAGTGGGGATATATACTTCGGCGTCCGCGCCGTGCTCTTTCAGGGCAAGATACAACATGGCGGCAGCTCCGATGCCGTCGCAATCGTAATCGCCGAATATCAATATCCTGCCCGTTTCGGTGTGTTTTCTGATCAATCCGACGGCGGCTTCGATGCCTTCGAACTCCGTTGTCGGAGTCAGAGCCGCGATATCGGGATGCAGAAACGATTCGATAGCCGCTTTATCGCGATAGCCCCTGGCTACGCACATTGCGACTACGACTTTACCGACTCCGGTTTCGGCGGATAATTCGGATATTAATTTTTCGTTATCTGTCCCTTTCACAATTTCCAGGTAAGCGAAAAGAGCCCGTTGAGGCTCTTTTCGTAATCGTTATTTATCTTCTTTTTGCCTTGGTTTTTTTGGTCGTTTGCTTGTTTTTCGTATCCATCAGCATTCCCCATATACTCGGCGCAAGGAATATCGAGGAGTACAATCCGGAAAGTATACCGAAAATGATCGGTAAAGCGAATTCAGACAGCGACGGAATGTTGATCCCGAAAAACGCCAGAACGACTATGGTGACCAAGGTGGTCGTTGTCGTAAACAGCGCGCGTCGCAAACATTGAGTGACCGAAGTTTCCAAAATAAACGGGATATCGGCTTTGGTCTTGTCCTTATGTTTGAACGGAGCCATGTTTTCACGCACGCGGTCGAAAATAACTATCGTGTTGTTGATAGAATAAGCGACGACGGTGATCAATGCGGCAATAAGGCTGGCGTTAATGGAAACGCGGAAAATAATTACCAGCGACAGCGTCACCATAACGTCGATGAACTGCGTGCATAGCGCCGCGATACCGCTGAAAAGGTCGAACCTGATTGCGGTGTATATCAACATCAGCACCATTGCCACGGCGACGGCGATCAGCGAGCTGTTGATCGTATCCTGTCTTGCGGTACCGTTGATCATTTCGGGGTTGACTTCCAATGCGGATTCGGTATATCTTCCGGAAGCCGCAAGCGCCTGTTTTATCTGATCTACGGCATTGTTGTTGACGATCCCCATTTCTTCGGCGCGGTCGTTATAATCCTCTCCGCGCACCATATTGGCGTATCTGACAACTATCGAATTTGTACCGGAAGTCTGCCAGGAAGAGGCGGAAATTCCGTTGTCGGAAAGCACTTCCTCGATAACGTCGCGGTCGGCGTCGTAATTGTCGAGATTCAGACCGCTGACCGTCATTACCGTGCCGCCTTCGAAGTCGATACCTATGTTTGCGAAGTCACCGAACACGCCGGGGGAAGAATAGATCGCTCCCAGAGTGACCGCGATAAACAGTATCACCGCAGGCACCAAAAACCAATAGTATCTGTACTTATAAATGGGGAGCCTGTTCAGAGAAATTTTAATTTTCGATAACACATTTGCAGCGTTCATTATTTTTCTCCTCCCCTTCTGTATTTGATTCTCTTGTAAGTCTGTTGTTTTTTGTTTTTGTTATTGCGTTTGACGTCGGAAGCTTTTGCGGTAATGTTATCGGAACCTGCGGAATCCGCTCCTTCCGAAGCTATCGCAGCGGTGCCGTCGGCATTCAATTCCGCGGAAACGTTCGCCCCGTCGGAGTTGTTTGCGGCGTCTTCCTTAATTTCGTATCTGAGTCCGTAGAACGCGTCGGAATGTTCGTTGAAAGCCAACGACAGGTTTACCAACAGTCTGGTAATGATTATCGCCGTGAACATCGACAGTAGTATACCTATCAGCAAGGTTATACCGAATCCCTGAATGGAAGCGGAACCCAGAATTATCAAAACTATCGAACCTATTATAGTCGTTACGTTGGAGTCGATAATCGCAGTCAGCGCCTTTTTGAAACCTATCTGTACGCAGGTGGCGATAGGTTTACCGAACAGCCTACGCTCGTCGCGGATCCTTTCGAAAATAATGACGTTTGCGTCAACCGCCATACCCACGCTGAGGATAACGCCGGCGATCGAGGGTAAAGTAAGCTGTACCCAAGGCACTATCGCAAGCAGGTAAATCATCAGAATCGAATAAATCAGCAGCGCTATCGAGGAAAAAATTCCCAAGCCCTTGTACATCAGGACCATAAAGACGATGATCAACGAAATTCCGATGACTGCGGCGATTATGCTGGCGTTCAAAGCGCCTTCGCCCAAAGTCGCGCCGATGGTCTGTATCGATATCGGCTCCAGCGCGACGGCAAAAGTTCCGGCACGGAGCTGTGTCGCGACGCGCTCGGCTTCCTGCATCGTATAATTTCCCGTAATGACCGCGCGTCCGTCGGTAATAGCGGTTTGCACGGTAGGAGCCATAATTTCTTCGCCGTTTATATAAATGCCGATCGTGTTGCCGATATTGTTCTGTGTGGCTTCGGCAAACGCGGCGGTTCCTTCGCTGTTGAACACCAGATTGATCGCATAGGTGCCTTCGTACAACGAAGCGTAAGCGTCCTCAAGATGTTTTCTGCCCTCTATCAAAACTTCGCCGGAGGAATCTCTGAATTCCAATTCGGCGGGTTCACCCAAAAGGTTCATCATCGTTTCCGTGTTCTGAACGGCGGGAACTTCGACCCTCAACATATTGCTGCCCTGGCGGGTCACGGTAGCTTCCGTATAATTATTGGAAGCCAGGATCGATTCCAGGTTGGCAATGGTACTTTCCACTGCCTGATCGCTGTCTTCGACTCCGTCCAGATCCATTTCGTAAACAACGTACATTCCGCCTTCAAGGTCAAGTCCCAATCTTAAAGATTTCGAAATCCAATAAAAATCGTAATTGGTATTTCCGATCTGAAAATAGTCCTGACCGTTCAACGGAAAAATAAACAATGCCAAAGTGATTACAACCACCGCAAGTATAACCGCTATGACAATGGCTTTTTTCTTAGTCACAGTATGCCTCCGTAGCATTAGTCTTTGTTATTATAAAACTAATCAGAAGGTAAGTCAACCGATTTTTTAATATTATATATAATAAAGAATATATCCGATAAACGCCTAGCCGACGAAAAAAAGAGCCGTCGCAACGGCTCTTTTAAAACGGTCATATACCGTTGCGTTCGATATACTGTATCGCAAGGCTGACTTCCATCCTTTTCTTTTGCAGCTCGCAGCCTACCTTGTATTGTCCGTCCGGTCTGCCCGAAAAGTTCAATGCGTTTGCGGCGCAGCCGCCTCCGCAATAATATTTTGCAGGACATCCGGCGCAATGTGCTTTTTTCAGCACCGTATAACCCGAAAACCTTTCGCGTATTCCTGAATTTTTTATACCTTCCGATACGTTCCCTATCAGATATTCGGGACGGCCGACGAATTGATGGCAGGGATAAATTTCGCCTGTCGGCGAAACGGCGAGATATTCGGTGCCGGCTCCGCAGCCCGTCAGCCGTTTATGGATACAGGGTCCGTGATCCAGATCCATCATAAAATGGAAAAAATTGAACCATTTGCCCGTTTTTCTGCGTTCGATGTACTCTTCCGCCAACACGTCGTATTCTTTCTTTATTTCTTCGACGTGGCTTTCGGTTATCGCCATGGGATCGTTTTCGTCCAAAACCACCGGTTCCATCGATATCTGATCGAATCCCAGGTCGTTCAACGCGATCACGTCTTTTGCGAAATCGAGGTTGCGCGCCGTAAAAGTGCCTCTGACGTAATATTTTTTGTCCCCTCTTATCTTCCTGAACTTCAAAGCGTTTCCGACTATGACCGGATATGCGTTTTTACGGGAAACGGTGTGCCGCACCGCGTTATGCACGCTTTCCCTGCCGTCTATGGACAAAACGACATTGTCCATATTTTCATTCAGCCACTTCGCGGCTTCCTCGTTCAGCAGCAGACAGTTAGTCGTCATAGTGAAACTGAAACGCTTTCCGTGCGCCGCGGCTTCCTTTTCGGCATATTCGGTTATCTGCTTTACAACGTCGAAATTCATCAAAGGTTCGCCGCCGAAAAAATCAACTTCCAGATTCTTTATCTCTCCGGAATTGGCGATCAGAAAATCTATCGCTTTTTTCCCGACTTCGAAACTCATATAGTCACGGGGAGTGTTGTAGGAACCTCCCGAAGCGAAACAGTATTCGCAACGCAAATTGCAATCGTGGCAGATATGCAGACAAAGAGCCTTTACGGCTCCGATACGCTTATTGAAGGTGCGGATCAGCGGTTCGGCGTTCAGCGCACCGCGCTTTTCCAGCTCGTCGAATTCGGCTTCGGCTTCGGAAACGTCCTCGGCGGAAAAGGATTTGAACTTATCGGTTTCGGCTTCGGAAAGACTGCCGTAACGGCGCTTTGCGCATAAAAAAGCGACATCGTCTACTTTATACAGACTGCCGCTTTCTATATCCCATACAAAATAAAGGGGGGTACCCTTATGAGTATAAATAAATGTGTGGACCATCGGAAAAGTTAAATTTATTTGTCTTCTTCGGCGCCCTTAACGTGGATTTTTTCTTCTTTAAGACAAGCCTGATTTCCTACCGTACAGCTGGTTTTGCAAGCAGATTGGCAGCTGGCCTGGCATTCGCCGCATCCTATTTCGTGAGTGGGTATCAAAGTTTTTTCGGTAACGGTTTCGATATGTTTCATGATTGCCTCCGTAATTTCATTTCAAATTCATTATAAACGCGCTTTTTAAAAAAAGCAAGCATATCCTGAAACTCAACGGCATAATTTCTTCTATGGAGGATATATGAAAAGTCGCAAAATTGAATTGAAACGCATCTTCGACAAAGAAAGTTTGTCGGATATTTTCAGAATGAGCCTTATTTCGATAATCATCACGCTGGCAGCCGTGTTGATATTCGGCATCATCATCAAATTCGCTGACGTCGGAAACGGCATCATAATGCCCGTAAATCAGGTCATTAAAGTGTTCAGTCTGCTGTTCGGCGCGATCGCCGGGATACGCTGTAAAAGGCAAGGAATATTGAAAGGCGCGATCGCCGGCATAATCTATACCTTGATATCCGTATTTGTATTTTTGATATTGGGCGGAGAATTAAGCGGTTCGTTCGGTTTTGTAGACGCCGTTTCGGGAATCGTTATGGGCGCGGTATCCGGAATAATAGCCGTTAATACCGGCAAAAACAAAGTTTCCGCCTGAACGAAAGCCGATCTGAAAAAAAGAATGCCGTCCGTAAACCGGGCGGCGTTCTTTTTTGATCGAATATAAATAAAAAATAAAAAATATTATAGTTTTGTTCTGACTGCGTTTCTGACGATAACTACGTTTACAGGAGCGTCTTCACTGCCCACGTTGATGGTAAGACGATCGTTATCGGTATTAATTTCGACTATCGTGCCGATAAATCCGCCGATGGTCATGATTTTGTCGCCGACTTCCATCGAAGACATCATTTCCTGCATTCTTTTTTTCTGCTTGCGCTGCGGAATGACGGTCATCAAAATCATAACGACGAAAACAGCGATAAGTATGATCCAAATATACCAACTTCCTCCGTCGGAAGACGCAATCATATTAAAATTCATAGACATTATAACTCCTTAAAGATATTCCGGTTGCACGGCTGATTGTTATTCTACCATAATAATTTATAATAAGCAAGCGTTTAAAAATTTTTTCCGTATTTTTTACAACTTACCCGAAAACCGTTCCTATAATTCCTTAGCATTCCGGGAAAATCACTTTCGGGTATCTCCGCCGGAAAGCGATTCCAGCACCTCGTCCCTGAAATCCAACAACCTGTCGTGCATTATGGCGTCTTTGATCGCGGCGACGAATCTGTGCAGGAAGCGTATATTGTGGATACTCAGCAATCTTCCTCCGAAAATTTCGTCGGTGTTGATCAGATGGCGGACGTAAGCCCGCGTGTAATTTTTACAACAGTAACAGTCGCAGCCTTCTTCGACGGGAGTAAAATCTTCTTTGTATGCGGCGTTTCTGATAGTAATATTACCTTTGAAAGTCATTGCCGTTCCGTTTCTTGCGGTCCTGGTGGGCAGCACGCAATCGAACATATCTATGCCGCGGATAACGCCTTCTATTATGCAATCGGCGCTGCCGACGCCCATAAGATACCTGGGCATGTTTTCGGGATAGTAATCTTTCAAAACGTCCAACATTTCATACATTACGGGCTTTGGTTCACCAACTGAAAGACCGCCTATCGCAATGCCGCATTTGGCATAAGGCAATGACCTTTTTAACGACTCTATCCGTAGCTCAGGATACATATTACCCTGAATTATCGGAAACAGTATTTGATTTTCGGAAGTCATGACGGCGGCGCATCTTTTCAACCAATTTTCGGTTCTCAGCATAGCTTCTTCCGCGTATTTGAAGTCTACTCCCGGCGCGGAGCATTCGTCGAAAGCCATAACTATATCCGACCCCAAAGCCATTTGAATTTCCATTGATTTTTCGGGGGTCATGAAATGACGGCTGCCGTCGATAAAGCTGGAAAATTCCACGCCTTCTTCCGATATCTTTCTGGTGTCGGACAACGAAAACACCTGAAAGCCGCCGGAATCGGTCAGAATTGGTTTATGCCAATTCATAAATTTATGCAATCCGCCCGCGGCGCGCACTATCTCGTGTCCCGGTCTTAAGTACAGGTGATAGGTATTGGACAGCAGGATCTGGCTGCCGACTTCCTCAACTTCCTCGGGCGACAGGCTTTTTACGGTTGCTTTCGTGCCGACAGGCATAAAAACAGGCGTTTCGATAACCCCGTGCGGAGTGTAAAAACGCCCTATCCTTGCGCCGGACTGTTTACAAACTTTGACTACTTCGTATCTGAACATCGACATAATTGTGATAAATTACTATGGTATGCGTTTTTGTGACTGTTGCCGCAGCGTTACAAGGTGTTGCGACGGTTGTTACTTAAGGTTTCATATGTTCGGCTTAGAACCTAGCAAGACGCGACGCGCGAGGATGACCCGAGGGAGCGTACAATGACGTACGTGACCGACGGTTGCCGCAGCGCAACAAAGTATTGCGACGGTTATAAGACGAACATGGCGTCGCCGAAGCTGAAAAATCTGTATTGTTCTCTGACCGCGGTATTATATAATTCCAACGTCTTTTCGCGCCCCATAAAAGCCGAAACCAACATAATCAGAGTGCTTTCGGGCAGATGAAAATTGGTGATCAAACCTTTTACGATCTTAAATTCGTATCCGGGATAAATGAAAATATCCGTATTGCCTTCGCCGGCGCATACTTTTCCGTCTTTTGCCGCCGATTCCAACGTCCTTACCGATGTCGTGCCTACGGCGATCACCCTTCTGCCTTCGGACAAGGCTTTGTTGATGCTCTCCGCGGCTTCTTCGGTGACCTTATAATATTCCGTATGCATTTTGTGTTCCAGGATATTGTGCGTCTTTACGGGTCGGAAAGTACCTAGACCGACGTGAAGAAGAACTCTGACGAACTTTATGCCGCGCTCTTCCAATTTGGTCATCAGTTCCGGGGTAAAATGAAGTCCTGCGGTTGGTGCGGCGGCAGATCCGGGCTCGTCCGCATAAACGGTCTGATATTTTGAAGGATCGTCCAATTTTTCGGTTATGTACGGAGGCAGAGGGACGTTGCCGACCCGCGAAAGTATATCCTCGAAAACGCCGTCGAAACTAAATTCGACTTCGCGAACTCCGTCTTCGGGATGCACGGCTACGGCTTTCAGTTTCAACTCCTCGTTTACGACCAATTCGCCGCCGATTTTTAATTTCTTCGCAGGTTTTATCAGGCATTCCCAGCGTTTATAATCGATTCGTTTTAACAATAAAACTTCGAATTGCCTGCCCTTTTCGTTATAAGCGTACAATCTTGCCGGAATTACTTTCGTGTCGTTTATGACCAACACGTCGCCGGGTTTCAATATATCCGCGATATCCCTGAATATGAGGTGCTGCAACGTATCGGAGGCTCTGTCGTAATACATCAGCCGCGAAGAATCGCGGGGTTCCGCGGGCGATTGCGCGATAAGCTCCTCCGGAAGATTATAACCGTATGACGCGGTGTCGTAGATATTTACGGGTTCACTCATCGTCTATTATATCCTCTTTCCAATTAAACAGATTGGTCTTTTCCGCGAATACGGAATAAGGTATTTTCAGGTGTTCGTATGCGCGGCGGAGGCATATTCTGCCGCGCGGAGTGCGCTGGACGAAACCTAATTGCATCAGATAAGGCTCATATACGTCCTCGATGGTAGTCGCTTCTTCGCCTGTAGCGGCGGCAAGAGTATCCAATCCGACGGGACCGCCGTCGAACTTATCTATGATCGTCAAAAGAATGTTACGATCCACGTTATCCAAGCCCAGGCTGTCGACTTCCAATCTGTCCAGAGCCGTTTTTGCGATGTTCAGATTCACGGACGAGTTTTCGTACTGAGCGAAATCCCTGACGCGTTTCAGCAGTCTGTTGGCTATACGCGGAGTACCGCGCGAACGCGAAGCGATCTCCACCGCGGCGGCGTCCTCTATATCCACGTTCAGAATCGAAGCCGAACGCCTGACGATCCTGCCAAGTTCCGTCGGTGTATACAATTCCAGCCTGCAAATAATCCCGAACCTGTCCCTTAGCGGTGCGGAGATATTTCCGGCTTTTGTGGTGGCGCCGACCAAGGTAAAAGGTTGAAGTTTTAATTTGATGCTCCTTGCGGAGGGACCCTGTCCCAACATAAAATCGACGTTGAAATCTTCCATCGCCGGGTAAAGCAATTCCTCCGAAGTATGGTTTAATCTGTGAATTTCGTCGATAAACAGTACAGAATTAGTGGTAAGAGCGGTCAAATTAGCCGCAAGATCCGCGCTCCTTTCGATCGCCGGGCCCGAAGTGGATTTTATTTCCACTCCCATTTCGTTGGCAATGATTTTACTCAGCGTCGTCTTGCCGAGTCCGGGAGGTCCGTACAGCAAAACGTGATCCAGGGCTTCGCCGCGCGCTTTGGCTCCGTGAATGAATACGCGCAGGTTTTCTTTTATTTTGTCCTGCCCCACATATTCGTCCAACGTGGTGGGGCGCAAAATATTTTCGTTTTCGTCGGTAGGCAGCAATTCGCCGTCGGTAATGCGCTCCTCGCCGTTATAGCTTAAATTGAAATTCGAATAATCGTCGCTCACGAATTGATCCTCCTAAGCGCGTTTCTGATGACGTCTTCCAATGTATCCGCCTCCCTCATCGCGGGTTCGACGGCTTTTACGGCTTCCGCCTGGGTAAGCCCCAAAGTCCTCAGGGCGTTTATAGCGTCCTGCATCAGTCCCGAAGGTTCGGATCCCGATCCGAAAACTTCGATTTCTTCCGCTGCAAGTTTTTCTTTCAGCTCCAGCACCATTCTTTCCGCCGTCTTTTTCCCGACGCCTTTGATCTTCGATATCGATTTGACGTCGTTTGTCACTATGGCGATCGCCAGCTTGTCCGGAGTCATACCGGACAAAATGCCTATCGCCGCTTTCGGTCCGATCCCCGTTATCTGGATTAGTTTCAGGAACATTTCTTTTTCTTCGCGGTCGATAAAACCGTACAGACCGACTTCGTCTTCCCTTACCTGCAAATACAGATAAAGCAGAGTTTCGGCACCCGTACGCGGCAATTTGTATGCCGTATTATCGGAAACGCTGACGGCATAGCCTATTCCGCCGGTTTCTATCGTAACTGAATTTCCGTTGACTTCGGTAAGTCTGCCCCGAATATAAGAAAACATTATCTGACTCCGAAATTTCCCATAGAGGTGTTGGTTTGCGCATGCGTAACGGCAACGGCAAGCGCGTCTGCGGCGTCGTCCGGTTTGGGAACGGACTCCAGACCTAGCAATAATTTTACCATTTGTTGGATCTGCCGTTTATCGGCTCTGCCGAAACCGGTAACGGCTTGTTTTATTTGCATCGGAGTATATTCGTACAAAGGCGTTCCGCTGCATTCAGCGGTATACAAAACGAC
>CALVXZ010000025.1 GCA_944371785.1 uncultured Clostridia bacterium | reverse complement strand
TATCCGACGTGGCGCTTAGAGCAAGCACCACTATTATCGGAATGATACATATCACGGCTATCAAAAACTTCTTCATCGTTATGTACGCTGTCCTTTTTTCTGTTTTCTTGCCGGTCCCGGCGCCGCTTCCGCGAAACATTTCGCGCACCGGAATTTTCATTCCGATGACGTCCGAACCGTATATTCCGGCGCCTGCTCCGCAATCGGAGCGGCGCATAGTATTGTTTTTCGACCCGTTTTACTTACCGCGGCGGGGTCATTCCGTATATTTGTCCCACGGCATGGGATCTCCGTCGCCCGCCGTCAGTTTGTCGTACATGTCCTCGCTGGCAGAGACGGGATCGTCCGGCGTTATTTCGGGCGAGCCGGAAGAGAAGTTGTTGCACAGCATCCAACAGGATTCGGATACCGACTTAAAGCCGGGGACATTAAAGATCGGGATCAGATCTTCTTCCACGGTCCTCAGAGCGTCGGGCAAAGTTCCGTCCGCATTTTTCAGCCTGAGTTCGGACATAATGACGTCCGCGGACGAAGCCTGCGAAATATGGGTGTCGGCGGGATCCCAGGCGTATACGCAGCCGGCGCCGAACAATCCCAGCCCTATATATTTTTCGCCGCCGTAGTAATAATACAGTTTGTCGTTCGCGGGCAGATCCAGGAAGCTGTCCACGACGTTTTCCAACATACTTGAGATCAGATCTTCCACCATTTCCAATTCATCCGACGTTCCGTCCCTTGCAACGATACTCAAAACATAGTAAGTTATCAGGTCTATGATCGCCTGTCTGAACTGTTCACGCGTTTTCCAATTGTAGATTTCCATATCGCCCTCGATATGGAAATTCGGCGAAACCGAATAATCGTCCCAATTTTCGCCTTCCGTCGGCGAAGTCCCAGCAAGGCATACCGCCGGTCCGGAAGAGCGTTTGAAAACGTTGTTCTTTAAAGTGATGTTGTATCCCGGACGGTTATCGTCGGTATTGGCGTTTACTTTCGCGGGGTCGCCGTCGTAATAGTTCGGATAACGCCTGGAAAGCATCGTATGGTTATAACCGAACACCGAATGTTTGTAGTTGTCGCCCAATATACAGCCTTCTATCAACACGTCGTTCACTCTTTCCAAGGCTATACCGCGTTCGGAATTGTAGACTTCGCAGTACCTTATCGCCATCGGCGGATCGCGCGGTACCGCGTTTGAATCGATGTCGCGTTCCTGATAATATCCGAGGGCGTAACAAAGCACCGATAAAGTGTTGTCGGATTCTTCCAGCGTTTCCGCCCCGCGCATTTTGAGGTTGTATATATCGATCTCGTCCAGCCCCTTTTCAGCGAAATATGCTTTTAATTGAGCCGCGTCGGGCGTGACTCCGTCGTGTTCGCGCTTGTACATTTCCCTTAGCTTAGTCACCATCAGTTCGTAACGGTAACTCAACGCTCCCTGGTCGTTTTTGGTAACTTTCACGTCGGTCGCGTCGTACAGATAACCGTTGCCGTATATGGATCCCATCATATTGGGGAATACGTTGTCGCCCCTGGTGGATTCTCCGCCGACGTCGGCGTCGTACAGGAAATCGTCGCTTACGGCAGCGGCGCGGATGTCGTTTTGCAGAACGTAATCGTAGGTCGGCATCTTGTAAACGGCTTTGAAATCTTCAAAATCGTACACGTTTACCGAATTGCGCTTTTCCACCATTTCAAAGGTGAAATTCCTTTGTACGCTGTCCACTATGCGGTTTTGCATATACAGTTTCGCCGTCACGGTGATTTTGCTTCCGGCGGATTTTTCCCCGAAAATCAGCGTTACGCCTTCGTAACCGTGTTCTTTCGGGACAATGGTGATATAATCGCCGAGTTCCTCGTCTTCCACCGGAACGCCTGTCGGATCTACCGCGGAAACGCTCCACGCCACTTCGAAAGCGCCCGTTGCGTACTGCGCGCCCAATCCGAATTCGAATTCGGAAACGAGTTCGGAATTATCGGCGTCCAGCCAATAATTGCCCCACAGCCTGTTCCTCGCTATTCCGCGCGAAGCGTCCGCCGAGTTCAGCGACAGCGCAAACGAAACAGGACGTTCCTTTACCGTGACTTGTAACGCGACGGTTTCGCCGTTATGCGAAAATTCCAACGTCGCCACTCCGGCTTTTTGCGGTTTCAACAGCCCGTTGGCGCGGTCCACCTGCAAAATATCCGTATTCCTGCTGGCGACCGTGTAATCGGATATGATCTCGCCCGTAACTTTGCCGCCGGCATAATCTATTGTCGTATAATCTACGACGTAATACGGAACGTTACCGTTTCCGGCATAAATTTCCGCCGGTATCGACGATACTCCCCATTTTCTGTCGGTTTCGATCACCGTGACCGTAACCGATCCGTCGGTTCCGGCGTCGCGCGATGCCAACCTGACGCTTTCGGAAATGTTGAAACGCCATACATCGCCGTCGTGCGACAGCAATTTTACTTCGGCATTGTCGGACAGAACCAGATTGTTTTTCACCCAAGCGGTCATCCCGTCCGCCGATTTACCCGTTTCCAGGCATACGGCTTCGGTAGCTTTTACCAAAACTTCCGAAAGATCCACCCAAAAAGTAGCCAAAAACGAATTGCCCGCCTTGTCCGATTTCAGATATACGTTCACCGCTATCGTGGCGTCCGCCCTCCTCAGAGGCGTCACCCAACCCGTATCGTCGACGCACAGATAATCGGAGGCTTCCGCGTCCTCGCCGTCAGAATCGCCGCCGCCGTAAACTCCGATAGACCATTCGGTTTCGTTGCCGTCCAGCACCTGATACGCGCTGAACGGAGTCGCCGAAGTATAAAATCTTTCTGCGCCTTTCAAAGTCACCGTGCGCGATAGAGGTTCGCCCTTGCCGTTAGCGCCGTAATCGGTCGCAACCGGTTCGGAATCGTCGGCGCGGTATACTTCGAAACGTTGGACTTCTATCGTCGTGATATGGAAATTAATCGTCTTTACGACGTCGATGTTGCCTTCCGGACGGATCTCCATCACGCATACTCCGGGCTCTTCCGGGCACAGCCAATACCTGTTGGACGATCCCTCCATCTTTTTCAAAAAGATCTTTCCGTCCATACCTTCTTCCTCGGTCAGACGCCATACGATATTCTTGTTCTGGACAAACCCCGGCAGCACTTCTATCGTCAGATAATCGTCGGTATTGTTTATGTCGATTTCGATCGTATCTCCGTCGCCGACCTCGGAATCGTCAAACCGGAATATCTTCAATGCATTCGGATTTTCGGCGGTGACCTGCAAGATGATATCGCCCGTCACGCTAAGCGCCAGGACGACTATCACCGGGATTATGCAAATTACCGCTATCAAAAATTTTTTCATTGTTTTTATGTTCTCTCGTTTTTTGCCGATCCGCACTTTGCGAATCGCAAAAATTCAATTTTTTGTTTTTTCGCCGTTCTCCGGTTACCCAAACAGCGGTTTTTAGTGCTGTTTATCTGGCAATTTTGTTATAAGCTTTTTTCAGCCCGATCGTGTATCCCAACACCGCGGCGATGAAGAATATCACGACCATGACCGTCACAGCATAGTACATATATTCCGGTACGAAAGCTATCTGACCGACCTCCCGATTCATTATCGTCAGCGGAATGTCGATGGTAAATCCGGTGTTGCCGAGATACCCTAGGAACATACATACGATGCCCGTCACGACGGCGACCGCAAACCCCATCGCAACCGCCAGAGTGGTGGACGCGTTGTTGTTTACGACCTCGCCTTCGCCCGAAAGGTTGAAGTACGGATGCGCGATATCCATACGCATCGCGATCAGCGTTTCGGCGACAGCCGCAAGTTCGACGATCACGAACAGCCACAAGGCGTCGGACAGAGTGACCTGCTTTGTAAAGTACAGCACCACCGTGCAGACGGCGTTGGCGCCTATCGACACCAAAAGGAACATCGTGAATTTGGCAAACAGTTGCGTCCTGATAGAAACGGGAGCGACTTTCGTGTGATAGAAATTGTCGCCTTCACGGCTGGTTGAAGTCGCCGCGAACGAGGTTATTACCGTCGCGAATATCAGCATTACCAGCACCGTCATGCCCAAAGCTATCTGTTCGCCCACCTGGTTTTCGCCCAATCTTCCGGTGATCTCGTTGCAGAAATAGACCATGACCGGCATCGCGCATGCCAGAACGAAGTATTGGAAGGAATAGTTTACGGAACGGAATACCTGTAAAAACTCTTTCCTCAGCAGCGCGATAAAGATGGGACGGCGGCGGTTTCTGGTGACGTGTTTGAAAGCCGAACCTTCGACTTCGACGTTATTCAGCAGCGTTTTCGCGTAAAGGAAGTATATGATCAGAATCATTCCTATCAACGCGAGCCCCAACATCCCTATCAGCGCGGGATAAGCTATATACAGTTCCTTTCCCACCATAATGTCCGCAAAATATTTCGCGGGAATCAGCCATTTCGCCACGTTTTCGATGATCTCCACCATTTCGTCGCTGAAAACGGAGAACTCGGTATCGTTCATATAAGTCACCATACTGTTGAAGATCAGCATATATAGAGCAAATCCCGCGGTGACCAAAACCGCCAATCCTATTATAATCAGGATAAATTTATTGCGGATCCTGTTAGTGATGTGCATGATCGGTATCGCCAGGATATTGCTGAGGAAAAAGTTTATGAATACCATCAGCAATATCGGAACGGGGATTTTGACGTAAAACGCCAGCCCGAGCCCGGATACCGAAGCGTAAGCCACCAGAAACGGCGCCATCACCACAGTCGTGACTATGAATTGACTCAGGAACAAAAACAAGGTCTTTGAAATGAAAACTTCCGCGCCCGAAACGGGATAACGCATCAGAATTTCGTTGTCGCCTTTATAATACAAGACCTTAATGGTGCTGGAAATACCGGTAAACAGCATAAACAGGAAGATCGCCGATACCAAAAGCACCAACGCTTCGTACAGCATTCCGCCCGTTTCGAACATTTCGAAAAACAGACCGGCTACCCAATAAATGGCGTATATGATCGCGCCGAGCAGCGCAATCGTAAACAAAAGTTTTAAATACGACTTGAAATCGGTCAGCGAATAATTGGAAAAACGGTTTTTTATTTCAAGCCGCAAAAGCGTGCGAATGTTACCGTTCATTTAACCCCTCCTCAGCAAGGTGCGTTCGTTGATGATGTCCTGTTCGGTCGCCGTGATCTCGCAGAACCGCTTTTCCAAAGTTTCCTTGTTGCCTTTTATGTGCAGGTCGATGACGTCCTGGAGTTTGCCGTCCCTTATTATCGCCGCCCTGTCGCAGATCTTCGCAACTAGGTCGAGGTTGTGGGAGGAGAAAAACACCGTGTTGCCTTCGGCGCAGTGATCGTCCATCCTTTTCAGTATCTCCGCCATCGATTGGTGGTCCAGACCCATCATCGGTTCGTCCAGAACCCACAGCTTCGGGTTATGAATCAAAGCGGCTATGATACAAATCTTTTGTTTCATACCGTGAGAATAGGATTTTATCTGGGAATCGACGGCTTTGTTCAGTTTGAATTGGCTGACGTACCTGTCGAAACGGTCGTTTCGGTCGCGTTTGGAAACCTTATAAAGGTCGGCGGTATAATTGACGTATTCCCTTCCCGTCAGTTTTTCGTATACGGAATGGTTGTCCGGAACGTATCCCATATTCAGTTTTGCGTTGATGGGATCCTTTTGGATGTCGTATCCGCAGATGGTGATTGAACCCGAATTGAAAGGATATATACCGGTCAGGCATTTTATCGTAGTCGATTTACCTGCGCCGTTCTGCCCCAAAAACCCGAAAATTTCGCCGGGTTTCAACGAAAGCGACAGATCTTCCACCGAAAATCTTTCGGAATTCAAATATTTCTTATACAAATGACTAATTTCCAGCATTAGTTTTTTTCTCCTGTTTTATTTGCCCTTGCGCGCGCGCACATAATAATATTTTGCGCGCGCACGCGTTTTATGTTATATAAACTTTATATATATTATCATAATATATATAGTGTGTCAAACAATTTCACCATTTTAAAATCGCGTGCTTTTATCCAAAAACAAATTAAACCCTTTAAAATGCGGCAATATTTCCGAACTCTTCATCTGCCTTTAACAAAACCGTCCGCATAATTTCCGATCTCCCGGCGCAAACGGCGGACGGCACGCCCTCAAAAAAACGGTCTCCGTATAAAGCCTATATAAGAAAACCGTGTGCCGGAAAATACTGTATTTTGTTGCTTGAGATACTGTTTAATCGATATTACAGAACAACTCCCCTGCGGCGGACGTCAGCCGCGCGAAGCAACTTCGCACAAAAATTCGAATATGTTATCGAACCGTTCCCCTGCGTCCAGCCCCTTGTATTTGAAAAGTATCACCGGGAAAGCCCTGGGAGTCAATACGGCGACGGAAGAAAATTTTTCCAATGCGTCCAGGACGGCGGTGTTTTTATATACCGAGGCGTCGTTGAATTCCAACCCGGCGCCGTTTTTGGTCGAAACGACTTTTTTTATCCCCGCTCTTTTCGCCAGGTTCTTGCAAAGTCCTATCTTTGCAAGCAAGCGCGCCGAATCGGGAGCTTTGCCGTAAACGTCCTCCGTTTCGGAAATGAAATCGTACATTTCCTTTTTGCTGTCCAACGTCGCGGCGCGTTTGTAGAATGCCACTCTGGCGTTGGGATCGGAGATGTATTCCCTGTCCAATTCTGCGTCGCCTTCGACTTCCATGGTAACTTCGAAATACCCTTCGGTACTCTTGCCGTTTCCGGTAAGTTCGTCGATACTTTCTTTCAGAATTCGGCAGTACATATCGTAGCCGACGCGTTCCATATTGCCGTGCTGTTCTTTTCCTAGCACGTTGCCCGCGCCGCGTATTTCCAGGTCGCGCATAGCGATCCTGAATCCCGAACCCAATTCGGTAAACGAAGTCAGCGCCTCCAGCCTCTTTGCCGCGTCGTCGGTTATCACCGATCCTTCTCTTACCGTAAAGTAGGCGTATGCGAGTTTCGGGCTCCTGCCGACGCGTCCGCGCAGCTGGTACAGCTCTCCCAGACCGAATTTGTCCGCGTCCACCACTATCAGCGTGTTCGCGTCCGGAATGTCTATTCCGTTTTCTATTATCGCTGTGGCGATCAGGATGTCGGCTTTTTTGTCGTAGAAAGCCTGTATGCGTTCGTTCAGCACGTTTGGCGGCATCTGCCCGTGCGCATATATGATCCTGACGCTTTCGCCCAACAGCGAGGCGACGTGTTCGGTGAATTTTTCGATACCCATCACGCGGTTGAACAAAATGTACACTTGTCCGCCGCGGCCGACTTCGCGCATACAAGCGTCCTTTATCAGCGAATCGGTAAGTTCGACGACGTAGGTTTCCACCGGCAGCCTGCCTTCGGGCGGAGTTTCCAGCACCGAAATATCCCTGATACCGCTAAGCGACATATGAAGCGTCCTGGGTATCGGAGTCGCAGACATACTTAGGACGTTAACGTTGTTTTTCAGCGCCTTTATCTTTTCCTTGTGTTCGACGCCGAAACGTTGTTCTTCGTCCAATACCAACAGCCCCAGATCATGGAATACGACGTCTTTTCCCAACAGTCTGTGGGTCGCCACCACGACGGAAGTCTGTCCGCTTTTTATGCGCTTTAGGGCTCCGGATATGTCTTTTGAGGATACCAAACGCGATAAAAGGTCTATTTTTATTCCGAACGGTCCCAACCGCGAAGATATGGTCTGGTAATGTTGATTGGCAAGTATCGTTGTCGGCGCAAGCACCGCCGCCTGCTTGCCTTCGATGACGGTTTTGAATATCGCGCGGACGGCTACTTCGGTCTTTCCGAAGCCGACGTCGCCCACCAGCAGTCTGTCCATTACCTTACCCGATTCCATATCGCTTTTGATTTCCGCCGTGGCGACAAGCTGATCGTCCGTCGGGGTAAACGGGAAGGCGTCTTCCAATTCCTTCTGCCAAACGGTATCCGGTTCGTAGACGTGGCCTTTGGCGTGCAATCTCTTTTCGTACAGCGATTTCAGGTCGATCGCCATTTCCTTCACGGAGTGCCTGACGCGTTCTTTTATCTTTTCGAACTCGTGGCTCTTCATCGAATGAATGTGCGGTTTTTGCGCGCCGGTGTACTTTTCCACCTCGTCCAATCTGTCCGTCGGAAGATAAAGTTTGTCTCCGCCCTTATAAAGGATACAGAAATAATCGCGCGTTCCCAGCGACGTGGTCAGCGTCTGCATTCCGTCGAATATGCCGATCCCGTGCCTTTCGTGCACGACGTAATCTCCTTTTTCGGGCATAACGAACTGCCGGCGGCGAACGGAGGCCTTTTGACGGATCTTTTCCTTTCTCAGAACGTCTTCCGTGCCGATGACGACCAATCCGTAATCGGGATAGGAAAATCCGCGCTTCAGCCGGGTCGGGACCAATAACAGAGGGTATTTGTCGGAAAGATCTTCGGTAATATGCACCGAATATCCGCGTTCGTCGAAATAAGTCCCCAGAGTCTTTGCCGTGCCTTCGTCGCCCGCAAAGATTATGACCTGCCTGCCGATCAGCATCGATTGCGAAACGTCGGTATACAGCGATTCGAAATTAAGATAGTACTGCGTCAGCTGCGGAGATGAGATAGTCAGGATCTTTTCGGGAGAAAACAGCGGATTCGCCTGCAGCAGCTGCTGAAAGCCCAGGATCCTGCCGCGTGCGGCTGCCGCGGCGACGATTGCGGAAGGTTCGCATATCGCGTCGGCGTGTTTTGCCGACACCGATCCGCTTTCCCGAAGCGCTTTTACCCGGGTAAGGTGCTGATCCCTGGTCAGATTTATTTTATCGTATATCGCCCCGGGATCGTCGAAAACTATCACGCCCCCGGCAGGAATATAATCGAACACCGTCCCGCGTTCGTCCAAGAAAGGGACCGACCATACCAGCGCCGGGTCGGTGGGATCCGAAGCCAATTTTTCCAATTGTTCCCCGATGATCTCCCCCAATTCCCTGTATGCGTTGCGCCTTTCCGCATTCAAGGCGTTTCGGGCTCTGATAACGCCGTTTTTGGATACCAAAATATCGCTTCTTGGCGAAACGGTCAGTTCGTCGGTTTCCCTTACGGACAGCATCGTATCGGGCGCGAACAGTCTGACGGATTCTATCTCGTCGCCGAAAAATTCTATGCGCGCAGGCAGATCGGAAGAGCCCGTCCAAATATCCATAACGTCGCCGCGGCGTGAAAACTCGCCGACTTTTTCGGGTGAAGACGTGCGCTTATAGCCGCCGTCCGTCAGGATATCTTCCAAGACCTCGGGCGCGATCTCGTCGCCTTTTTTTAATTTTTTTATGGATCTTTTAAAAAGCTCCGCGTCCGGGAACCAATCCAACAAAGACTCCGCCGAAATCGTCGCCGCCACGGCTTCGCCCGTCAGTATGTCCGCCAAAGCGCCCGCCCTCATCGCGGCGGATTCGGAAAAGTTGAGCTTGGAATTTACCAACGTATCCCGCTGTTCGGGAATGAAAACGACTCTGCCCCCGTAATAATCGGCCAAAATTTCGCGCGCTTCGGCGGCTTGCACCCTGTCCGGAGCGACGTATAGCACGAATCTTCCGCAGGTGCAGGCGATATGCCTCCTGGCATTTTTTGCGGCACCCGTTACTATGCACCGGGCTCCGCCGTCAACGGCTTTTTTCAGTTCCGCGAAAGCCCCTCCCAGGCTTTCCGCAGACAATCTATTCGGCAGCATCGAACCTCTCCCAAATCAGCGTCATCCGCCCGTCCTCCGGGCGGAACGCGCCGTCAGTTTCCGTTGCTCCGATACATTCCTTCAAACGCCAGTCGCCCTCCAGAAAAGTCGGTTTGTAGGTTCTGTTTTCGGGGATATATCCGGTATCGCCGTAACTCAATACGGTAAGTTTCAATTCCTTTCCCTGCTTTGCCGTGCGGATCTTCGTAAACGCGCCTCCGGTACGGTAACCGTTGGAGATACCGTCGTCTTCGAACAAAACGTATTTGCCGTTCCCGGGATTTAACAGCAGTTCCAAGCATTCGGGATTTTCCGTGTCCCTGCGCCCCTTTTCCGCAAGCGGCATAATGCCGCCTTCCCTTAAATAAGCGGGAACGGAATTCAGATCCCTGTAAGTAACAAAGCTGCCTCCGTTGCTGATTTCCCGAGTATAGATATCTATCCAACGCCCTTTGGGAAGCCATACTTCGATTTTTGCAAGTCCCGTCTTTTTGTCCGTTTTTGAGGTGACGGGCGCTATTATCAATTCCGAACCGAAATAATATTGCGTCTTCCGGGAATAGGCTTCGCGTTCGGTATGCTTATAATACAACGGTTGGATCAGCGGCTTTGCGTCGCGGTAGTTGTAATAATTATGGGTATAAATATACGGGACCAGACGCATCCTGAAACGCAGCGCCTCCGCGGCTTCCTTCGCCGCTTTCGGGTGACACGCCGGGTCCTTCGAACGCACGGTATCGGACGAATGCAATCTGAGGATCGGGGAATAGACCCCAAGCTGTATCCACCTAAGGTACAATTCGTCGTCGGCAGGGTTTCCCAAAGTATGTCCGCCTATGTCGTGCGACCAATAGGTATATCCCGCGTTCGAAGCCGAAGCCGTGAAATACGGTTGGAATTTCAAAGACCGCCAGGATATTATCGTGTCCCCGGAAAAGCCTACGGGATAACGGTGGGAACCTACGCCGGCATACCTTGAAAGTATCATTCCCCTCCTTTCGGGGCGGTCGGAATCCGTATAATGGAAATGATTCAGCGCCCACAGAGGATCCAGCCCTTTGAATCCGGAGCGTTTACCCTGCTGCCAATCTATCCACCAGAAGTCGACTCCGTCTTTTTCGTAAGGATGTATCAGAAGATCGAAATAGTTTTTGCGCGCGCGTTCGGAAACAAAATCGAAAGGCACTTTCGCGCCGTCGGTTATTCCGGCTCTTTCCGCCATCTCGGGGTATTGAGCTTCGAATCTTCTGACGCCGCCGTGCGGATGCAGGTTCAATCCCACCGCCAGCCCTTTTTCGTGCATATCCCGCAAAAACTTTTTGTAATCGGGAAAGAGTTCGTCGTTCCAGGTATAGCCCGTCCAACCGCGGCGGAACAGATAAGCGCCGTCGAAGCTGTTAAAACCGAAGCGTTTTTTTACGTCCGTCCAATGCCAATCCATATCCACCATAAGCACCGAAAACGGGATATCTCTTGCGCGGAAATCGGTCATCAGCGCGGTAAGCTCGTCGGCGGAGTATTTATAAAAACGCGACCACCAATTCCCCAGGGCGTACCTTGGTATCATCGGAGGTTTCCCCGTCAGTCTGTACAGCAGTTTCAGCGCGCGCACTCTGCCCGGACAGGCAAAGACGTATTCGTCTATGCCGTTTACGCGCCTCTTAGTGAAAGCTCCGCGTTCGTCTATCAGGACGCTGTCGTCCTTCAGCACGGCTACGCCGTGTTCTCCTATAACGCTCCTGCCGAGTTTTTTGTATCCGTTCGTGAAATCCAAAGTCCTTGCCGTTCCGGGAAGGTTGATCTCTTTTTTAACGGAGATGCGGTTGCCGTAAAGTTCTACTTCGGTAACTCTGCCTTTTTTGTAATCGAAGAAAAAACGTGCGCGATCGGTGATCACGGTTATGAATTTTTCGCTGAACTCCAGCTTATACGGGCAGGGAGCGAACCGCCTGTTTACGACGATAAGGCTCCGAAGATCGGTATATTCACCCGTTTCCGAAGTTTCGACTCTGATAAGATCGGGTTCCAATACGGTGATCCTGTGATGAGCAAAGGCGCTGATTTGTTCGGGACGCGCCGACGGATTCCAAGAGTTTTCTATCATAAACTTCGCTCCGACATTCTGATTTATTATATTTCGGTATATTCGCCGTGAAAATCGGCTTTTTTCAGAACTTCAGTCATAAATCTGACCGCTGCCGCCGAAACCGAAGCGCCTTCCGGAGCGGATGGACGCTTGTAAAAATCTTGTTTGACGCGCCGAAAAGCCGCGTGATATTCGGAATACGGTACGCCTGCGCGCCTGATAGCCGTCTTCAGCAAAAGCGTCTGCGAATAGGACAGATTGTCCGCGTCCGAATGCGCGAAGAATATCGGCGGACACGATTCTCCGATCAACCGCACCACGCCTTCCGGCAAGTTGCCTTCTTTGCCGATCCCGAACGCGTTTTTCAAAGCGCGGTTTGCCAACCTGTAATCCAATTTGGCAAGCTCAATCGGCTCGTAAATCCCCGAAAATCCCAATAAGCCTATCGGTTTTATACAAAATCTTCCGTCTTCGAAGGATCTTAATCCGGCAGTGAACGCCGTCCACGCGCCCGTTCCGTCGCCCGAAAAAAAGGTGGATCCCAGGTCTAGTTTTTCGCCGGCTCCCCAAAATTTAAGATGTTCCGACAGCTGCAGCACCGTTTCCAGATTGTCCTCCGCGCTGCTGCCCGGCAAAGACGCCACCACTACGGCGAAGCCTGCGGCGGAGATCGCGGAAGCCATCTGCGCATAAGAATAACGGTCTTCCTGCCCGGAGCCCGTAAAATGAACTACAACGGGAAGTTTTTCGCCGCCTACACGGTATACGTCGAAGTAGTGCCTGTCGCCGTATTTCAGATTCTGACGCGCCGAAACGCCCTGTTCCGTCGGTTCACCTATTTTTAACCCGAGTATCTTCATTTTACCTCTGCATCCGACTGACCGTCGTATATGCCAAATGTCCCGAACTCGCCGGGACTGACTGTTTATACAATTTTATCATTACCGCGTAAACGTTGTCAAATCGGCTGTTACCGCGGCGGTCGCCTTTCGGAAAGGTTTTTACAGCCGGTTCTCCATCGCCGCGCCCGGATCATTCCCCCGACAATCTGTCCATTACCGAAAAGATATCGGACGCTATCTTTTCGGACAGCGGACGCACGTTCGCGTCCATCGAATTTTTGGCGTCGCCGTCCGCGCCGTCGCTGATGTATTTCACCGCGGCAAACGGGATCCCGTAAGCCGACGCGACGGCAAAGACCGCGGCGCATTCCATTTCGCAGGCTTTTGCCCCGAACGTTTCGGCGATGTATGCGGAGCGCACGGGATCCGCCACGAACACGTCGCCGGTAGCGACGGTGCCGCGTTCGCCGCCTACGGCTTCGATCACGGTTTCGGCAAGTCCGTCGTCCGTCCTGCCGCGGAATTTTCCGGGAAGCCAGCCTGCGGCGGTAATATCGAAATCGTGTTCCCAAACGTCGCCCGCGATAATCTTGCCGCCCTTCGGCGTTCCGTTCAGACTGCCCGCCACGCCGAAATTCATCATTATATCCGGGTGCAAGGATTCGGCGACGACGGCAGCCGCCACCGCCGCTCCGATTTTGCCTTCGCCCGAAACGGCGACCGTCAGATCGACCGCTTTGTATTCAAGGGAAAAACAGCCTATGCCGCGTATGTTTCCGGTTTTCACGGCGTTCAACGCGTTCCTCAGCGGCTGCGCTTCCGATTCCATGGCTATTATTATCGCCAGCTTCATATTTCTGAAAAGGCGCGTTCGGGCAACCGAACGCGCCGTACAAGCCTCCTTAATCGGATATTTTAAACTTCACTGCGGTGGAGGCGTCGAACCTCTCGCACGCCTTCAATACCGGATCCGCGAAAACTTTTACGCATTCGATCCTTCCGATAGCCGCATTGATTTTATCGCTGTCGATATACATCGCGGCGGTGTCCGCGGTCTCCCTGTCGGGATCGGTTTCCGCGGTGTAGGTCACTACGGTCAAGCCGTGTTCTTTAATCCCGGAAACGCCGAAAATTATTTCGCCTGTGATTTCATTGGTGGCGGAATCGTAAGGCGCGCTGCCTACTCTGCCCAGATGCCCAACGACTTCGACAAAGCCTTCGCCGACCAAATCGTTAACGGCGTTGGAATCGCTGAGATCCTCGTCGGTTTCGACGGATTCGGAAGCGTTCTGCGAAAGCACTTTGAATATCGCGTCCGCCACCACGGATTGCATATCGTTGATGCGGATGCTCTTTCCTTCGGTGACGACGTTGCCTTCGGAATCGGCGGAAAGCGAGGAATAGCTGACTATATATACTCTGTCGGGCAGCTTCACGAACGAAGCGACTGCCGAAGGCACGTTTGCCATGACCTCGTTTTTAAATTCGCTGATGTCGATGGAAACGACCAGCCTGAGTTCGTATGCGCCGGCACCTGCCGCGCCGATCGTCAGTTCTTCCACCGAAGCGTTCAGTTCCTTTAAAAACGATATCGCGCCGTTATCGACTTCCGCTCCGGAGGTTTCGGTTTCGGTCAGCATTTCCTGGAAAAGATAAGCCAGCGTGGTATCGTTATATAAATACAGGTATTCCTTGTCGTAGATCACGGTCTGATCCAGAATGTCGGAGTATTTGAATTCTCCGCCGTCGGAACCGGTATTCGTAGCCGCGGAAAGATTGCCGTCCAACTGCGGTTTTTCCACCGTCGGATTATACTTGTTCGTAACGATCGCGTCGACGTCGGGATTCATAACGTTATTCAAAAGTTTAAACATTTCGATGATCTTTACGTCCGCCAATCCCAATTCTCTTAAAGTAATTCCGCCCAGATCCAGATCGGCTATTCCCAATTGTTCGGGCGTCAGGTTTATAACGATAACCACGGCAATTATCAGCAATACTATTATCACTGCCAGGGCGATAAGTATTTTCAACAGACAACCGCCGCAACCTTTTGTGCAACCTGCCATAAATTGTTCCCTCCGTTTGTTTATGATTGTATTTACAAAGTCATAGGACTTCTATATTATTTTACATTATAACGCGCGCTCCGTCAATAAGACTCCGTCAATTAAACGGCTCCGCCGATCCTTCTTTTTCCGGCAATCGAAACGAAACGGAAGCCGTCGTATGGCGGCTTCCGTTTCGTAAAATATTTCCCGCATTATCAAATTATTCCTTTAAAATACGGCGGCTTCGTTCTTTTTCCACTCCGCAAACAGAATTACGGAACGGTCGGTTTCGACGATATCGACCGGCGTTCCCGTGCACAGCGGATTTTCGTACCATCCCAGGAATGTGTAACCTTCTCTGACGAGAGTTTCCGGGACTATTCCCCCGTCCTCGACGGTAAACGATTCGTACGTCGGAGGAACGTCGTAATTGTAAATATAAACTACGTAATAAGTTATCGGTTCCCACTTAGCGTACAAATACTTTCTTCCGGTGGAGCCGGAGGCTATTTCGTAGACGCGTCCGTCCGAAAAATCGTCGCTTTCGTACCAACCCAGGAACGTGTATCCCCTTCTGACGGGATCCTTCAGAACGATAGTCCCGTCCTCTACGGTATAAGTTTTCGGGTTCTCCGCGCTGTTCGAGCCGCCGTACGTAAGATACGAGATCTTATAGCTTTTGGCTATCCATTTGGCGAACAATACTATATCGCCGACGGAGCCGGAAGCGATTTCGTCGACTTCATTGCCTGCCGCGTCGTACCAGCCGATAAAATCGTAATTGTCTTTGGTAAGGTCCGGCAGAACGATATCGGAGCTTTCAATATTGTATTCGTCATCGGGAAGCCTGCCGTTGCCGCCGTTCGCGATATAAGTTATTTTATAGTTTATGACCTTCCACTTCGCGGTAAGTTCGATATCTCCCGCCGAGCCGGCTTCGATTGCCTCGACACGGGTTTGACCATTATACCAACCCGTGAATTCGTATCCGGTTTTATAAACGGAGTCTGCGCCCGGCAAAATCAATCCTTCTGTCCTGTCGTATACGGAGTAGCCTTTCGACGTAATTCCGCCGTCGGAAACGTATTCGACGTCGAAAAATCTTTGCAGATAAACGTTGAATATTATTTCTCCGTTATCGTTATCCGGCAGGAACCAGGATTCGGCAAATTTGGCGCCGCCTTCGACCCTTTCCAGGACGAACGACGCGTATGTATCATCATATGCGGCTTTGTCCGACGCCTGATCTTTCAACAAGACGGCGGCTTGCCGCCCGAGCTCATCTTCCCAGCCTATCGCGTAATCGGCTTCCCAGCCTATCGCGTAATCGGCGTCGGGCATGGGGATCACGGTGCCTTTTTCGATCAGACGAGAATCGAAAGTCTGTTCCTGTCGATCCGTTTCTACGAATACCGCCTTATATTCCGTATCGGAGGCGAATACCGCCTTTATCACTCCGCAATCGGCGCCGATGACGTCGGTTTCGGGATCGAAGACTTCGCCGCGCAGATAATCATTGTATTCGTCGCGGATCTCCCATCCCAGGAATTCCTTGCCGTCGATTGCGGGTTCGGCGGGATAATCGTCCAACGTTTCGCCCTCGATGCCTTTGAATATCTGGTATTTGCTGCCGTCGCCGTAAATATCGAACACGACGGACACTTCTTTACGGAGCCGCGTTACGGTGATATCCAGAGTTTCGGAAACGATCCCGTTATATGAAAACATCTGCACAGTAAAGTCGTTTTCGCCTTCCGCCAACGACAAAACGTACCCGACTGCGGTTCCGATCTCCGCTTCGTCGACGATCTCCTCCTGTCCTTCTTCGTTTACGACCACCGGTTTCAGCGCGTTGGCGCCGTAAGCGTCCGTAACGGAAAATTGCGCCCATAACGCCGCCGTTTCCTTGCCGTTTTCCACGGTTACCGCGCTGAATTCGGAAAAAATCGGATAATATTCGTCATAGGTTTCGTAATAATAGCCCGTGCCTGACTTTTTGAAGTTTTCGTCCGCCGCCACCGCAGTTTGTTTGATTTCGGATTCCGGCAGAATCAGCGGATACAAATCGACGTCGTCTATTACCTTTTCGGTATCGAAGCTCCAGGCGGTGTCCGCGTCTTCGGGGTCTTGCGCCCAGCCTACGAAATAAGCGTCCTCCGAATCCGAAGCGTAGTCTCTGTCGGGAGGAGAATCGTAAACCAACCTGCCGTCGGACACGTTCAGCGAATCTACCACATTCCCGTCGTTATCGAAAAATCTTACCAGATGCACGGGGTTTTCAGTGCTCTTCAGCCTGGCGTAGACGTTCAGATTCTTGCCGGAGGAGCTTTCCAGGAAGGCTGCGCATTCTTTTGCGGTAAAATCCGAAGTCAGCGTTTTGCCGTCGTCGAACGACAGGTACCAGCCTTCGAAAGTATAACCGTCCTTTACCGGGTTTTCCGGCCAGGCGATCTCTTTCGATTTAGCGGTCAGATCCTCAAAGTATCCCGCCACGCCGCCGCCGTTGATTTCGTAATATTCCCTTCCGTCCACGAAAAAGCGCACGGAAGCGGCGTATTTGAATTTAACGTCGTCTTGGTTGCACGCGCAAAGTATGCCTGCCGTAAACGCCAGACATACTGCCACCAATACCAGAAGCGATAATTTCCTTTTCATACTTCCTTCCCTCCGGCAGAAACCTTCTGCCCGGTATTACTTCTATTGTTTATGTTCCCCTTACGGACGGCAGTCCGCGTTCGCTCCGCCGTCAATTGAGCGTGCCTTGTTCGATTGCGAATTTGCCGTATAAGGTTATCCTGTTGTCGACGGCTTTGGAAATGTCGATATATTCGGCGGATTCGGTGCAATCTTCGTCCGAATACCAACCTATGAACTCATATCTCGTTTTTTCGGCTGCCGATAACACTTTTATTCCGTCGGTTACGGTATAGCCGTTGGGATTAGGGTTGACTGCGCCGGTGACCGGTTCGCCGTCCTCGTCGATGAAAACGTATTCTACGCTATATTCCGTCGGTTCCCATTTAGCGTACAAATACTTGTTTCCGGTGGAGCCGGAGGCTATTTTGTCGACGCCTCCGTCCGAAAAATCGGCGCTTTCGTACCAACCCAGGAACGTGTATCCCCTTCTGACGGGATCCTTCAGAACTATCGTTTTGTCCTCGATATCGTATTCCGACGGGTTGCCGGCGTTGCTGACTGTGTCTCCGTTCAGTTCATAAGTTATCTTATATTTGTGCGGTTCGAATATGGGTGTGAACGTGACGTCCGAGATACTTTCGCCGCAAATTTTGCCCCAGGTATCGCCGGTCACTGCG
>CALVXZ010000024.1 GCA_944371785.1 uncultured Clostridia bacterium | reverse complement strand
TTTTTTTTTTCAAGAGTAAAACACTCCACGGGCTTTTCTTTGAGTTTCGGCCGTTTGAGTTTATCCGCCGTGTATTCTTTCGTCAGTTCCTATAAGTGTGCCGTTTTAAGCGAACTTTGAATGACTGAAATTACGGCATTGACGCTGTTAGCAGATAGCCCTTTACCCGTCTTTTTATTGCCGCTTTGCAAAAGACTTGTTATGAACTGTTGCAGGATAAGTGGGGATAAATCGTCTAGCTCTATGCCGCCGATCTTGTCTTTGATATGCTGCTGTATAATGAGCATATATCGCTCATAAGTCCGCATCTTTACAGACGGGCGGATATAGTTTTCCAACCATTGAATGAGCCAATCTATGTACTTCATGTTTCCTCCAAAACAGGTTATTTTTCTCAAATGGCAGTTAGGCGTGCGCTTGCTTATATACAAGAGTACGCCGCAACGGACAGGTTCAGCAAATCTTATATCGAACAATTAGAAAAGCAGGTCGGGGAGGCTTCCCGATCTGCTTCTTCTTTTTCCCTGTGTTCGTATAAATTCCGGCACCCTGCACCATTAACCCGAAGAAAGGACGCCTGACGCGTCCTTTCTTTTTTCGGTAAGGCTTTGTATCGGAATCATCGGTTCGTTTCCGCTTCCGTTACCTTTTGCCCGTCCGTTTTTGAATTTTTCGACAGAAGCAGCAAACTCAAAACAAAGCACGGGTGTTGCCTTTTTAGATTTTTTAATGTATAATTCGGTTGAATAATTGATTCGGAGGCAATATGATATATTCCGATTTGAAAAACGGCGATTTTTATGCCGCTTGCGACGAAAAGATCTCGGCGTGTCTTGCTTTCGCAAAAAAACTCGGCGCAGACACTCCTTGCGGCAGATACGAAGTTACCGACGACGTGTTCGTAAACGTAATGACCTATCAGCCAAAACCCGTTTGCGACGCCGTCGCCGAAACTCATAAACGCTATGCAGATCTGCAGCTAATATTGGACGGCGAAGAATGGATGGGCTGTCCGGACGCCGCTTCCGTGTCGCCGGCAGAGGAATATAACGACGAAAAAGATATCGCTCTTTGGAGTCAGAAAGATATTCCCCTGCTGCCTATGCGCACCGGAAATTGGGCGCTGTTTATGCCCGGAGAACCCCACGCCCCCAGCCTGAAAATGAAAGACTGTACCGTAAAAAAAGCCGTGTTTAAATTGCTCTATTTTAAAGATTAAATCGCGCAGACGTATCGATAAAGGGAAAATTTAAAATTACGTTGTGAAGCCGCAGTCGTAAAATTCCTTTGCCGCGGCTGTGATTGTCGGCGGAAACCCGCTACGATAATGACGACTGCCGCATTATCGTAACGGTCAAGGTTTTACCGCAGTTCAGCCGAATTTTTTCAGACGCCTATCTTTTTGATTTCGATTATCGGTCCGCGATAATGTTTCGGCAACAATTTCAGCAAACCGTCTTTTCCGTTAAGTATCGGTTTGAATATCGATTCCTTCAGATCGTTCGGCATCTGATATTCGGAGATCGTATCAATCAGGAGTTCTCTTGCCGAAGCGTTTTCGCGCGGAGCAAACCCATCGAGTTCGACGACGAGATCTTCTCCTTTATAAATAAGCCGCGGCGAGGTTTCTTTGCCGCCGATCAAAAGTTTGCCGCCGATCGCGTCCTCGAAGCAAAGATTCAATTCCAATCCCTCCGCGATCATAGATTTGTCGCCGGAAGAAGTAATATTCAAAGTCAGCCTGTCGCCTTCTTCACGCATAACGAAATTGACGACGACGTATTTGCCGTCCTTATACGCCAAGCCGTCGCCTTCGTCCAGATACAGTTCGAATCGACCGTTTCCGCGATATAGTTTAATGTCCAAAGGCTTTAAAATGTCTGTGGAGTTATCGTCGGCGGTACTGTACATCGGCAATATCGCGCCGGGCTTTGCAAAGACGGGTATGTACTTCGCGTCCCTGTATATGGTATACTTTCCCTTTTTGTATATTCTGCCCGTAAAGATATCCGTATATCTACCTTCGGGAACCCAAAGTTCGGTTTCTGCGAGGTTGGTTTTCTTTGAAGTCTTTTTCGTCACGGGCGCAGCGACCAATCCCGTACCGAACGTATATTGGTTTTTATGCTTATACGCTTCGGGATCGTCGAACGAATAATACATCGGCTCGATCAGGGCTTTGCCGTCGCGGTGAGTCAGGTAGTTCATCGAATAAACGTAAGGTATCAGTTTATGCCTCAGCCTCAGATAATCGGAAGCGATCTGCCTGGTCGATTCGGAATATTTCCAGGGCTCTTTTCCCATAAACTCTCTGGCGGTGGAGTGCAGACGCATTATCGGACTGAAAACTCCGAACTGCAGCCAGCGTATGTAAAGTTCGTCCGATTTGTATCCCCTGTGATGCCCGCCGATGTCGTGGCTCCACCAGGAATAACCTATATTCGTCGCGGAAGCCGTCATATACGGTTGGAATTTCAGGGTCGCGAAAGTAGTCGCCGAATCGCCGCTGAAGCCCAAAGGATAGCGATGTGATCCCGCCTCGGCATAGCGCGACAGAATCAGAGGTCTCCTGCCCTGTTCTTCCATATCCAGAATATGCAGGTGATTAAGCGCCCATAACGGATCCAATCCGGGCACGTCGGAACGCCTGCCCTGTTGCCAATCTATCCACCAGAATCTTACCCCGGCGTTTTCATACGGGCGGAGCGCAATATCGAAATACGCTTCGGTGTACTTTTTGTTTGCCAGCGAAAATCCTATCGTTTCCTTTTTGGAAGGATCGCGGTTCAGGTACTTACAGAAAGCGTCGTAGCAATTCTCGTAAGGACGGATTCCCTGCGCGGGATGTAAATTAACCGTTACCGCATAATTTTCATTCCGCAGATCATTTATAAAAGCGTTAAAATCGGGGAAAAGTTCGGTATTCGGCGAAAACCCCGTCCAGCCGGGATTCCAGATGTTACACAGAAATTTGGAAATCGCGGAATCGTTAGAAGGACGCACCATATCGGCTCCGAAACGCTTTTTGACGTCAACCCAATGCCAATCCATATCAATGGTGGCAACGGTAAAAGGCAGTTTTTCTTTCCTGAAACGAGCCATCAAATCTAGGTATTCCTTATCGGAATAGGCATGGAATCTGGACCACCAATTGCCGAAAGCGAACCGTGGAATCAGCGGTACGCTTCCCGCCAATTTAAAGAAATCGGCTATCGCATCGCGGTAAGACGAACCGTATGCAAAATAATATTTATCCGAACAACTGCCGCGCTTCACAAAATCGTCCTCTTTCAGTAAAAGCGAACGAGAATCGTCCAGAACGGCTACGCCGGATTTGGAAATAATGCTTTTCCCGAGCTTTGTCCTGCCGTTTGTCATATCCAGAGTTCTGCAGGTCCCTGGCAAGGTCTTACCGAATTTTCTGACCGTCCTGCCGTCGGGAAAGATAAATGCCGCTTTATCGGAAACACAGTCGTATACGAAGGTGACTTTGTCGGTTTTTACGGTGATCCTGCGTCCGCCGTCTTCAAAAATAAAATCGGGCTTAGCAAAATTTCTGTACCATATCACCTGAGTGGGTAAATCGGCGGTTTCACCGCGTTCTACTCTGAAAAGCCTGTCGGTCAATACGGAAATTCTGCCGCCGGGAAAAGTTATGACGTGGTCGTTATCTGTTTTGGAATCAGTTATTAATGAATACCTTTTCATAATGACTTCCTCGCCTGTTAATCGTAATATTCGAATTCGACGTCCATTATCCTGACGGTATCGCCGTCGGATATCCCCGCCGATTTCAAAGCCTTTATAACGCCTTTATCGCGCAGAGCGCGTTGAAACCACCTGAAAGAATCTCCGTCGTTCAAAACGACGCGTCTGGACAGTTCTTCGATATATCCGCCTGTAACCACGAAAGCGTCTCCGTCGCGGTGAATTTCGAAAGAATCCCTGTCCTTGGATTCGTATTCGTATTTTTCAAACGACAACCGTTGTAATTCGGGCAACGTTTTTAATTTTTCGTAAATTGTCGAAATGGCTTGTTTAATGCCGAATTTTGTAGCCGCAGATACCAATATAATATCTTTGCCGATTGCCTTAGAAATTTTTTCCGCAACCGAAAGATCGCCTTGCAGTAAATCCGATTTGTTGCCGAGGACGATTTCGGGAACTTCCGACAAGGATTTCGAATACCTTTCCAATTCCTTTCTGATCGCGAAATAATCTTCTGCGGGATCGCGGCCTTCGGAACCGGAAACGTCTATTACGTGCACTATCAGTCTGACCCGTTCGACGTGTCGTAAAAAGCTGTGACCAAGTCCCAAACCTTCCGCTGCGCCTTCTATCAGTCCCGGGATATCCGCGACCAAAAAAGCGTCGTCTTCGAATTTGACTACGCCGAGATTGGGATTCAGTGTAGTGAAATGATAGTTCGCGATTTTGGGTCTTGCCGAAGAAATAACGGAAAGTATGGTCGACTTACCGACGTTCGGGAATCCGACCAGACCGACGTCGGCAATGGTTTTTAACTCCAGACGAATCTTTCTTTCTACTGTTTTTTCGCCGGTTTCAGAAAATGCCGGGGCTTTTCTGACGGCGGTCGCAAACCTCGCGTTGCCTCTGCCGCCTCTGCCGCCTTCCAAAATCTTTATCCTTTCTCCCGCTTCGAAAACGTCTGCAAGTATCCCGCCGCTTTCGGCGTCCTTTACGACGGTTCCGCAAGGCACCTTGATAATAAGATCCTCACCGGATTTGCCGGTGCAGTTTTTGGCGGAACCTCTTTCGCCGTTTTCGGCACGGAAATGTTGGGTAAACCTGAACGGCGCAAGCGAATTCATCGAAGGATCCGCTTCGAAATATACGCTGCCTCCGCGGCCGCCGTCGCCGCCGTCGGGACCGCCGGCCGGAACGTATTTTTCTCTGTGCCAGGACACGGCGCCGTCGCCGCCGTTACCCGATTTCAAATAAATCGTAGCTGTGTCCAAAAACATTAATTTTTCTCCTTAAAATACGGGCAGTAATCCCGTAAGCCGCATTCTTTACAATTCGGGCGTAAAGCTTTGCAAATATATCTTCCGTGGAAAATCAGCGTATGGTGCACCGCATTCCAATCCGACGCGGGATAAATCGATTTCAGATCTTTTTCGACCGCGTCGGGGGTCTTGCCGTCTGATAATCCCAACCTGTGCGAAACACGGAATACGTGGGTGTCAACGGGCATTGCCGGCTCGTCAAACGCTACGGTCATGACCACCGAAGCCGTTTTTCTGCCGACTCCCGGCAAAGATATCAACTCTTCCATGGTTTTCGGAACTTTTCCGCCGAAACGTTCCACTATCGCCTTTGAAGCTCCCGTTATGCTGATCGCTTTGTTGTGAAAAAAGCCGCACGAATGTATCAGCGGCTCCAATTGTTCCGTGCTCATCGCGGCATATTGTTCGGGAGTGTTGTATTTTTTAAACAGATCTTTGGTGACTTCGTTGACGCGTTTATCCGTGCACTGCGCGCTGAGAATGACCGCGACCAACAGTTCGAACGGCGTATTGTAATTCAGCTCGCATCCTGCATCCGGATGCATTATTTTCAATTCGCGCAAAATTATTTGCGGCCTTTCGTTTTCCATGTTTAAATTATACTATAAACTACGGAAAAACGAAATATTTTTTAAATTGTTTTTTTCTTTTCGGATATTTCCTTAACTGCGTATATCAACGCGTCGACGTCGGAAATGCCGTTTCCGTATCCGAAGCTGGCTCTTACCGCGCCGCGGCTTAGCGTACCCATCCAACGGTGTATCAGCGGCGCGCAATGTATACCCGATCTGACGGCGATCGAATATTCGATATCCAACATATCCGCAACTTCGGAAGATGAATACGATCCTACATTGAAGGAAATAACGCCGTTCGGTTCGTCGGAATACAAAACGACTCCGTCTATTCTGCCGAGGCCCTCCAAAGCCTTTTCGGAAAGCGCCCGTATCCTGCGGTTTATCTTACGCTTGTTTTTCAGAGTCCACAGTATGCCTTCGGACAATCCCGCGAACCCGGGGGCGTTCTGCGTGCCCGCCTCGAATCCTTCGGGTATTTCGGAAGGCTGTTCGGTCATCGAGGATGAAGTCCCGGTGCCCCCGCAGATTATCGGAGTCAGTTTCACGCCTTTCCTGACGCATAAAAAGCCTGTTCCCTGAGGTCCGTGCAAGCCCTTATGCCCGGCTCCCGCCAACATCGTGACTCCGTTGTATCCGCATTCGGTGTGCCCCAACGACTGAGCGCCGTCCACCAAAAAAGGTATCCTGTAACTTTCCAAAAGGTTACCCAATTCGTCAATAGGCTGGATTTTCCCCGTTACGTTGGACATCTCCTGAATACACACAAGGCTTGTATCGGATCTTATGTTCGATCTCAAAAGATCGGGGGTAACTATCCCGTCGGGGGATGAAAGATATCTGATTCTGGCTCCTCTTTTTTTCAATCTTTCCAACGGCCTCAAAACGCTGTTGTGTTCATATACGGTAGTCAAAATCTCTCCGCGGTAATCTCCGCCCAGAATGGCAATGTTCAAAGCCTCGGTGCACGATTTTGTTAGAATCACGTCGCATTCGAACGTCAATTCAGTAACGCTTTCGCGGCACTCTTCTATGCTCTCCAGGGCTTTTAGCGCGGCTTTATGACCGCCGCGCCCTGCGTTTGCGCTGTGTTTTAATTCTTTTTCCACCCTTTTAACAACGCAAGCGGGCTTATAGCGCGAAGTTGCGGACGCATCCAGATAAATACACTCTTTGTCGAAAAACATAATAGATTGTATTAACCGAACAAATCAAATATACGAGGTATCAATGAATAATATTGCTCCTTTCCGTTCAAGGAGCGAGGCTTTGAAACTCAGTCGCGCCCTGAACGAAGAACATATAGCCAACATTATCGTAAACACCCCCAGAAAATTGGGGGTAAGCTGCGGACTGAGCGTGGTTTTCAACGAAAATTACGCGGGCAGAGTGCAAAGCATCATCGCCGAAAAATCGCTGACGACTTCATTGGGGATCTTCCGATAAGTTCAATTAAGCGATATGCCCTACCAAAGTCTTTATCACAGCCGAAAAAAGGCGCGGCGAATATTCGTAAAGATACGGATCGTTCAAACGCCGAATCAAAGCCGTCTCGGGATCGTTGCCTGCGGAATCCAAAGGATATACGGGTTTCGCGGCGATGAATCCCGGGAATCCCGTAAAACGGTACAAGGCGTTATCGGCAATCAGTCTGACGGCAAGATACTTATCTCTGCCCGAACCGCCGACTCTTTCCGCATATTCGGAAAACACAGACTTCAGGTATCTTAAAAATGCGCAATGGGGAACCGTTCTTTGACAAAACGAAGCGATCACGTCTACTATTTCGTCGTTCCCGGCGGCAAAAGCCGCGCAATACGCATAGGTCAGAAAAGCCAGATCGTATTTGATGCCGATCTTGAAAAGGTCTTTGAAAAGTTCTACCGCGGTCCCGTATTGTTTCAACGCGTACAAACTTTTCAATAACGTCGCGGCGAGCCTTTCCGAATAATTGTTTTCGCCGATCTCGGTGACGATTTTTTCTTTGAACATCATCAGATACAGCCTGAACATAGACGAATTGCCGCAATCGAAGAGTATCCTCAAAATGATATCGGCGGCGTCGGTATAGGAATATTCGGCAAACAGAGAGTTCGCCATTTTAAATGCTTCTTCCTTATCCCCGTCAAGATACGCGGCTTTCATCGCTATACCCATGGCTTCCGTAGCAAAGCGGTTGTCCTTACGCATCGAACGGAAATAGCGTTTTACAGCCGCATAATCGCCTTTCGAAAGCGAACGCTGCATCTCGTCTATCAGGCCTTCCCCTACGAATTCATCTTCGGAGGAGTTTTCCGCGTTATCCGACGAAGTGAAATAGTCGGGATCGATATCGGGGAAAATGCGTGCGATCAGATTATAAAATGCCTTTTGTTCCTCTTTTTCGGGCATAACTATGCCGAACGCTTCCAAAGCCGACTGTTCGTCGGGCAAAGTTCCTTCGCGTATCAGTTCACCGTAAATGGAAATGGATTCGTCGTAAAGTCCGACGTCCGCCAACAGCAATGCCAATTCCGCCATGCATTCGGGATTGTTCGGATGTTCCGAATTTGCCAGCGTCAGTTCGTCCAAAGCTTTCGGAATATCCCCGTTTTCGATAAGTTCGGAAGCAAGGTCCAACGAAGCCAACAGCTCTCTTTTGGTACCGTCAATTATTTTTGCCATTTTTAAACAAAGCGTCCACCGCTTTTGCGTCGAAGCGGTATTTTCTGGCACAATAATCGCAGGAAATTTCTATGCAACCCTGTTCGCGGACGATATCTTCGGCTTCTTCTTTGCCCAAAGAGCGCACCACGTCGACTATTTTTCTGTCGCAATGACAGCCGTAAGTTATCGGCTCCGCAGGAAAGATTTCCGCATTCAAATGTCCGAAATAAAATTCGGCTATATCTTCCATACTGCGTTCCGTCATCATTTTGGAAAGTGAAGTAAAATACCCCATAACGTCTTCCAAAATGAAAATGACGTCTTCGCCGGCGTCCGGCAAGGCTTCGACTATGATTCCGCCCGCCGCCTGAACGCCGTCTTTCGTTATATATTCCGATAGCGCGACGGCTGAATGGATACCTTCGCTTTTCAGCAGATATTCCGCATAATCGTCGGCAATGTTGCCCGAAACGAGGTTGGCTCTGCCGATATAAGGCTCCTTTAAACCCAGATCTTTTACAACGATCATTTCTCCGACGGAGCCCACCGCGCCTTCTATATCGAATTTACCGTTATTAAGGGGAAGATCCGCGTGCGGTTCTTCTACGAAGCCTTTCAGATCGCCGTCTTCGGACGCGATATATATTTTCCCTACCGCGCCGCTGCCTTCTATTATTAAATTGAATCTGTCCGTCTTGCTTTTTAAATTGGCGTTGATATACGCGCCTACGGTCAGCGCCCTGGCATAACAAGCCGCGGACAAAGGCGACATATCGTGAGTCAGAACGCCTTGTCTTGCGCCCTCGGTAACGTCGATCAGCGAAATACGCGCTTTTTTGTCAAAGCAAACGCCTTTAATGATCCTGTCCATTATTTTTTCTTTTTATATTTGACCTGCTGTACGTTTTTAACGTCTTTTTTCTTCTTTTCCTTTCTCTCCTTGCGGCTGAGTTCGATTCTCATGTTTTCGTACAGCACCTGGCAGACGTTTTCGGAGTTATGATCGGCATAGTTCGTCATAATCAGGAAAGTGAACGTCATTCCCAGGGCTATCAGGAGCATTCCGATAAGAATGGTGACAATCGGAGAATTTATTGCCAACAAAGCGTAAGCTCCGAACGCAAGAATTATCATAAAATAAGTCGGGATCGGGAACGCCAGCGTATAAATCAAAGCGTTTTTCAGCTTTTGGGCAAGATTCAGCGTTTTATGGTAGGAAACGACTTGCGGCGCAAGGTTAAAGAACACCGGGGTCGCAAAAAGTAAAATGAAAATACCTATAAACAGCGCGAACCATTGTCCCACGTTGGCGCCGCCGGACCATACTCCGTCAACGAATTCAAGGATCAGGTTGACTCCGCCGGCAAAGAATATCCCGTATGCGGCAAAGACCATCACCATTTCTTTCCAATATTTTTTTACGCCTCGGAAAAATTCGGTGGCAATCCTCGGAACGTCTGCGCCCGTTTTCTTATCTTTTTTAGTGACGAAACTTTCGCCCCATATCAATTTCGTATCGATATATATGTGTCCCGCAGCGCCGAATCCCAATACCGCTATACCCAATCCGACGGCAAGGAATATCAGCCTGTATACGTCCAGCATATACAATTTGGCTTCGTTTATAGTCATCCCGGAAGACAAGCCGAATCCGACGTCCGACATAAGATACGGGATATCGTCGCCGAGACCGCCCATTTTATAGCCTAAAATTTCTACTCCGAATATCGAAACGACAATAATTATCGCCAAGATAGGCAGCGCGAAAATCAGTGTCAGCGCGTTGGCGGTCATCAAAGCGGAGCTGTTTGCCTTATAGGTATCGAAAAAGCGTTTAAACCTTCCGCCCGGGTACTCGCCTTTCTTTTCTTCGCTTCTAGCCTCCGGCTGAAGGCACAAATCGGCTAGCAATTTCAATCTGTATTTGCTGGTTTTATTCTCTTTTTTATTGTTCTGAGTTATTGCCATCGGAACCCTCGTAAATAGCTTTTGAATAATTATACCTTATCCGCGTTACGAATGCAATTATAATTTGAACGAATAACCGAATATTCCTTTCGTCGCACATGATAATCGAATATTTACTGAAAATTATATAAAATTTTAAAGATTATAACCATTGACATTTTTCGCAGGAATTGGTATAGTCAAAATTAAATAAACGTGAAGAGGTACTCGGCATGAAAAAATATGTTATGGCTGTAGTCGGCGCGACCGGAATGGTCGGTTCGAAGTTTTTGAAGGTATTGGAAGAAAGAAACCTTCCCGTTTCCGAATATTATTTGTTCGCTTCCAAAAAATCCGCCGGCAAACAAATAGAATTTATGGGCAAAACCCATACGGTTTTGGAACTGAATTCCGAAAATATAAAAGGCAAAGGCATCCAAATAGCTTTATTCTCGGCAGGCGGCTCCGTTTCAAAGGAATTCGCGCCGCAATTCGCCGCGATGGGCGCAACCGTCATCGACAACTCCAGCCAATGGCGTATGTACGACGACGTTCCGCTGATCGTACCCGAAGTTAACGGCGAAGACGCTCTGAACAACAAAGGCATCATCGCAAACCCGAACTGCTCAACCATTCAGGCTGTTGTCGCGTTGAAACCTTTGGACGACGCTTTCGGCATAAAGCGCGTGGTATATTCTACTTATCAGGCAGTGTCCGGTGCCGGAGTCGCCGGATATAACGATCTCAGGGACGGCACCACCACCAAATTCCCCTACCCGATTACCGGAAACATACTTCCGCACATCGACGTGTTCCTTCCTAACGGATACACCAAGGAAGAGGAAAAGATGATAAAAGAAACGCGTAAGATCCTGAAAAAGCCTGATCTGCGCGTTACCGCGACGACGGTCAGAGTCCCCGTTTTCCACGGACATTCCGAATCTATCAATATCGAATTCGAACGTCCCTGCACCGTCGAAGGTATAAAAAAAGCTCTGTCGACGATGCCCGGTTTGGTGATAGTAGACGATCCCGCCAACCTTAAATACCCGATGCCCATATATGCCGAAGATACCGACGAAGTCTACGTCGGCAGGATCAGGCTGGACGATTCCGTCGAATACGGATGCAACATTTGGGTAGTCGCAGACAACATCAGAAAAGGCGCCGCAACGAACGCGGTACAGATTGCTGAATATCTTATATCGAAAGACGCCATTAAATAAGGAGGTCAACATGTCTATTTTCAAAGGAGCGGCAACGGCGTTGGTAACTCCGTTTATCGATGACAAAGTCGATTTCAAAAGCTTGGAAACTTTGGTCGACAGACAGCTTGAAAACGGGATAGACGCTCTGGTCATAAACGGAACGACCGGAGAGCCCACCACAATGACCCACTTCGAACGCACGGCGGTAGCCGGAGCGGTCATCGAACACGTCAAAAAGCGCGTCCCCGTCATACTCGGAGCAGGCAGCAACAATACATATACCGCTATCGAGTACGCAAAAGAAAACGAACAGTTGGGTGCCGACGCTATACTGACGGTAACTCCCTATTACAACAAATGCACGCAATCGGGATTGGTGGCTCACTACAAAGCGATAGCCGATTCGGTGGATCTGCCCGTGATAATGTATAACGTCCCGGGACGTACCGGAGTAAACATAGCTCCGGAAACCTGCCTGAAACTTGCAGGCTACCGCGGAATTTCCGCCATAAAGGAAGCCAGCGGCAATATCAATCAGTATATGGGTCTGCAACGTCTTATCGGCGGCAAAATGGACATATATTCCGGCGACGACGGTTTGGTATATCCTCTGTTGGCATTAGGCGCGCAAGGCGTTATTTCCGTCGCTTCGAATATCGTACCGCAATATATGCACGATATGGTATATAAATTCTTCGAAGGCGATTGGCAGACTTCTTTGGAAATGCAACAGAAAATCGAGCCTCTGGTAAAAGCGCTTTTCGCCGAAGTCAATCCGATCCCCGCAAAGTGCGCTCTGCGCCTTATGGGAATAATCCCCGACGATTATATGCGTCTGCCGCTGACTCGTTCCGAAAAAGTCGACGAGATGCGCCGCGCGCTGAACGATTTCGGCATAAAGACGGAGGCATAAGATGCGCATTATTTTATCGGGAGCCGGCGGAGCTATGGGAAAAACGACGATAAACGCCGTATCGTCGCATCCCGAATGTACGATTGCTGCGGGAGTAGATAAATTCGCAAACCCAGCCGATTTTGCGTTCCCCGTATATTCTGATATTTCCGAAGTAGCGGAAACGGCGGACTGTCTTATCGATTTTTCGGTAAAAGCCGCCCTGCCCGGAATACTCGGTTTCATCGTAGATAAAAAAATCCCGGCTGTTTTATGCACCACGGGATACGATCCCGACGATCTCGCCGCGATAGCCAAAGCTTCCGAAACCGTAGCAATTCTTCGTTCCGGGAATATGTCCGTCGGCGTAAACGCGCTGATAAAACTCGTAAAAGAAGCTGCGGCGGCTCTGCCGGGCGCCGATATCGAAGTCATCGAAGCGCACCACCACAACAAAGCCGACGCACCTTCGGGAACGGCAAAAATGCTTGTCGAAGCCGCGAAAAGTTCGCGTCCCGAATTAGTACCTATTTACGGCAGAGAAGGAATGGTAGGCAAAAGGAAGCCGGAAGAGATCGGTGTCCACGCCGTCAGAGGCGGTTCTATCGTAGGAAAGCACGAAGTGATGTTCATTATGAACAACGAAGTTGTCACTTTGAAACACGAAGCCGAAAACAAAGGAATTTTTTCGGAAGGCGCAGTCAGCGCGGCGAAGTTCTTGGTCAATGCAAAACCCGGACTGTATTCGATGGCTGACGTATTGGATAAATAATATATTAAAAGTGCTAAATGCAAAAAGCCGCGGTATAATACCGCGGCTTTTTTGATCGTTCCGTCTACTTTTTCGGTAATTCCATTATAATGGTAACCGGACCCGCATTGCTTTGCAATATAGTCATGTCGGCGCCGAATACTCCGTACTTTACGGGAATTCCTTCGGCTTCCAAACACTTCCCCATATACTCATACAATACTTTTGCTCGGTCAGGAGCTTCCGCGCCGAAAAAATCAGGACGGTTTCCCCTATCGGTATTGGCAAGCAAGGTAAATTGTGAGATCAATAAAATTTCTCCCGATATATCCTTTACCGAAAGGTTCATTTTCCCGTTATCGTCCTCGAAAATTCTAAGATTGGCTATCTTTTTAGCATACCTTTCGCAATCCGATTCGGAATCGCCTTTGGCAACTCCGAAATATACCGTCATGCCTTCGGAAATTTCCGATACCGTTTCGCCGCCGACGGAAAGTTCTGCGTCATATACTCTCTGGATAACGGCTTTCATAGATTAATTCTCCGTTTCATTATCGGTTTCCGTCGTGTCGTCGGTTTCCGGGCCGGTCGATTCATCTTCGGGCAATCTGCCGTCCGAACAGTACACGGCAAAACCTGCGGCGGTGTCGTGATTCCACATTTTACCTTTTTCGATCGCCGTCCAACCTTCTTTCGTATAAGCGGAAGCCGTGATCAGCGACAACTTTTCGCATTTTGTAAACGCGTATTCGCCGATAGTTTCTAACGCGCTGCCCGAAACAGTTACCTCTGTCAATGCCGCACAATTTTCAAAAGCTCGGTTACCTATTGTCTTTACTCCTGTCGGTAGCGTTATCGCGTCCAAAGCGGTCCCGCGGAAAGCGCGGTCGCCTATGGCTGTTAATAACGAATCTGTCGTAAAGGTCACTCGGCTGAGTGCCGAAGCGCCTTCGAATGCGCCTAATTCTATATTTGTCACGGCTTTCGGAACGGAAAACTCGGTCAAGCCGCTTTCGGTAAAAGCTCCCGTCCGTATTACCGTCAAATTCGCAGGTTCGCCGACAAAAGTCACCGATTCCAAATCGGAAGTGCCGGCAAAGGCATATTCACCGATAGAAACTAAGCTTTGCGGTAAAGCTACAGAGGTAATACCTGCCCCGGCAAAAGCGTAATCGCCTATTGAGCTCAACGCCGAATCTCCTGTGATAGAAACGGTTTTTAAGGTTTCAAGAGCCCTGAAAGCATTCTTTCCTATCGTTTCCAACGAAGCCGGCAAAGCAATCGAAGCTAACTTCGTCCCGACAAATGCGTCGTCGCCGATAGACAGAAGATTGTTCCCAGAAAAAGTTACCGCTGTTAAATTTTCACAATCGGCAAATGCCGAATATCCTATGATAGTCACACTTTGCGGTAAAGTTATTGAGGTTAAATTGACAGAACCTTCGAATGCCGATTCGGGAATTTCCATATCGGTACCGTAAGATTCCGTCCCGAACATAACTTTATTCAGATTCTCGCAATCGGCAAATACGCTTTCTCCCAAATAGACCAAGGATTGCGGCAAAGTGACGCCGGTGATATTCTTGTTCCCGGAAAACAGGTATAACGCAATGCCTCTGGTGCCTTCCTTCAAAGCTATCTCGAACACGGGAACTTCTTCTTCCGAACCGCTTTCCTCGGATAACGATGAGGCTGTCTTCGAATAAGAAAAAGCTACCGCCCAATCGTCGACGTATCCGACGGCATACGAATATTCTGCCGTATCGGTGCTTTCCGTATTCATAGCCGGCACATTCGAAAACACGTTCCTGCCGACGTACGAAAGCGACTCGGGAAGATCTATATCGTTTAACGCGCGGCAATTGGAAAACGCTCCGTCGGCGATCTCCGTCAGTGAACTTCCTAAAGTAATATTCGACAATCCTCCGTAAGAGGTTTCGTCGGAATTTTTAATAACGTAAGCGCAATTTTTGAAGGCTTCGGATCCGATTTTCGCTACATTCCTCAGATCGACCGAGCTTAATTTGGAACAACCCATAAAACAATAGGGAGGTATCTTTGTGATAGTTTCGCCGAATATCACGGTTTCCAGATCCGTACAGTTTTTAAAAGCGGCTGCGCCGAGCCCCGTCGTATCTTCGCCGTCACTGATCGACGACAAATCGACGGCGGTCAAACCGGAACCTTGGAATGCGTAATCCCCTATTTTCGTGATATTTGAAAGATCGACGGAAACAAGCGAGGATGAGTTTTCAAAGACGCGGTTCGGCAGTTCAGTTACCGAAGTCTTTTCGATATTGACGTCAGTCAATCTGCGCGCTCCGTAAAAAGCCGATTCGCCCAAGGTTTTGACGCTTTTGGGCAAGGTTACGGAAACGAGGTGTTCGAATCCGTAAAAAGCAGAATTACCGACCGAAACTATATCGCCTTTTATCGTCAGCGACTTGCAATCCTTTCCGCCCCTGAAAGCATTGTCGGGAATGGCGGAGATACCGCTGCCTATGGTAATACTCAGCGCGGACGAACAGCCGCGGAAAGCGCCGTCACCCATACTTTTAACGGAATCGGGAACGGTTATTGGAGTGACCTTGGAAATGCCGTAAAAAGCTTCGGCGCCGATAGTTTCTATGTCGGAACCGAACGTGATTTTCGTTGCCGCGGAACAGTTTTTATATGCGCCTTCGCCGACGGAAACGACTCCGTCGGGAATGCCGATGCCGGTCAGCTTGCTTAAATTATAAAAGGCGTAATCCCCTATGGCTGTCACCGCGGAATTGAATCCGTAATTGATCATCGTGACAGAAGAACAACCGTAAAAACACCTTTCGGATACCGTTTCTATGTTTGAGGGTAACTGAAGTCGCGTTATCGAAGAACAGTTTTCAAATGCGGACCTACCCAAGGAGGTTATCGAATCGGCGAAATTGACCCTTTTTAAGGAGGTGCAATCTTTGAAAGCAGCCTCTCCTATTTCGGCATATCCGTCAGGAAAATTTATTTCGGTAACCGAGGTATTGCCTTCGAAAAGACCGTCGCCCACTCCGTTAACGGCATAGCCGTTCAGTTCGGACGGGAAATTTACGACCGAAAGTTTTTTCGCAGCGTCCGATATCGAGGTTATTATACCGTTGACGGCGGTAAAGTATGCTTCGTCGGCGACGGGCAGCCAATACGCGTACAAAGTCAGATTGGTGTTTACAACTCCGCCCTTGAATTCCTCGCCGGGATTAAAGTTCAGATCGGGATACCAACCGGAGAATATGTATCCGTCGCGTTCGGGAGCCTCCGGAAGCGTCAAAGTTTCGCCGCTTTTCAAAACTATATCCGAAACGAGCGTTCCGCCTCTGGAATCGAAAATGACCCTGCAATTACCCGCGTCCGGAGTTTTCGAAACCACCCAACGCGCGTATACCGAAACGTTTTCCACGACCTTGGTGTCGCCTCCGAAAGGCTGCGTCCAGGAGCCGTTGTCGAAATACCAACCGTCAAAGTCATGACCGGTAAGCTTAGGCTGAGCCGGCAGACCTCCCAAAGAAGATCCCTCTTTTACGGTAACTGCGGTATATACATCCGAATCGCTCAGCATAAAAGTTACCGTCAACTCCTCTTTGTTGCAGGCTGTAACCGCGACTACGGAACAGACGGTCAAAATTACGGCAAGAAAAATTAAAATGAATCTTTTGACAGGCATAATTTCCTCTTTTTAATCATTTAAATTATATATTCGCGCGCGCGAAAAGTCAATAAAGGACGGAAACTATCAAAATAATCTCACATTCAATTCACACAAAAGGAAATATATGGGTAAAAATATGTAAGATCGCCTTTCGGCGATCTTTAATTCAGTTAGCGATTGCAGGGAGTAAAGCTGTCGTTAGAGCAGCTGGGGCAAGGCGGCATTTTGTCGCCGGAGCCGAGGGAAACCTGAGTGTGGCACTTGGTGCAGCTGTAACAACCGCTACCGGGTTTTTCGCCGGTCTTAACAATGTTTTTGTCCATTACGTTATCCTCCTTTTTATACAAGTATTTTGCCGCCGCATCCGATTATTATACATACATTTTTCGTTTACATTTATTTTATAAATGATACAATATTAATGAAAACGGAAGGAGCGTCCGAAAACGATGAAATCGATAATATTCGCAGTTTGTTATTTATCAATTTTGTTATCCGCAATAGTGTTCGGCGCGGTAACCGCCTCGACCGGTTTGTCGGGGCTTCCCGAATATCAGGAGGCAAGCGACATAATTTTGATCGTACTGATCTCGGTTTCGGTTGCTATACTCGTGCTGACGATAGTATTCAGGCAATCGGACGGAAGGCGTTATCTTGAATCGATGAACGGAAAAAACGTCGATAAGAATATCGATTATTTAAAAAAAGCCATAAAATATCAAATAATTACGTCGATATATTTTCCCGTTACCGCTTATTACGTTTCACTGTGTATGAGGTACGGCAGAAACGACGAAGCATTAAATTTTATGAAAAAGCACCCTAAATATTATAAATATCGTGCTTTGACGTATTTCTATTGCCTGATGGATATTTATAATTCGGATATACCGGGCGCAAAAGAAAAATTTTTTGAATTGAAAAAAGGCGGAATGAAATACGACAAACAAATCGAATTGACCGAACGTCTTATAGCCGCAAACGAAAACGGAAATTACGGCGATTTGTATTTTATTCATTCGGTATACCCCATAGTAAATCAAATAATTGACAGAATAATTAAAGAAAGATCACCCGAATCAACTATCGCGATAGAAGTAAACGAACATATCGAAGAAGTTTAAAACCGTACCGCCCTATCCCCTTCTAAGTCCGCACCCTTTCCGTTCGTTAGCGGTTTTCCACGCATTCTCCCGTGTATACTCTTTCCGTATATTAGCGGTTTCATCGCATCGGCTTTTATTCGGCTCGTCAGGTTTGCCGTATTGCGGCAAACTTGCGCACCCTCGTTATGTCGCTTTGCTCCATAACCGGGCAATGATCCCGTCTTTCGCTCCAAAGCAATGGGACAGTCAGTCGGCTGTCCCATTTTTGTTCAACGAAAACCCCGCGATAGTCGCGGGGTTCAAAAAAGGCTAAGCCGATGAAGCAGACAAAAAGACTCCGATTGTGTACAATAGAAGAAGACCTGCCAGTCGCCAAATACACAATCGGAGGATATCATAATGCAAGAGCAA
>CALVXZ010000023.1 GCA_944371785.1 uncultured Clostridia bacterium | reverse complement strand
TATCGGGGCGCAAATGACCTTGTACGATATCAGATTCGGTAACGGAATATCCGTTAAAGAGACCAAATACGCGCACTATTCCGTAGGAGTCGGCAGTGAAGACGAAGAAGAAATCTTTGACAATTACTATTATCTTAGCGATAACGGATATTCGCCGACAGCATACAGAATGAACGGCTTGGCGGGAAGCTTCAATTCGGATACGTCGTTCAGAATATATTTGCCTTCATTGAACAGTATAAGCTTTTTGACAGGTCAAAAGGGCGTGTATATCGAATATGCCAACAATATACTGACGTTTGCTTACTATTATCTTGTAGTATATTCAGGCGAAGAAGGATCCTTTATAAAAGAGTACTTTACGGGCTCGCAATCGGTTACGCTGACGTCTGCAAACGTGTACGAATTTACCTTGAATTACGAAACGAACCTGGACGGGGATCGCGACAGCAATACCATTCGCAAAGCATATGAACCGTTGATATTCAACGGCGATGAGATTTTGAGAGCAGATAACAATAACCCCGTTTACTATCAGACGGTGACTATTACCGTAAACGGTGAAAGTTACGAATTCTATTGTCCGTTGTTTGACGACGGCTTTGCGGGCTGGACATTGAAGTGCGGAGGTAAAGATTTGCATAACATTCTTGCAGGCGATCCCGGTACTATAGACCCGAATTACGCAAATATCAAAGACGTTTATCAACAAAACATTTACGGAGGTATGGACCCCAATCAATTCTACCGTATGCCCACGTTGTTAAGCTATATCGGCTACGTCTGCGTGGAGCAGCTGCACGGCACCGACATCGGCGGTATAAACTATCTGGTCCCGACGCTGGGAGTAGACTATTCGCGCTCCGAATCCGCAATAACCGACGACAACAACAAGCCATTGGTTTAAAATCCATCGGCATCGCACCACCCGGAATCACGGGATCGATCAAATTAAAAAGCAACCGTTTCCACGGTTGCTTTTTTAATGACATGACGAATTATATGCCGGTTTTCGCGCTTGCGGATGAAACGGAAACAAAAAAGCGGCTTAAAAGCCGCTCCGTATTTGGTACCTCCATGGGGAATCGAACCCCAGATTCCGCCGTGAGAGGGCGACGTCTTGACCGCTTGACCATGGAGGCATACCGAATGTATTATTGATTCTAACATAAGATACCCGATTAGGCAAGCGTTTTATCTAAATTTTCTGAGTTGCAGTGGATCCGAACGTGCTTTTCCGAAACAGACTCCTTCGCGGAGTATAAGGAAAAAATCGGCTCCGACGATTTACAATTTCGGTTATGTAAATTATAATAAGTATATGACTTCGGAACTTATCAGGCAAAAGCTAAAATTGTTGCCGGATTCCAGCGGCGTTTATATGATGTTGGATGAAAACGGTGCGATTATTTATGTCGGAAAGGCGAAAAATTTAAAAAACCGCGTCAGACAGTATTTTCAGAATTCGGTAACGAAGACCGAAAAGACAATGCTTTTGGTGGAAAAGATCTGCGACTTCAAATATATAGTCACCGCCAACGAAATCGAAGCGTTGGTGCTGGAAAACAATCTGATAAAGGAACACAAGCCGTATTACAACATACTTTTAAAGGACGATAAATCTTATCCGTATATAAAGGTAAATCTGAAAGAGGACTTTCCGCGCGTGGAGATGGTCAGACGCTTAAAAGCCGACGGTTCAAAATATTTCGGACCGTATATGATCGGGTTGACGGCGAAAAGCACTCTGGATCTGATACACGCGGTCTTTCCCGTCCGCAGCTGTGCCGGGAACCTGGCAAAGCCGTCGAAACGCGAATGCCTGAATTATCATATAGGCAGGTGTCTTGCGCCTTGTACGCGGCGCGTTTCAAAGGAAGAATACCGCGAAGTCATAAAAAAGGTCATTTCATTCCTGTCGGGACAGGATAAAGAAGCGCGTGAAATATTGGAAAGGAAACTTTCGGAAGCCGTCGCCGCCGAGGAATTCGAACGCGCCATCGTTTATCGGGATAACCTCGAATTGATGGATAAAATAGTCAGGAAACAAAACATAAATCTTCCGAAAGATTATAATCTGGATATTTTCGCATACGCATCGAACGGAATGTACGGCGTCATAAACTATACGGTGGTGCGCGCAGGCAAGGTGATGGGCAGCGAAAATATGCCTATCTCGGAAGCCGGCGACGCGCAGGATATACTTTCTTCGTTCATAATGCAGTTCTATCAGAAAAATCCCGTGGTTGCGGAGGAAATACTTCTGAATACGGAATTGCCTTTTATGGAGGAGCTGAAAAGCTACCTGACCGGGCTGAAGGGCGGCAGGCTGAACGTTATGGCTCCGAGGGGCGGCGCAAGGGGACAGTTGGTACAGCTAAGCTATAACAACGCCGTGGAAAACCTGCAAAAGACGGCGGAGCGTATCGCGACAAAAGAATCGCTGACCCGCGGAGCGGTGGAACAGTTAAAGGAACTGCTGTCTTTGGCGGATACTCCTTACAGAATGGAATGTTACGATATTTCCAATATCTCCGGGACCGACAAGGTGGCAAGCATGGTGGTGTTCGTAAACGGCGAACCTCACCACGAACTGTACAGGCGGTTCAGGATAAAATCCTTTGAAGGCGCGGACGATTTCCGTTCAATGCGCGAAGTCCTGTCGCGTCGCGTAAACGAATTGAAAGCGGGCAAGGACGTTTCTTTTTCAGCCCGTCCCGATCTGATAATAGTCGACGGCGGAAAAGGACAGCTTAGCTCCGCAAAGGAGATCCTGGGCGATACAGGCATAGAACTTTGCGGTCTGGCAAAGCGCGAAGAAGAAGTTTTCCGTCCCGACGATTCCTATCCGAAGATCCTGCCCAGAGATTCGCTGGCTTTAAAGCTGCTGCAAAGGATCCGTGACGAAGCTCACCGTTTTGCAATAACCTATCACAGGAAACTGCGCGCGGACAGAATGACCAGATCGCGCCTTAAAAACATCCCCGGCGTAGGCGATAAATACGCCGCGGCATTGTTGCGGTATTTTAAAAAACCCGAAAATATAGCCGCGGCATCGACGGAAGAAATTGAAAAGGTCGAAGGCTTCGGCAGGGAACGCGCGCAAAAAGTGTACGATTATTTTCATAAGGAGGATCCCGATGAAATATAAGATGGTAGCGTCCGATTTCGACGACACAATGGTAGACGACAGCCTAAAAATAGGCGAACGCACCAAAAACGCCGTCAAAGAATACGTCGCCAAGGGCGGCAGGTTCGTGCTTTGCACGGGGCGTATGATCTCGGCGATCATGCCGTATGCCCGGCAATTGGGATTGCACGGCGAAGTCGTGGGCTATCAGGGCACCGTCATAGCCGACATCGATACCGGGAAATTCATAAAAGAAGACAAAATGCCATTCGAAACGGCATTGAAGCTTTTGAATTTCGCGGAGGAAATAGGCGTACAGGCGCAATATTATTATCGCGACACCTTTGTGATCGAAAAAGAAAACGAGCTAAGCATAGCCTATCAAAAATATACTTTCGCACCTCCTTTGGTTGTCGGGATCAGCCCTAAGGAATACCTGATACAAAACAGGATCTCCCCGACGAAAGTATTGTATTTGGTCGATCCCGATCGCGTTAAAGATATTATCGCCGCCGTAAACAAACGATTCCCGGGCGAGGTGCTGGCGAATACTTCCAAAAAGTTCGTGGTGGAATTGATAAAAAAGGGAATAGACAAAGGCGTCGCAATGGAATACCTCGGCAAAAAGTACGGTATCCCCCCCGAAGAAACGATATGTATAGGCGATTCCCTGAACGACGTCGCAATGTTGAAATACGCCGGACTTTCCGTAGTCGTTGAAAACGGCTCCGACGAAGCCAAGGCGGCGGCAGACGTCATAGCTCCGCCGTCCGATAAAGACGCCGTAGCGTGGGTCTTGGAAAACCTGGTCGATTGATCCAAATAAAACCGATAAAAAAAGGCTGCCGTTCGGGCAGCCCTTTTTCGTTAAAAATCAAAATTACAATATCCTTATGGAAATGACGTCGTCCAGATCGGAAAGTTTGTCCATAACGGCGGAATCTCCGCCGCAAAGATCTCCGGATATATCAATAATTGCGTATCCTACGCTACATTTTTCAGCGTATTTCATAGAATGATTGTAATCTTTCAATACGTTTTCCAATGCGGAATCCACATTCTTTCCGGCATCGCAGACCACGGTGATCCTTTCGCCGGCGTCGCGTTCTTTGGTAAGACGCGGGAAGTTTACCGAATTGACGACGTTTCCGTTTTCCAGATAATCCTTTATTTCGGTCGCCGCCATCACAGCGCAGTTGTCTTCGGCTTCTTCGGTGCTTGCGCCGAGGTGGGGTATGGCTATGATTCCGGGGGTATTGATGCATTCGGCGTTCGGGAAGTCGACTACGTATTTACGCAGTTTTCCGGCAGCCAACGCTTCCTTTACCGCGCCGACGTTCACCAATTCGCCGCGCGCCATATTCAGTATCACCGCTCCGTCCTTCATAAGTTTTATGGATTCGGCGTTTATCATTTCCTGCGTAGCGTCCGTCAGCGGTACATGCAGGGTGATATAATCGGAAATTTGAAAAATTTCTTCGGGTGTTTTCTTTATAACGATACCTTTATCGGACAATTCTTTTGCCGCGGCTTCGGAAAGGAAGGGATCGTAACCCGCGACTTTCATCGAAAGCGCGCCTGCGGCGTCGGCAACGAGTTTGCCTATTGCGCCCAGACCTATTATTCCCAGCGTCTTTCCTGCGATCTCGTATCCGCCGAACGCTTTCTTGCCTTTTTCAACGGCTTTTGCTACGTCGCCTTCCAAAGTGTCCGCCCACTTTACTCCGCCGATTATATCTCTGGACGCCAACAGCAATCCGAGGATCACCAATTCTTTTACTGCGTTGGCGTTGGCTCCCGGGGTGTTGAATACGGCGATACCTTTTTCGGTCATTGCGGGGATCGGTATATTGTTTACGCCGGCGCCGGCTCTGCCTACGGCAAGCAGGTTGTCGCCCACGGCGTAATCGTGCATTTTAAAGGAGCGAACTAAAATCGCGTCGGGATTTTCCGTATCTGAAGATACAGAATAGTTGTCATCGAAGACAGTAAATATTTTATTGCTGATAGCGTTCAACGTCAGGATCTCAAACATACTTATTTATTCTCCGATTCGAATTTTTTCATAAACTCTATCAACGCTTTTACGCCGTCCACGGGCATTGCGTTATAGATGCTGGCGCGCATTCCGCCGACAAGTTTATGACCCTTTATCGATACCAAACCGTTTTCGCCGGCTTCTTTTACGAACTTGGCGTTCAATTCGTCGCTGTTGCAAACGAAGGGCACGTTCATTATCGAACGGTCGGCGGGGTTGACGTAGTTATGATAGAAAGAGGAATTGTCGATGAAATCGTACAGCAGTCCGGCTTTGTATTCGTTGATCTTTTGAATTTCTTTGACTCCGCCGAGTTTCAGAAGGTGTTTGAACACCAATCCCGCCATATAGATGGTAAAGCAGGGGGGAGTGTTGTACAGCGAATCGGCGTCCGCCTGCGTTTTGTACGACAGCATCGTCGGGCAGTAATCTTTTTCGTGACCCAAAAGGTCCTTTTTGACTATGACTATGGTCAGTCCTGCGGGGGCAATGTTCTTTTGCGCTCCGGCGTAGATAAGACCGTATTTATTGACGTCTATTTCTTCGCTGAGGATCATCGAAGACATATCCGAAACTATCGGCGCATTGGCTACGGGATAGGTCCTGTCGGTATATCTTGTGCCGAAGATCGTATTGTTTTGGGTGATGTGAACGTAGTCTATATCGTCGCGGAAAGATACGTTTTCGGGGATATAGGTGAAATTTTTATCCTTCGAAGTGGCGGCTACGATGCAATCGCCGTATTTTACCGCCTCTTTTGCGGCTTTGCCGGCAAAGTTACCGGTGACGACGTAATCGGCTCTGCCTTTTACCAGAAGGTTCAGCGGTACGGCAGCGAATTGTTGGCTTGCGCCGCCCTGGACGAACAGAACTGCATAATCGTCGCCGATGTTCATCAGTTTTTTCAGGTTTGCCAAAGCCTCCATATGAATTTCGTCGTACCATTTGGAACGGTGGGACATTTCGGTCACGGACATGCCGGAACCTTTATAATCGACAAAGTCTTTTTGCGCTTCCGATTTGACTTCTTCGGGAAGCATGCTTGGACCTGCGGAAAAATTATAAACTTTCATTTTGAATCCGTCCTTTTGAAATTTATAAAGAAATTATACTCCGCCCGTAATCAAAAGTCTATTGTTTTACGGGTTTTCCGCAAAGTAGCGGCGAGATCGTAACTTTTGCCGGCGGTATCCGCGCCGTAACTTCCGGCTTAGAGGCGTTTGGCACATTATTGCGACATTTATGGTATAGTTTCACTTGAAATTCACAATTATGTATTATATAATAATTATCTCCGCCATTTCGGCGGATAAATATATGCGATAAGGTACCAGAATGCGCAAGAAAAAGTTATTGATCCTGATTGCCGTTGCCGCGGTCGTAACCGCCGTCGCTTTGTCGGCGTGCACTCCCGACGACGAACCCGAAGCCGGCTCTTTTATCGTAGAAACTCCTTCGATCTCGTTGCCCGCAGGGCTTAACGATAACGCGCTGACCATCGAATGGCTGAACGCTTTCGAATATTCAAAGCCCACGGCGATATTCTTTCACGGAGTAAGCGATTATAACGATATGACCGATCTTGTTTTGGACGAATCGATGTACGCCACAGATACCGGCTCAGGCGGAGTGGTGTATACTTCCGGAGCCACGGTAGGGCGTATCACCGCAAAGGACGCTTCCGGCAAAGAAGTCGGCAGGGAATTGGCGTATCATTGGGACAGAAACGATTTCAACCTCGGCGTATTCCATTACGAAAATTTTGCGGACGACACTTCCGATAACGTCGCCGCGAAGGTGTATTCCGCCGCCGCGATGAGTTATATTTCGGCTTCGGACGGTGCGACCGTTACGGGCGGACTGTCGTATAACCTGACGGAAGCGTTCGTTGCGGAGTGGCTGAAAACCGATTCCGCCGCTTTGAACACCGCCGGCAACACCAGAATGATGGAGGTGCGTTTTATCGGCGTCGGCACCGGAGCCGATCTTGCTATCTCCGCGGCGGATTATCTGAACGCCATGTACGAACAGGGGCTGATAGGTTCCGAATACCTGCCTAACCGTATCGATATGATAAATCCGTGGCTGCCGCACAACGGGCTGAATCCCGTGGTGGATTACAGGGTCACCACCAACGTGCCTTCCCAGCTTGAATATTCGGCGGAAGTCATATCCCGTCTTGCGGACACGGGCGTCGTTTTCGACCTTGTCGAAAGCCGCACCGATTTTTATACCTATAACGGAATGAATTATGACGGAGTAAGCACCGAAACCGACGGAGAAAACGAAACGGAAGTAACCTTTTATAACGAAGGCTCCTCGGCGTTTTATCGCCAAATCATGAGCGAAGTCGCATATCTGAGCCTACGAGAGAGCGTTACGGAAGAAAACGAAACTTACCTCAGCCATTTTGCTAAAACCGACGAGGGCAGGGCGAGGGCAAAGGACAGATTCGCCGCCGATTGGTATCTGTTTTCGATAACGGGTTCGGACAACACGAGCGTTTCCGCGCAGTCCAACATTCCCTACGGAGCGGACGACAACAGACGCGCGGTCCTGGACGGATACAACCGTACCGGAGTGACCGCAAGTTCCTCCGTAAAATACGGCGTTTCGGCATGGACTCCGACCGTATATCTAAGGGCGGTCAAAGGAGTGGAGTACAGGCAGTTAAGCTATAATTCCAGCTCCAAAACCGAAACCGTTGTCGTTTTGGACAAATTCCGCGTCGAAAACAGCCAGGTTTCCACGGCGTTCTATTCGGATACCGATAAATTGGAAGGCGTCCAAAAAGTTTGCGGATACGTTTATCTTACCGACGACGCCTATAATCCGTATGTGGAATTGAAACGTGACAAAAGGCTGAAAAACATCCAGGTGGTCCTGGAATTTTCCTCGGATGACGATTCGTTCACGCGCACCGTGACTACTGACGAAACGGGTTATTATGAGATCGACATAGGTATCAAGTATCTTAGCTATTCCGTAAAAATCACCGTCAATTTCCCCACCAACCGGTATTCGAAGCTGACGGCTACTGCAGGCACGTCCGGTTCCAATTACACTCGCGTGAACCTGAACGGAATAACCTCTGCCGACGGCGTGAACGCAAACCTTAACAGCACCGAAGGCACAAAATTCTTTATAGGTATCTATAACGGCGGATTGTTGCCGTTGGACAATCAATAACGGTATATTACCGCGGATTTTTTAAATGCCGGAGCCGGTGACGGAGGCAGGGCGCGGTGCGAAAAGCGTCATTCGCCCAACGCGCGAAGCGTGTTCAGCAGTCTTTCGTCCAGAAGCTCCGGTTCTTTTATTACCACTTGTCTGGGACGGCGGCGGACTATTTCTATGACGGCGTCCACGTTCTTGTCGCCGGTGTATTCGGGCACTATCACGGGTTCGGGACAAAACGCCGCCGGACCGCGGCGGACCTCCACGCCGAAACCTTCTTCGGGGCTCAGGAAGTAAGGTATCAGCCTGTAAATATCTTCCGGACTGCGGCACTGTTTTATCAACAGGGAAGCCAGCGTCTTTAATTCCTCCCAATCGTCCTTCAGCTCCTCCGCGCGGAATTCGACAAAGGATCCCGGGGCGATTTCTTCGGAGTATCCTAACAACTTTTCGACGCGTTTCGTTTCGTCGTCGGATTCCACCGACATCAACGCGCCTATCAACGCGTAAATTTCAAAATTCTTACTTTGGTATTCCGAAATCAGAGATTTAAGAACCCTGAATTTATATAACGTAACGACTGTTTCTGCGACGATTTCCGTTACGGAGCTACTGTCGGTTTGATCCGTGAAGACGATTCGGGTAAAATTCAAATGCTTTTCGACGTCGTACGCGACGCCTTTCGACGAAAGTTTCGACGTTATGAAATTCAATTGCTCGTTTTCGCGGTTTGTCAGCAGTATATTCGGCGTAGGCAGTTCGGTCATAGCCTTATTATATGTATTAGCGGCGTATGTAATGCGCGGTAACGCTTTTAAAATGGCGGAAGGTAAAATTTTCTTTTAAATATTAAAAGCAATACACAATATATTGACTTTCTGTATAGATAATGATACTATATATTGTACCGTTTTCAAAATGCCGCGGTCGCGGATCGGGGCAAATAATTTTTCCGGAGGACTCATGCCGAAGAAAAACGAAATAAAAAATACCGCCTACAACGCCGACGCAATAAACGTCCTGGAGGGGTTGGAGCCGGTAAGAAAGCGGCCCGGAATGTATATCGGGACGACGGGACCCAAGGGCTTGCATCACATGATTTGGGAAATTGTCGACAATGCGGTCGATGAAGTTATGAACGGTTTTGCCGACACGGTGACCGTTACTTTGTACGGCGACGGTTCGGTATCCGTATTGGATAACGGCAGAGGCATTCCCGTCGATATAAACAAAGCTCACAACAAAACGGGCGTCGATTTGGTATTTACGAAGCTGCATGCCGGAGGAAAGTTTTCCAACGAAGGCTATAAATTCAGCGGCGGCTTGCACGGAGTCGGCGCTTCCGTCGTGAACGCTTTGTCGGAGTGGTTGGAAGTAGAAGTTTATCACGACAAAAAAGTATATTACGAACGTTTCGAACGCGTGGACGATCCGGACGGCACCATACACAGCGGCGTCGTAAAAATACCTTTGGGAGTTACCGGAAAGACTGCCGCAAGGGGATCTTTCGTCAGGTTCAAACCCGATAAGGACGTGTTCGAAACCGTCGAATTCGACGCCAGGGTCATACGTCAGCGCATAAAGGAGCTGGCTTTTTTGAACAAAGGCGCGACTTTCATTTTCGAAGACAAAAGGACGCCCGATCCCGAAACGGGGGAATTCAAACGCTTCGAATACCGTTTCAAGGGCGGTTTGCAGGATTTTGTACAGAACCTGAACGCCGATAAGGAAAAACGCAGCGACAAGGTGATATATCTGGAGGCGGAATCGGAAGCCAACGGGCTGACGGTGCAAGTCGCCATACAATACACCACGACTTTCGTCGAAAACATAATTTCCTACGTCAACAACATTCCGACCACCGAAGGCGGCACCCACGAAACGGGCTTTAAACTTGCCTTTACGAAGGCGATGAACGATTTTATCAAACGCAACAAGCTGATGAAAGACAAGGACAAGGATCTGCAGCTTGTGGGCGAGGACTACCGCGAAGGTATGACGGCGGTAATAAACCTGAAACTGAAGGAAGTGCAATTCGAAGGTCAGACAAAGACGAAATTGGGCAATCCGGAAGTAAAAGGCATAATCGACAGCCTTGTTTACGAAAAACTCATCGCTTATTTTTCGGAGCCGAAGAATAAGGACATGGGTCTTTTGATAGCCAAACTCGCAATCAACGCCGGAAAGATAAGGCAGGAAGAAAAAAAGATAAAGGACGCCCTCAGAAATTCCAAAAACAGTATGACGGGCAAGACCGCCATAGGAAAGCTTTCAAATTGCTCCGGGCGCGATTATTCGAGGAACGAACTGTTCATAGTCGAAGGCGATTCTGCCGGAGGTTCGGCGAAAAAAGGCAGGGACCGCACTTTCCAGGCGGTTCTCGCTCTGCGCGGAAAACCGCTGAATACCGAAAAATCCAAGAAAACGGATATGTTGCAAAACGCGGAAATAAACACGATCATTTATGCGTTGGGCACCGATTTCGACAAGGATTTCAACATCAGAAACCTTAAATTCGACAAGATCATAATACTTGCCGACGCCGACCACGACGGGGAACACATCAGATGCCTGCTGTTGACTTTTTTCTACAGGTATATGCGTCCGTTGGTCACGGAAGGGCACGTCTATTTGGGAATGCCGCCGCTGTACCGCGTGACTCAGAAGGGGGAAACGCGCTACGCCTACAACGACCAGGAGCTGGACAAGATACTTTCTGAAATAAAAGGGCAGTACAATCTCCAACGCTATAAAGGTTTGGGGGAAATGAACGACGACCAGTTATGGGAAACGACGCTGAACCCGAAATCCAGGACGCTTACGCGCGTGACGGTGGAAGACGCCGCCGAAGCCGACGAAATGATTTCGCTGCTGATGGGCAACAACGCCGACAGAAGAAAGGAATTCATTAACGAAAACGCGAACTTCAACAAAGTCGACGCGTTCCAAGCCAAGCTGGGAGGTCAGAAGTGAAAAGAGAAAAGATAAAACAACTCAGCTTAGAGTTGGAAAGCACCGTCACAGAAAAGCCGATAGAATCGATAATGCCGGAATCGATGATGATCTATTCCGAGCACGTCATTCTGGACCGCGCGCTTCCCAGAGTGGAGGACGGATTGAAGCCCGTTCAACGCAGAATTCTGTACACGATGTACAACCTGAATATGAAGCCGAAAGGCGGATTCAAAAAATCGGCGCGTATCGTCGGCGACTGTATGGGTAAATACCATCCGCACGGTGACACTTCGATATACGACGCGATGGTCAGGTTGACCCAGGATTTCAATATGCGTATGCCTTTGATAAAAGGGCAGGGGAACTTCGGAACTCTGACCGATCCTCCCGCCGCGATGAGGTATACCGAAGTCGAAATGGGCGCGTTGGGTATGGAACTGCTGCGCGACATCGATAAAAACACCGTGCGTTGGAACAAAAACTTCGACGACACCCTGGACGAACCCGATCTGTTGCCCGGGCGTTTCCCGAATCTGTTGGTAAACGGCGCGCAGGGGATCGCGATAGGGCTTGCCACAAACATTCCCACACATAACCTTACCGAAGTCATCGACGGCTGCATAGCCACATTGGACAACCCCAGGATCTCTTTGGAAGAGCTGATGAATTACATCAAGGGACCCGATTTCCCGTCCGGAGGTTTCCTGGTCGGCAACAAGGAACTCGTCGAAGCCTATCGCACGGGAAAAGGCAGGATCGTCATTTCCGGGCGCGCCGACATCGAAGGCGACGGCGACAAACAGAGTATAGTCATAACCGAATTGCCTTTCGGCGTAAACCCGAACGGGCTGATAGACAAGATCTATTCCTTGCGCGAAAAGAAAAAGGACATTTTCGGGAACATCACCGAAATTTCCGACGAAACCACCAGAGGTATCCGTATCGTCATTAAGCTGAAGCGCGGAGAAGACGCCGTAAAGATCCTGGACGCTCTGTTCAAACACACCGAATTGCAATCGGCTTTCAACCTGAATATGGTGGCGATCGCCGACGGCAAACCCAGGCTGATGGGCTTGCAGAAGGTGTTGGAATACTATCTGAATTATCAAAAGCAGATAGTCAAAAACAGGAGCGTATACGAATTGGGCGTCGCGAAAAAGCGCGCGGAGATCCTGGAAGGTTATCTGACCGTCATTCCCGACATAGACGAAGTCATCGCGCTGATAAGGTCTTCCCAGAACAGGACGGAAGCCAAAGTCAGACTGCGCGAAAGATATTCGCTCAGCGAGGTTCAGGCGGAAGCCATACTCAGCCTGCAGCTTGGAAACATCAACAAATTGGACGTAGGCAAATACACCGAGGAACTGAAAGATCTGAAAAAGGACATCGAACGTCTTACCCGGATAAAGGATTCGGTACGCGAACAGACCGCCGTCGTCCGCCGGGAGCTGCAGGAAATACGCGACCGCTACAAAAACGAAGCCAACGCAAGGCGGCTGACTAAAATAATATCCGATATAAAAGATATAGAAACCAAACCTTTCGACCCAACGAAGCGCACCGCAAAACGTATGATCGCCGGTATCACCGCCGACGGCGGCGTAAAGTTCATGACGGGCAGAAGCTATCTCGGCGCCAACCGCGAAGCCGGAGCCGGCGGCATTCAGAGCGTGCATACCTCGCTTTCGGAGATAGCTCCCGGAAATATGGCTTTGGTGTTCGGCAGCCTTGGTAATTGTTACAAGCTGGATCCCGCCTCCGTCCGCGACAGGCAATGGACGGAAAAGGGCGAAAGGCTTTCAGATATCGTGCCGGAGGCTCCCGCCGAAGAAAAAGCCGTGGCTTTATTGTCCTTCGATCCCGAAAACCTGCCTTCTTCCGACGTGTTCGTATATACCTTGAACGGAATGGTGAAACGCAGTACGTTTGCCTCGATGGTGATCGGAAAGAATTTCTATCAGGGAATGACGCTGAAGCCTGACGACCGCGTGATAGGCGCGGAAATCGCCGTCCCCGGTTCCACGATACTGTTCGTCAGCTCCGACGGCCAGTGCGTCAATTCGCTGACGGACGATTATCCCGAACAGGGCAGGATCGCCGGAGGCGTGATAGGGATCAATCTGAACCGCGACTGCTACGTCGTATTCGCCGGTCAAGCCGATTTCGAAATAGTCGAAAGCGACGAAGGCGATCTTCCGATGCCGCTGGGCGAAATTCTGGTGATCACCGAAAAAGGCACCGGAAAACGCGTGATAGCTTCCGAATTCCCGCCGATGAAACGGAACAGAAAAGGGCTTAGGATAATCGACATATACGGCGAAAACATCTCCGTAGCGTTCGCGGCGAAGGTCACCGAACCTTTCAAATTCGTCATGGAGGATCCCGACGGCGAACTCCACGCCGTGGATACCGAAGAGGTCAGAATAGAAAAGAAGGATACAAAAGGCAAGCCCATTCTCAGAGGCGTGCGCCCGAAACGCATATTCAAAGCGGAGGAGGAATACGAAAATGGCTAAGCCGATCGTTGCCGTCGTCGGACGTCCGAACGTCGGGAAATCGACTTTTTTCAATAAGATGGCTGGGCGCAGGGTGTCGATAGTCGACGATATGCCCGGCGTTACCCGCGACAGGATATACGTCGACGTCGAATGGTGCGGACGCGCTTTTACGTTGGTGGATACCGGCGGAATGGAATTGAAAAGCGACGATCAGATGTGGCAACACATTAAACGCCAGGCGGAGCTGGCGATAGACATTGCCGACGTCATCATTTTCTTTACGGACGGAAAAGCGGGTGTATCTCCCGGCGATCACGACATAGCAAATCTTTTAAGGCGCACAAAAAAACCCGTGGTGCTGGCGGTGAACAAAATCGACGGCAGGGATTCTTCCGCAATGTACGATTTTTACGAACTCGACATAGGCGATCCCGTGGCGATATCCGCCGAACAGAGCCTGGGCTTAGGCGACCTTTTGGACGAAGTCGTCCGCAATTTCGAACCTGCGGAAACCGCCGCGGAGGAAGAAGATTGCATAAAGATCGCCGTTGTCGGAAAACCCAACGCCGGGAAATCCTCGTTGGTAAACAGGATACTCGGTTACGAAAGGGTGATAGTTTCCGACATACCCGGCACCACCAGGGACGCTATCGACACTCCTTTTACGCGCGACGGGAAAAAGTATCTGCTGATAGACACCGCCGGCATCAGGAAAAAATCTAAAGTCGACGAAGACGTGGAATATTATTCCGTAGTCAGAAGCATATCGGCAATTCGCCGCGCCGACGTCGCTTTGATTATGGTGGACGCCGCCGAAGGACTGACCGAACAGGACGTAAAGATAGCCGGGCTGGTGCACGAATCCGGTAAGCCCGGAATCATCGTGATGAATAAATGGGATATCGTCGAAAAGGATACAAAGACGATGTACCGCATTACGAACGGGCTGAAAGAGGAACTGAAGTTTATGGACTATTTCAAAGTCGCATATATTTCGGCTTTGACCGGACAGAGGGTCAAAAACATACTTTCGCTTGTGGACGAGGTATACGAACACACTTCGCTAAGAGTGCCGACCGGGCTCCTGAACGACGTGATAGGGGATGCCATAACCGTAAATCCGCCGCCGACGCACAACGGAAAGCGGCTGAAAATTTTCTACGTTACCGAAACGGGGATCAAACCTCCGACGTTCGTTTTGTTCGTCAACGATCCGAAGCTGATGCATTTTTCCTACAGGCGTTACCTTGAAAACTGTATCAGAAAAAGTTTTGATTTTTCGGGTACTCCGATAAAGATCGCCGTTCGCGCCAGAAGCGACGACAACGCGTTCAACAATAAATAAGACAATCAATACAGAGGTACATAATATGAACTATCTTACTCTCGACAAAGCCGAAAAAGCCAAATTGCTCGAAGCTGAAAAAGCCCGTATGGCAGAATACGCCGCAAAAGGTCTGAAGCTGGATATGAGCCGCGGAAAGCCCTCCAAAGAACAGTTGGATCTAAGCAGCGATCTGTATATGCAATTGGATCCCGCATCGGGATTCAACGGCAAACAGGATTACAGAAACTACGGGCTGAACGACGGAATCCCGGAGATTAAAAAACTGTTCGCCGATCTGGCAGGCGTTGCCGAAGACGAAATAATAGTCGCCTACAACGCAAGTCTGAATCTTATGTACGATTCCGTTCAGCGCGCCATGCAATTCGGAGTTTCGGGCGAAGCTCCCTGGAACGCGCAGGGTAAGATCAAATGGATATGCCCCGTGCCCGGCTACGACAGGCACTTTTCGGTGACGGAGCTGTTCGGCATAGAAATGATAAACGTCCCGATGCTTTCCGACGGTCCCGATATGGATATGGTGGAAGAACTCATAAAAGACCCCTCCGTAAAAGGTATGTGGAACGTGCCGAAGTATTCGAATCCTACCGGAACGGTGTATTCCGACGCGGTGGTGGAAAGATTGGCGAAGATGAAACCCGCCGCAAAGGATTTCCGCCTTATGTGGGATAACGCTTATATGGTACACGCGCTGTACGGGCAGGAAGAACAAGCCAATATTATGGATCTTGCGAAAAAGTACGGTAACGAAGATATGGTCTACGGTTTCGGTTCGACTTCGAAGATCACTTTCGCGGGCGCGGGAGTTTCATTTATGTACTCTTCCGCAAAAAACATCGCCGAGATCAAAAAGTTTATGAACATTCAGAGCATCGGACCCGACAAATTGTCGCAGCTTGCCCATTACCGTTTTCTGAAGAGCGTGGACGGCATATACGAGCTTATGGAAAAGCACGCCGCGCTTCTCCGCCCCAAATTCGAAGCAGTAGACGAAATACTCGAAAGAGAATTGGGAGGCACGGGCATCGCGAAATGGACAAAGCCGACGGGCGGTTACTTCATATCCGTGGATCTTTCGGAAGGCACCGCCAAACGCACCGTGGAGCTTGCAAAGCAAATGGGCGTGGTATTTACGGGCGCCGGCGCCACTTATCCTTATAAACGCGACCCGAAAGATTCCAACCTGAGGATCGCGCCTTCGATGCCGCCCATATCCGAACTCGTCGAAGCCACCGCCATTTTTGCGACCGCGGCAAAGATCGCCTATCTCGAAAAATAGACCGAAAGACCGCACGGCGGATAAAAACTTTAAAAATACCTATTCCGCGCCTGCCGTAACGGCAGGCGTTTTTTTTGCCGGGAATTTATAAAACAGTTATGGAACTTTACCGTTTTTTATGATCAGCGCAGGCGTTTTATCGGTTCTTTCCTTGGCATATCCCGAAATTTTGCGGCATAGAATTAAACAAAAAAGGAGGACGAAAATGTCTGAATACAATATTTATGCCGATATTGCCTCCAGAACGGGCGGCGACATATATATAGGCGTCGTCGGACCCGTCAGAACGGGCAAATCGACGTTTATAAAACGTTTTATGGAAAGATCGGTTATACCGAACATAGCCGACGCGGAGGACGTGGGAAGGGCGACCGACGAACTGCCGCAATCGGCTACGGGAAAAACTATAATGACCACCGAACCGAAATTCGTTCCCAACGCCGCTGTAAAGGTAAAATTAGGCAGTACCGAAGCGAACATACGCTTGATAGATTGCGTCGGTTATCTTGTCGAGGGTGCGCTCGGCGCCGTGGAAGACGACCGTCCCAGGATGATCTCCACACCCTGGAGCGACGAAAAAATGCCATTCGAGAAGGCGGCGGAGCTGGGTACCGAAAAGGTCATCAAAGAACATTCCACGATAGCCGTCGTCGTCACGACCGACGGCAGCTTTACGGGCATACCGTCCGAAAGCTATCGCGCTGCGGAAGAAAGAGTCATCAAAGAACTGAAAGCCTCCGGAAAACCTTTTACGGTAGTCGTGAACTCATCCGCTCCCGATTCCGAGCTTGCCGAAGCGCGCCGCAGGGAGATCGAAAACGAATATTCCGTAAGAGCCGTGACGATGAACGTCGATTCGGCGGACAAGGAAGATTTCGAAGATCTGCTGACCGCGATAGTAATGGAATTCCCGATAAAACGCGTCGACGTCGAACTGCCCGATTGGCTGTTCGCGTTGGGCGATCATCCGGCGATGAGCCAGGTAGTCGGAGCCTTGAAGACCGGCGAAGCGGGACTGAAGATGGGCGACGCGGAAAAGTTCGGAGAGCTGTTTACGGATTCCGAATATCTAATGCCCGATCCCGATATCTCCGCCGACGCGGCAACGGGCGCGGTACGTCTGAAATTTGCCGCCGCGGAGGGCGCGTTCTATAAAGTGCTGTCCGAAAAATGCGGCGAGCAACTTTATTCCGAACGCGATATCTTAACGTATCTGATAGACGCTTCCTACGGTTTGAAACAATACAACAAAATAGCTTCCGCTATGGACAAAGCAAACGAAACGGGATACGGCGTGGTTACTCCGTCGCTGTCGGATATGAAACTTGAGGCTCCCGAACTTACGCACAGAGGTGCCCAATACGGCATAAAGTTAAAAGCCGTCGCTCCGTCTTACCATATGATAAAAGTCGATGTCGAAACGGAAGTCAATCCGATAATAGGTTCGGAAACCAGCAGCGCAGAACTGTCCGAATCGTTGAAACAAAAATTTGAAAGCGATCCCGAAGGATTGTGGGAAACCAACTTTCTGGGCAAGCCGTTATCGGAATTGGTCGCCGAAAATATGTCCGGCAAAACGGGCTCCGTTCCCGAAAACGTACAGGTCAAATTGCGTAAGGCGCTGAAACGCGTCGTCAACGAACAGCGCGGCTCTATCCTTTGCATACTGATATAAGCCTGCCTTTACCGCAGGATCGGAAGTCCGCGCCGCGGCGCGGACTTTCTTTTTGCTTTGCTTTACGTCGGACGCGCTATAGCGTCCGAGTTCCGTTGTATGCGTTCCGTCGTCCGCACTCCGTCGTCCCCGTTCCGTCATTCGCACTCCGTCGTCCGC
>CALVXZ010000022.1 GCA_944371785.1 uncultured Clostridia bacterium | reverse complement strand
TTCTTCCGGATCGGATATGACGCCTTCTTCCGTCAAGCTGCCGGAAATACCAAGCAGGTAAAGCTTGTTGCCTATCGATAATTGCAACCCGATTTCCATTGTTTTCGCGGAAACGACTTCCACCGTATACTTTTTTGTCATTTCCGGAAATTCCGGATACGACAAGGTTATGGTCTGAATACCGGGAATATTTACGTCAAGTCCGGAACATTCCACAGGGAGTTCATCGGCGCTTTCCCCGAAAGCTACGGATCCCGTCAAAGTTTTTGCCTCCAGGTAAAACTTCGGTTCGTATCCTTGTAAAATCTTAACGGTGCCGTCTTCCAGGGACAAGTCTTGTGGACTAAACGAAATCTCTGCCAGAATCTCGTCCATCTCCGTTCCGGTTTCGGGCATCGGTAAATAATACAGTTTATCCAAATCGGATAATTGTACTGCCGAAGATATTTTGTATTCGTACCCTATAAGCAGTTCTTTATATAAATAATTCTCGATCAGGTCATCGGGTTCCTGAATGAAAACGGCAGGCAAACCGAAAGATACGACGCCGTCCAACGTATAGTTGATGTCGGCGTAGGTTATGTCCGACGTTGTCGGATCACATAAAATTTCGATTTCCGCATCCAAAGAGTTTGTGTCGTGAAGGTCATAGTGCGGCAAGTTTATTTTGATACTGCCGTCGGCGCTGTAAAGACTTGCCGGCAGTTGCGACAACGCCCTGTCTATGAAATTTTCGTCCTCGGTCAACCGATACGCATCGGCAAGTTCGTAAACCGAATACACCTGAAGGCCGATACCGTAAGATCTTAAAGGGGCAAATCCTTTATCCGCGAATTCGGCTTCGTCCAAAACGTATACGTACAAGGTGATCGTCGAAGCTTCGATTTTTTGCTCCTTTTCCGTATATGTGCCGGTTTCGTAATCGTACTCCCGTTCAATATAGTAGCTCTCTCCGACGGTCATTGTTATCGGCGTCAGCCCGTTTTGCGAAGTATCGGCGGTTATTGAATACTCGATGTCGTTTTCTTCAAAAAAGTAAAAGAGGTCGTCTTCGTCGAAAAATCTCGTGCTTTCTGAATTTTCCTCGTACGTCGACAGCGACACACTGACGTTATCCCAGAATATCTTTTCCGTCTCCGCCTGCGTCGCGTTACGTTTTAAATAAGCAAAGCCTGCGCTATAGGAAGTATTCCCTGTAAACAGGGCTTTGCCTTGCGCATTATAAGAAAGCGTGTTATCATACATAATATAGCTTTCGAATTCCGTCTTTAAGGCGTCAAATTCCGCATCGGTCATAGAGTCCGTGTCGCGGACCGTCCACTTGCTAAGATACTCCGAGACCCTGTCAATCCCGATTTCGCCGTATTGCAGAACATATTGTTCCGTGGGAGTCATTTGCGACCAGATCCCGGACCCGAAGTTCAGCGCCGTCGCTAGCAGACGTCCGTACTCCGTTTTTAAGGCGCTTTCGTCGTCTTGGTTCTTATACACCGCGTCATACGAATACAGCAGATCCGCAACCAAGTCTTCGTCGATGTCGCTTAACGCCGTCGCGACGAATTTATATATCGCAACCACCAATTCGGGCAGGTTGCTGACTTCGTCCAAATACGCCCCTTCGCCCAAAACAAATCCGATCAGGTAAGATAACGACGCCTGAACCTCGCCGTCGAAAAACGGTTCGCCGGCTGCAGACAGCTTTTCACCGAAATAGTTTGCCGTTTCCACGATATCTTTTATCGAAATATCGGCGTCGCCGTCAAGAATGGTTTCCGCATCCTCCTCGTTCAACATATTCAGCGCATTGTATGCTACCTCGATATGAGCTTGCATCTCCTCGGCGGCGCTATCGTCGTTCTGCGCAAAAAACAATTTGATGAATTGTTCCAGGGCTTCGAAAGCGGGCATTGCGCGACTGCCTGCCGAACGAATCAGATATTCTGCGTCAACGGTATAGTATTGCAGGATCCTTTCCCAAATATCTTCGTTGCCGTAGAAAGCGTTTACGGCTTCGGATACGTCGACGGCATACGAACCGTTCGCTTCAAAACCGTAATAGTTCTCTTTGTAGTGCCATACCGAGATATCGGACGAATCGAAGTTATACGCACATAATAACCCGAAAAATATGTTTGCCAACGCCGAAGCGTCCAGATCTTCACTAACGCGCGAAACCAGCCGATATACCGTTTCAAAATTACCTTCGCTTATTAAACAGTTTATCAGCATTTCCATCGTGCTTTCATAGTTATCCGAATAAATACCTTCTAAGAACGTTTTCAATAAACTATTGTCCGGCGCGGTAAGGATACCCGTTAGGTCTCTCACCAAATCGTCGTCCGCTCCCGCCATTTCAAGATACGGTTTTAATCTTAAAACGTCTAACTCGATATCGTTCAACTCGGGATCCGTCAGCTTATCCGTTTTGATGCCCAAAACATTAAGGATGTCTTTTGCCGCGGCGATCAGCACTTCGTCGCTGACGTTGCCTTCGCGTATTTCAATTTCGGTTTCGGGAACGGGCTCCACAAAATATTTTGCGGTAAACACCGTGTCCTTATAATTGATTTCGGCCTCGTACTCCCCCGCCGCGGAAGTGTCGAAGCCTTCGACCATATCCGCCGTTACGTATGTAATATTGATACCGTCCAGAACGTAAGCGGAAAACAGCGACGGCGTTTCGCCTTCGAAGTAATAGGAATTCCATAAATACAGCTGCGGCGGTACGTCGTTTTCTTCCTCGGGATATCCGACCGTTATCGTCAGCGTTTTCGTGAATCCGTTGATATCGATCGTGATATCGTATTCGCCGATTTTCGAAGTGTCGAATCCCCTTATCATTTCCGCAGTTACGGTGATTACTTCCGTCGTGCCGTCGTCGTAGGTGATCGTGGCTTCGCAGGGTTCGAACAGCTGACCCAGATAATAGTTTGTCTGCCATTCGCCGTCGGCAAATTCTATGGACACTATCTTTTTGTCCTCGGTTTCGCCGTTACAAGCGGCGACCGTTCCCGCCGTAAGCGCCAACAGCAGTAACGTCACCGTCAACAAAATAATTTTTTTACGCATATTTCTCCTCCTTAGGAAAACTCATATATATAATAAACGTATACGGGCGGTTAGTCAATAGTAACGAACTATATTGTTAAAAATCCGTCGCGGAGCTTTTCGGATCGCGGCGGAAAATAAAAAGCCGCGGAAAAATCCGCGGCGAAACCTTTATATGTATGCCTTTACGAAAAACGCCTTAGCGCCTGTTCGGGCAGGCTTTTATTTACGCTCCGCCCCTTTCGAAAGTCTTTGCCACTTCCTCCAAGAGATCGCGTATTTTCAGGTGCTGAGGACATACCTTTTCGCACTTACCGCACTTTATGCAATCGCTTGCCTTGCCGCGCCCGTGCCCGGTATGGACCTCTCCGTAATAAAAATCGGAATTCCTATCCCCGTACTGTTTTTTCGCGTTCATATCGGAAAACAGATCTGCGATCAAAATGCGTTTCGGGCAACCGTCTATGCAATATCGGCATCCCGTACATTGAATTAAATGCTTGGAGCGGAATACCTCCCCGACCTTTGAAACGGCGGCTTTTTCGGCGTCGTTCAGCGGTTTGAATTCGCGCATGCAACCGATGTTGTCGCGCATTTGTTCAAGGCTGCTCATCCCGGACAAAGTCATGAACACGCCTTCCTGCCCCGCCGCGAACCGCAGGGCGTATCCGGCGTTTCCGCCGCCGTTCAGCGCGCGCAGGACGTCGTCCGCTTCCTTCGGCAGTCTGACAAGGCTGCCGCCTTTTACGGGCTCCATAACGATGACGGGTTTTCCGTGCTTCAGACATACCTCCAGGCATTTGCGGCTCTGCACTCCCGGATCGTCGAAGTCGACGTAATTCAGCTGTATCTGCACCGCTTCGACTTCGGGGTTTTCGGTAAGGATCGTATCCAGGAATTCGGCGCTGTCGTGGAAGGACAAACCGACGTGTTTTATCTTTCCCTGCGCTTTCAGTTTCTGCGCCGCGGCGTAGGCGTTGCATCTTTTGAAATGATCGTAATTTACCTTCCCCTGCGAATGCATCAGGTAAAAATCGAAATAATCCACGCCGCATATCTTCAATTGTTCTTCGAAGACTTTGTAAATATCGTCTTCCGAATCGAACATGAACGCGGTCAGCTTGTCGGTCAGCACAAAGGCTTCGCGCGGATAGCGTTCGGCAAGACATTCGCGCACCGCTTCCTCGCTTTTACCCTCGTGGTAGCCGTGAGCGGTGTCGAAATAGTTGAATCCGCTTCCGATAAACAGATCGACCATTTGTTTTACCTGTTCCGAATCGATTACGCCGGCGGCATCAGTCGGCAGCCGCATCATACCGAACCCGAAATTCTTTTTTATCTTTTCGAAAGTCATGGTTTGCGTCCTTTTGCTATTTGCGTTTGCTTTCGGCGGCAATAAGTTTTCCCGAAACGACTACGATCACGGGGACAAGGAGCGCCTGTACCGCAAGCCCGATAAGTCCCGTCCGTACCGTTTCCAGCGCGGCGGTTACCGCCGAGGAGGTCAGACCTCCGAACAGAGCCGCAACCGCAACGTATACCGCCCTGCCGGTGATCTGCGCGATGAACACCGCCGGGAAAGCCGCCGCGGGAGTTTCGGCGATTTTATCCGAAAACGACCCCGTTACCGCGGCGAATACCGTCAGCTCCGCGATCATCAGCGGCAGTCTTTCCGCCGCAGGCATTGCGTTGCCCGCCGCCGCGGTGATCACGAACGAAACGACGGGGGAAAGCACGCCTACGCCCAGCCCCCATTTCCGACCCAACAGGCAGCCGCCTATCAGGACGGGAAGATACATCGGCAGCCACTTCGCGCCGCCCGCGGCTCCGCCTGCGATATGCACCGTCTGCGGCAACACGACGGCAAGCGCGATCAGCAACGCCGAAACGGCGGCTTTGACGGATATCTTTGCCTTACGGAGGTAAGTACTTTTGTTAAAAACGCCTTCGATCATATTCCGGACTCCTTGGATTCCGCGCCGATACGCTATGCGGGATCCCGGTCAAAGACACCGCCGCGGCGCGGGTGAAATGTTTTAGCTATACTGATATTATAAAACGCAAAGTTCTCCGACGCAATATCGATTTTTCGGAAAGTGCCGGAAAACAAAAAAACGACCGCGGTTTTCTCCGCGGCCGTTTTATAATTATTTCGCGTATTCAATTTTGCGTACTTCACGAATGACGTTGACTTTGATCTGCCCGGGGTATTCCAACTCGTTTTCGAGTTTCCTCGCGATCTCCTTAGCCAAAAATTCGGTTTCGGCATCGTCCACACGGTCGGGTTTCACGATAACTCTGATCTCCCTTCCTGCCTGTATAGCGAACGATTGTTCTACGCCTGCGAACGAGTTTGCCAGACTTTCCAATTTTTCAAGACGTTTTACATAAAATTCCAAAGATTCCCTTCTTGCACCGGGACGGGCTCCGCTGATGGCGTCCGCCGCCTGCACCAAAACCGCTTCCACCGAGTTCGCCTCGACGTCGCCGTGATGCGCGGCTATGCAATGGATGACTTTTTCGGATTCTTTGTACTTTTTCGCAAGTTCCACGCCGATTTGTACGTGAGTACCTTCGTATTCGTGGTCGATCGATTTGCCGATATCGTGCAGGAGCCCCGCCCTTTTCGCAATCTTTTCGTCGGCGCCCAGCTCTCCTGCCAAAAGCCCTGCTATATAGCTGACTTCCAGGGAGTGTTTCAGCACGTTCTGACCGTAACTTGTGCGGTATTTCAATCTGCCCAACAGCTTTACAAGCTCCGGATGAATCCCGTAAATGCCTGCGTCAAAGACGGCGGATTCGCCGGCTTCTTTTATCGTGGCGTCCATATCGCGGCGCACTCTGTCGGCGACTTCTTCGATTCTGCCGGGGTGTATCCTGCCGTCCGCGACAAGTTTTTGAAGCGTCAGCCTGGCGATCTCCCTGCGGACGGGATCGAAGCTAGACAGCGTGACGACGTCGGGAGTGTCGTCTATTATGATGTCTACGCCCGTCGCCGATTCCAAAGCCTTTATGTTCCTGCCCACTCTGCCGATGATCCTGCCTTTCATCTCGTCGCCGGGGAGTTCCACCGTGGATACCGTCGCTTCCGACGCCTGATCCACAGCGCAGCGCTGTATCGCCAACGCCACGATGTTCTGCGCCTTGCGTTCGCCTTCCTCTTTGGCCTCGCGTTCGATCTCTTTGATGATGCCGACGGCGTCGCGTTTGGCTTCTTCGGTCATCTCGCCGATCAGCTGCTGCTTTGCCTCTTCGCGGCTCATGCCGGAAACTTTTTCCAACTCCTTCATCATATTTTCGGAGTGGTTTTTCAGCTCTTCTTCGACCTCTTTTATCCTTGCTTCTCGGTTTTCAAGTTCCTTTTTGGTTTTATCGACGTTCTCGATTTTCCGATCAAGGACATCCTCTTTTTTGCCCAACAAGTCCTCTTTTTGATTGAGGCGTTGTTCCTGCCGTTGCAATTCGGTACGTCTGTCCTTGGTCTCTTTGTCCAACTCGTTTCGCAGTCTGTGTTGCTCTTCCTTGGCTTCCAACAGCGCGTCCTTGCGAAGATTTTTGGCTTCCAGCCTTGCTTCTTCCAGGACCCTGGCGTATTCCGTCTCCGCGTCGCTTTGCTTCTTTTTCAGCCACAGCCGGTATCCGAAGAAGCCGGCTGCCGCACCGATCACCAAAGTAGCGACGGCTATTCCGACGATAGCGCCTGCGCCCAGGCTCGCCGCGGAAAGGAGTAATTGACTGCCTAACATTTTTACCTCCTGTTTAGTTTTGAATTTTCGCGTGTATATATGCGGTCGTTCGCTACCGAATATTTCACGGGTACTATTATATTACTATTATTATCTTTTGTCAATTCTAAATTTATGTCGGAGGGCGCCGCATGAACCTGCGGTTCTCTCGTTTCGGAACGCCGAAACTCCGTTTTGCGCACCCCCTTGCGCAAAAAAAGCCCGCGTCGCCGCGGGCGTCGTCTTTATTTGCTTAACGGTTTTTTTACGGGACTCGGCGCGTATTCCGCCCGTCACCAATCCAAAGCTATTCTGAAAGCCAGGTTATGGGAGATGGCTCCGCCCAGATCGAGTTCGGGCTCCGCGCTTTTCTGCGCCTGTCCGGACGCCTGTTTTTTGCTCCAGCCGGCGTACAGCACGATATCGCCTTTCGGCATCTTTTCGAAAGTCGCCGCTTTCGTGCATTTGGGATCGGTGTACCAGCCCAGGAAATTGTAGTTTTTGGAAGTAAGTACCGGTAATTCCACGGCTTTGCCGGCACGCGCCCTTATCTCCGGGACTTCGGTGGTGTATTTGACCACTCCCGTTTTAAACGAAACGGTGTATTTCCTAAGCACCGTCGACATAACGGCGATGATTATCGCCAATACCACAACTGCCGCCGCGGCGATCACTATGATCATCCAAAGTTCCATTTTTATTCCTCCACTATCTCGAAAAGTTTTTTTGCTTTTTATATAACGATCGCCAACACCGCGAAAACAGCGGCGGCTATCGTTATGACGACGGCGGGCAGCGCGCACCACAGTCCCGCAAGCCGTTTACGCCTGTAATAGCGTTCACGGATCTCGTACCCTATCACGTTGACGTTCGGAACGCCGTCCGCGGGTATCCTTGTCGAAGCAAACGCGTTCGTTAAGGGACTGTTGGGCTTTCGGTAAGCGTAAATGTCGATAAGAGGATAGCCCGTGCGTTCGGGAACACGCCAGCCTCTTGCCGGCATCGATACGTATGCGGACGTGAAAAAATATGCCCGTGCGTGCTTTTTGGGGCGGTAAACCCCTTTGCCGCGTTCCAGCAGACCTGTGTCGGAATAATAAAAATTAGGTTCAAGCCAGCTCATACCGTCCCTCACAACCTTTTGCTGTGTATATTATATTAAACTATACCGACGCTAAAGTCAATACATAAATTTTAAACAAAGCGCAAACGCCCGGCAGGATTTTCGGACGATAACGCGGATTCAGCCGCAAAAAAGACAGAATTGCCGATTTTTATTTTTTTCTGTCGTGGTGTGCGTAAGCGCGTTTCAGAACGACTCCCGCCTTGTCCAGAGCCAGCGTCAGCGGCACGCCGATCACTATGACCGCTCCGGACTGAGTTATCAGCAACATAGCGAAATTATACCAATACGCGGCGTCGCCGGCAGCAAGCATCCACATCAGCGGCAGCACCGCCGCATTAACCAAAACGGGCGGGATCGCACCGATCAGCGACCTCCAGATCAGATGGATCTTCGTAAGTTTTTTGCCTACGAGGTACGTCAGCAGCGCGGCGATAAACGTCGCAAGCGTCCCGAACACCATATCGTACCACATATACGGCGACAGCACGTTCGCAAGCAGACACCCTATCGTCACGCCGACTACGGCTTCCGGGAAAATCAGCGGCAGCAGAGTCAGCGCTTCGCCGATTCTGAATTGCAGAACCGGACTGAAAGCTATAGGCTGCATAAAGAAAGTCAGAACGAAATACAGCGCCGCTTCGACGCCCGTTCTTGCGATCAGTATCGTAGTTCTTTTAGTCTTGGTCATTTTTGTCCCTTGTGGCAATATATAGTTTCGGGTTCCCGTTTTGTCGGTTACGGTTGCCCTCTGCGTAGTTTTTTAAACACGTTGCAAGGCTATACCGCGTCGCGTTTCCGGACGATGAAGTAGCTGAAAAACAGCATCGCCGCCATATACACCGCCCATACGGGCAAGGTTATGAAAAAGTTTGCTCCGCCCGTTACGGTGGAACTGATTCCGACGAACTGCCCCCAATCCAGGGCGTCGGAAATAAAGAACCTGCCGATCCCGGCAAGCGAAATCACGCTGCCGACGATTTCCACCAAAAGGATCGGGGTGACTATACCGACGATGCGGTTGCGGCTGAGTATCCCGGCAAAGAAGGCTATCACGGTATAGCTAAGCAGCATTACGATGTCGGTGGTGAAATAGATCCCCAACGCCGACGACGAAGGCGCAAGCGTCGGAGACGAGTTGTTGAACATAAACACCGCGTCGATATTTCCCGCCGGGAAAGCAGCGTAGCCTATCGCGGCAAGCAGCGCGAACATCGCCGCGTAACCTATTACCGCGTGAGTCATCGCCGCCAGCAGTTTCGCCGTGGTCAGCGAATTCCTGGTGACGGGACGCGTCAGGACCAATTTTATCGTACCCGATTTTAATTCGTCGGCAAAGGTGCTGCCTGCGACTATCGACGCGTATATCAAAGGCATCAGGAACATCAGAGCGCGCATCATCGTAACGAATAATTCGGCGGTGATCCCTGCGCCCATAGCCACGGATCCGTCCGAAAGCACGCCTATGTGCACGTCATACAATTCGTTGTCGCGGATGTATTCCAACAACGCGATCTGTCCTTTTATGGCATAGATCCTGTCGGGATGCCTGTAGTAATCGTATCCGAGCTCCGCCTTTTCCGCCTCCGCCTCATCAAGCCGGTCATACAGATACTCCAAACCTAACGAAACCTGTTCGGCGGTATACGTCGTTCCGGGAACGGCTACGGCGTTCGGTTCTTCCGTTTTGTCCGTGAGACCGACGTCGATATCGACGTCGAAACCGTTGGACGATTCGCCGAATGAGTTGTTGACTTCGGAAGCGATCTCGTCGGTCAGATCGTTGAACGCGGAGAACAGCACCGTCATCAGCACGGTCAGCACCAACGTTATCACCGTCAAAGTAATTATCGCGCCGGGCGAAACCTGTTTTCTGAATTCGCCCCAATACAATTTACCTAACATTATCGGAACTCCTTTCGCCGTTTTCCGCCGCCCCGTTGTGGACCTTGTTCATAAATACGTCTTCGAGGCTGACTTCCTCCCTGTTTATGCCGTATACGTTCAAACCGCCCACCACGAGTTCTCTGGTTATTTCGGAAAGTTCCGTTGCGGAGCGGAAGCGTATCTCCTTGGAGAAGACCTCCGCGTTGTCTATTCCGAATTTTTCTTTCAATATCCTTTTAGCCGCCTCGGGGTCGTCGGTTTTGACGTTTATCTTCGCGCCCGATTCTTCGCCTAGTTCGTCTATGGACAGCGAAGCGACTATCCTGCCTGCGGAAATTATCAGCACCCTGTCGCACATCAGTTGCATTTCGTGCAGTTGGTGCGACGACACCAACACGCCGCATCCTGCGGCGGCGACTTTGCGCACCAAATCGCGGATATCCTTTATCCCGTCGGGGTCCAAGCCGTTTGCCGGTTCGTCCAAAATCAGCAGTTTGGGTTCCGTAATCAGCATCTGTGCGATACCCAAACGCTGTTTCATACCCAACGAATAAGTGCCGACGGCGGATTTTTTCCTGGCGGTCAGCCCCACCGCCTCCAAGGCTTTCTGCACCCTGGCGTCTATGACGTTTTTCAATTTTTCACCGGCGGGAAAACCCTTGCGGAGATCGTTTTCGTCGGATATCGACGCAAGGTATTTCAGATTCCATTCGCCGCTTTTTTTCAGGTAAAAATCGGGGTTTTCGACTATCGCGCCCAACGATCTGAGCGCGCCGACGTGATCGGTCTTCAGGTCTATGCCGCCGATCTTTACCGATCCTTCGTAATCCGCAAGCCCCGTAACGGCTTTTATCGCGGTGGTCTTTCCCGCGCCGTTGGGTCCCAGAAAACCGACGACTTCGCCGGGGAAAACTTTGAAGGACACGCCGTCCACGGCTCTCACTTCGCCGCGGCGGCTCCTGTAATATTTGGTAAGACCCGATACTTCCAATACCGGAGATTCATTCATTCTGCCGTCTCCTCTATACGTTGAATCTAAACAGCACGACGTCGCCTTCGCGGAAAACGTAGTCCTTGCCTTCGCTGCGGACCTTGCCCTTTTCCTTTGCGGCGTTGAAGGAGCCGCATTCTATCAGCGTGTCGTAATCGACGACTTCGGCGCGAATGAATCCGCGTTCGAAATCGGTGTGGATCTTGCCTGCCGCCTGCGGCGCTTTCGTGCCTTTCGGGATCGTCCACGCGCGCGTTTCCTTTTCGCCCGCCGTAAGGAAGCTCATCAGCCCCAAAGCGTCGTAAGAAGTCTTTATCAGTTTGTCCAGCCCCGAAGTGTCCAGCCCCAGCTCCTCCATAAACATCTGCTTGTCTTCCGGAGAAAGTTCTTGCAATTCGGCTTCGATCTTTGCGGAAAGCACGATGACTTCGCTGCCTTCCGCGGCGGCGTATTCTTTTACCTTGTCCACATATGCGTTGCCGCCCGTTTCGTCCTCCGACACGTTGGCGACGTAGATGACTTTCTTTCCGCTTAGCAGGTACAGCGGCGCGATATACTGCGATTCCTCCTCGGTAAGATCCAGCGCGCGCAGGCTGACGCCTTCGCCCAAAGCCTTGTACACCTTTTCCAAAGCCTCCAATTCGGGAATGTACTTTTTGTCCCCCGATTTCATCGCGGTTTTGGTGCGGTCAATCTTCTTCGACAGCGTTTCGAGGTCTGCCAATATCAGTTCGGTATTGATGGTTTCTATGTCGCGGACGGGGTCGACGGAGCCGTCGACGTGAGTTATGTCGGCGTCGTCGAAGCACCTTACGACGTGGACTATCGCGTCGACTTCGCGGATATGCGACAAGAACTTGTTTCCCAACCCTTCGCCGTGGCTGGCGCCCTTTACCAATCCGGCTATATCGACGAATTCGACGGTAGCGTAAACGATTTTCCTGCAATTATACAGAGCGGCGAGTTTAACGAGCCTGTCGTCCTTCACGGCGACCACTCCGACGTTCGGTTCTATCGTACAGAACGGGTAATTCGCCACCTCGGCTCCCGCCGAAGTCAGGGCGTTGAACAGCGTGCTCTTTCCGACGTTCGGAAGCCCTACTATACCTAATTTCATTTTATTTATCGTCCTCCTTTTTTGTAAAAAGGCGTTTTTTCAACTTGTTCCTGGCGGCGGTCAGCGCATTGTCCACGGATTTGACGTTTATCCCCAGGCGTTCGGCTGTTTCGGCATACGAATAACCTTCTATGTACATCGACAGCACTTTCAGCTGTCTGGAGCTGAGTATCTTTTCCGTTTCCGCAGACAGCTTTCTGCCCGATTCCTGCCGCAGATAGTTTGTCAGCGGATCGGTATAGTAGCCTTCCGTAAGGTTTGGGCGTTCTTCCTCGCCGTCGGCGTATTCCAACGGAGTCACCACTCTGTTGAAAGCGTTTGCGGCGCCCAGGTTTTTCCTCATCACGTCGGTAAGATGATTGCGCACGCATACCGTCGCGTAAGTTTTGAAGGAAGCGTTCTTGCCCTCTTCGAAGCTGAGCGCGGCGCGGTAGAACCTGAACATAGCCTCCTGGGCAAGATCGGCGGCGTCGCCTCCGCCTACCAGGTAATATTTGCGCGCCAGTCCCACCAGCATATGTTTATACTTTTTCAAAAGCTTTTCGAACCAATCGGGGTTTTCCCCTTTGGAAGCCAGGATCCGGAGATCCTCTTCCGCCGAACGGTCTTTTTCCAAAGCGTCGTCGTTGTTCATTCCTTTCCCCTCTGCCTTACAGCCTCGTACGCCAGCACGCCGGCAGCCACGGAAGCGTTCAGCGAATTGACCTGACCGAACTGCGGAATGGCGATCACGCCGTCCGCAAGCTTTTTAGTCAGCATATGCACGCCTTTTCCTTCGCCGCCGATTATCAGCGCCAGATCGCCGGTCAGATCCGCCGAATACATCGGCTGTCCGTCGGCGTCCGCCGCGAATACGGTGACGCCTTCGTCCTTAAGGTATCTTACGGCGTCGTTAATGTTGGTTACTTTCGCCACTTTGACGTATTGCACCGCGCCGGCGGAAGTCTTTGAAACGGCGTCGGTGACTCCGCATCCGCGGTGTTTGGGAACGACTACCGCGTCTACGCCCGCGCAATCCGCCACCCTGATCACCGCCCCGAGGTTATGGGGATCCTCTATGCCGTCCAACAACAGTATGAACGGGCGTTTTCCCGCCGCCCGGGCTTCCTCCAGGGCTTCCGCCAGATCGTAATATCTGTATTCGGAGCTGACGGCTATGACTCCCTGATGAGCGGCTCCGCCGGAGTTTTTGTCCAGCCACGCCTTGTCGGTAAAAACGATCTTTATCCCGCGTTCGCGCGCTTTTTTGACTATGCGCGACAGCGCGTCGGATCTGAGATCCTTCTGAACGCACAGTTTTTCTATGTTCGCGCCGGCTTCCAACGCTTCGTTTACGGCGTTTTTTCCTATTTCCAACATTTTTACCTCTGCCCCTGCCGCGTCGGCAAAACGCCTGCCGCCGCCGGGAAAGTATCGCTTTCCGTATTTTCGATATATATTATATATAATACGCCGCCGTTTTTGTCAAATCGCGGCGGCACGGTATCATTCGTCGCCCGAAGTTATCGGCACGCTTTCGGGTATATGCCGTTTGTAGACCGTCCATTCGGTAAACCCGATCTCCGTTGCCACGCGCGCCGCCAGACCGTATTTGTGCCCGACGTCCTCGGGAACGTGCGCGTCCGACGAAAAAGTTATCTTTCTGCCCCCCAATTCGTAATACCTTTCCAATATGCCGCGTTCGGGCAGAAACTCCGTCAGCGGATGTTTTATGTGCGTGTTTATTTCGACGCACTTGTCGCGCGCGATGATCTCCTTTAACAGAGCGTCGATTTTATCGGCGTACTGCGGCTGTACCAGGCTGACGTCGGGATAGTCGCAATACCTGGTTATATAACCGATATGCCCGACGACGTCGTAATCGTAAGGCACCTTCAGGGATTCCGACAGCAGATCCAGATATTCGTTGTAGACTTCGTCCTGTTCCCTGCCGCGGTAAAACTTCCCGAAGTACGCGTCGCCGCCGTTTATAGTATGTATCGAATTAATCACGACGTCGAAATCGTATTTTTTCAGCGTCTTTTCGTACCATTCCGAGGCTTTTGCCGAATAAGCCGCCTCTACGCCGAAAGCAAAAAAGGTTTCTTCGCAATCGATCTGCCTCAGCTTTTCCGCGCGCCTGTAATAGCGCGGAAGGTTCAGCTGCTTCAGAAACCGCTCCTTTTTGCAGTATTTGTAGTCGCGGTCAAGGTGTTCGGTCACCGCGTAGTAACCGAAGCCCTTTTCACGCGCCGCCGCCATCATCTTCAGAGGGTCGGCGCGCCCGTCGTGCGAGTATTTGGAATGCGAATGACAGTCTACTTTCATCTACATTTCCTCGGGAGCTCTTACGCCGATCAGCCTTAATCCTTCTTCCAGAACGACGTGTACGGCGTAAGTCAGGGCGATCCCGGCGCGGCGTTCCTTTTCGGGAGCGTTGATTATCCTGTGTGCCAGGTAGTAGCGGTTGAACGAACGCGCGACGTCGATGACGTACCTGGTCACGACGCTGGGTTCGTATTTTGCCAAAGCGTCCGCCACCGTTTCGCCGAAACGCGACAGCAACGCCACCAATTCTTCGCCTTCCCTGCCTTCCAGAGTCTTCAGCTCTTCCTCCGAAAGCGGAGTTTCCTTCAGGGAAGCTATGCCGCCCGCCTTTTTCAGCAGCGACTGCGCCCTGGCGTTGGTGTATTGAACGTAAGGCGCCGTTTCGCCGTCGAAATTCAACACCTTGTCGTAAGAGAACACTATATCCTTTATGCGGTTGTTGGACAGCGCGAAAAACACCACCGAGCCCACGCCCACTTGTTCGGCTACCGACGCGGCGTCGGCAAGTTTTTCGTTCTTTTCGCGGATTATCTCGCCGGCTTTTTCCACCGCTCTGTCCAATACGTCCTTCAGCCAGACCACCTTGCCCTTGCGCGTGGACATCGTGCCGTCTTCCAACGACACCATTCCGAAAGGTACGTGAACCATATCCTTGTACCAGCTTTCTCCCATAAGTTCGATGACTTTGAACAGCTGTTTGAAATGCAGGTTCTGCTGGTACGCCACGACGTACAGAGATTTATAGAAATCGTAAGTCTTTTTGCGGTAAAACGCCGCCGCAAGATCCCTTGTGGCATACAGCGTCGCGCCGTCGGCTTTTACCAACAGACAGGGGCTCATCCCCCATTCCTTCAAATCGACTATCTTTGCGCCGTCGGATACGGTAATCAGGTTTTGGGATTCCAATCTTTCCAATATGGGAGCCATTTTGTCGTTATAGAAGGCTTCGCCGTTATAAGAATCGAATTTTATCCCAAGCCTGTCGTACACCTTCCCGACTTCCGCCAAAGTCTTTTCCTTGAACAGTTTGTACAGGCGCATCGCCTCCGGATCGCCGTCCTCTATGCGTTTGAACCAGGCGCGCGCTTCGTCTTCCAATTCGGGATGCGTTTCGGCTTCCTCGTGGAATCTGACGTATATTTTCGTCAGCGCCAGCACTCCTTCGCGTTCGATATCCTCGTCGTTACCCCACTTTTTATAGGCGACTATCAGCTTTCCGAACTGCGTGCCCCAATCGCCCAAATGGTTGATGCCCACCGGCTTATAACCGCGTTTCAGATACATTCTGTACAGCGCGGCGCCTATCACCGTGGACGACAGATGCCCGATGTGGAAAGGTTTGGCTATGTTGATGGAGGAATAGTCTATACAGACGGTCTTTCCCTCCCCCTCGTCGCCGGAGCCGTATCCGGAGCCTTTTTCCAAAACCTCGGAAAGCAGCTTCCCGGCGGACGCCGTCCTGTCGAATTTGAAATTGAGGTATCCGTTGACCGCCTCCACAGCGGAGAACGGATTCGGGCGTGAAAGCACCGCCGCTTTCAGTTCCTCGGCGATCGCCTGCGGACTTTTCCTCAGCGTCTTCGCCAGCCTGAAACACGGCAGAGCGTAATCGCCCAGGGAATTGTCCGGGGGCAGCATAATGTACGAGGCTATTTCTTCCTCGCTGACGCCGTCTACGGCGACAAGTGCGGCAATCTGCATTTTCTTTTCGTCGGTGTTCTGCATTGTTACTCCCTTATGACTTTTCCTTCGGTTACACGGTAATAGACGGCTCCGGCGATATCCGGCGGATCGGTGCAGGTCAAAAGCGTCTGCATCCCTCGCACCGCCGAAAACAAACCTTCGCGCCGTTCGGGGTCGAGTTCGCTGAGGACGTCGTCCAATATCAATACCGGCGTTTCGCCGGTGCGCCTTTCGAACACGTCGGCTTCGGCAAGTTTCAGCGACAGCGCGGCTGTGCGCTGCTGCCCCTGCGATCCGAATTTCCTAAGATCCACGCCGTCCGCGGCGATCTTCAGGTCGTCGCGGTGCACGCCCGTCCCGGTGAATTCCAACCGCATATCGTTTTTCCTGCCCGCGGCAAGTTTTTCGGAAAACTCCGCCGCGCTCTCCCCGGCGTCGCTTTCGTATTTCAGGCTGAGCGTTTCCCTGCCGCCCGTCATCGACGAATGCCGCGCCGCCGCCAGAGCCTCCAACTCCGCCACGAAAGCCCTGCGGCATTTCCCGACGAAAGCTCCCGCCGGCGCCAGGTCGGCGTCGACTATGTTCAGATAATGTTCCGTCATCGCGCTGCCGCGGTATTCTTTCAGTATCTTGTTGCGCTGTTTTATCAGCGCGGAATATCTTTTCAGCGTATAAAAATAGCTTTTGTTCTGTTGGCTCAGCGCGATATCTATGAACCGCCGTCTGTCCTCCGGCGCGCCTCGTACCAAAGCCGTTTCTTCCGGGGAAAAGAACACCGTGCCTATCGCGCCCATCAGTTCGCCGATACGTTTTACGGGCAGCTTGTCGATAAACACCTTTTTCCTTCCGTCGGCGGACACGTTGATTTCCACGGTGTGCCCGGAAAAGCGCGTCCTTACGGACGCCGCCACGGAACATCCGCCCTCTGCCCCCCAACGTATCAGATCCTTGTCCTTGTTCAGCCGGGACGAACGCCCGAGGGAACATAGATACACCGCGTCCGCAAGGTTGGTCTTTCCCGCCGCGTTCATTCCGTATATGACGGACAAGCCGTTTTCGAACGCTACGTCGAATTCGGTATAGCTCAGAAAATCCTTTGCCGAAACGCGTTCCAGGTACATCGGTACGTCAGTCCTCCGATCTGTCCTCCAGGTTATACGGCGTCACCTGATACACATAGTGGTTCAGCCAATTATAAAACAGCAGGTTGCCGGTGGAATTCCAGCTCATATTGATCTTGTTTACGTCGCCGCCGATAAAGTAATTGACGGGAGGATCGATTTTTACGCCCTTGGCTTTGTCGCGCAGGTATTCGTTTTTCAGCGTTTCCCTGTCGTATTCGGAATGCCCGAAGAAGAAGAATTTGGAATCGTCCTTGCTTTTGACTATGCTGATACCCGATTCTTCGCCCTCTGCAAGCACCCTTAATTTTTTGTTCGCGCGCACCGCGTCGGCGTCTATTTCGGTATAGCGCGAATGCGGTATCGAGAAAAAGTCGTTCAGCCCCTTCATCAACGGTTCGTATGCCGCGACGGCATGGTTTTTGAACACACCGAACAGCTTTTTGGGCAACGCCTTTTTTTCTATCCCGTAGTAATGATACATCGCCGCCTGCGCCCCCCAGCAGATGAATATCGTCGAAGTGACCATCTTGTCGGCGTAATCGAAGATACTCTGCAGCTCCTCCCAATAAGCGACTTCCTTGAAATCGAGGTTCTCCACGGGAGCCCCCGTGATTATCATTCCGTCGAAGCGCACGCCCTTTATCTCGTCGAAAGTCTTGTAAAACCGCTCCATATGGTTTTCGGACGCGTTCGTGGATTTGTAAGTCGCCGTCTTTATCAAAGTGAGATTTACCTGCAACGGAGTGTTCGCCAACAGCCGCAGAAGCTGCGTTTCCGTTTCGATCTTCGTGGGCATCAGGTTGACTACGGCTATTTCGATCGGGCGGATGTCCTGCGATTCCGCCCTCTTTTTCGGCATAACGAAAATGTTTTCCTTTTTCAGCACCGAAAAAGCCGGAATATCTTTAGGTATGACTATCGGCATACGCCCTCCTTATTTCAGCGTTTTGTCCAAAGCGTTCACTACGTCCGCGACTATATCCGCGGCGTCCTCGATCCCCACGGAAAGCCTTACCAGGTTTACCGGAACGCCGGCTTTTTCCAATTCGGCGTCGGACAGCTGACGGTGCGTGGTGGAAGCCGGATGCAGAACGCAGCTTCTCGCGTCCGCGACGTGAGTGCAGATCCTGAAAAGTTTCAGCTCCTTTTGGAATACCGCCGCGGCTTCCCTGCCGCCCTTTATCCCGAACGAAACCATACCCGCCGCCATACCGCCGTCAAGATATTTCTGTGCGCGTTCATAATCGGCGTCGCCCGGCAACGAAGCGTATTTTACCCACTCCACCGCGGGATGTTCTTTCATCGCCTTTGCCAAAGCCAAAGCGTTGGAACTGTGTTTCGGCATCCTTAAATGCAGAGTTTCGCACCCCAAATTCGTCAAAAACGCATTGAACGGAGAAATGATCGCGCCGATGTCGCGGTTTACCACGGCGCGCAGTCTGAATCCGAACGCCGTCTTTTCAGCGTCGGCGAAGACTATGCCGTGATAGCTTTCGTCCGGGGTGTTGAACAGCGGATAACGGGGGTTTCCTTTAAAAACGAAATTGCCGCCGTCCACCACGATCCCGCCCACGGAAGTGGCGTGGCCGTCCAGATACTTCGTGGACGAATGCACTACTATGTTCGCGCCGAATTCTATCGGGCGGCACAATGCCGGGGTGGCTATGGTGTTGTCGACTATCAGCAGTATGCCGTATTTTTC
>CALVXZ010000021.1 GCA_944371785.1 uncultured Clostridia bacterium | reverse complement strand
ATGCCTATGCTGCGCCTCAGAAAGCCCGAATTGTTGAAAGGCGAAGGCAGTATATTGAAACTCCCCGAATTCATCAAATCCAAAGGCATAAACTCGGTTTTGGTGGTTACCGATAACGGATTGTATTCTTTGGGAATGCTGAACGGAATGTTCGAAGAATTGGATAAAGCCGGCGTCAAGTACGCTCTGTTCAAGGACGTCGTACCCAATCCCACCGTGGAAAACGTCGAAACCGCCTATAAAGTATATTGCGACAACGCCTGCAAAGGCATCATAGCTTTCGGCGGCGGTTCGCCGATGGATTGCGCTAAAGGCGTCGCCGCCAGAGTGGCGCGTCCCGGTAAACCCGTAAAGAAGATGAAAGGTATCCTGAAGGTCATGCACAAGCTGCCGCCTTTCTTTGCCGTACCGACTACTGCCGGCACCGGCTCCGAAGCGACGCTTGCCGCCGTCATTATGGACGCCGAAACTCACGACAAGTACACCATAAACGATCCTTCTCTGATCCCGCACTACGCGGTGTTGGATCCCGTGCTCACCGTGGGACTGCCCAAACACATCACTTCCACCACGGGTATGGACGCTCTGACCCACGCCGTGGAAGCCTATATCGGACAAAGCAATACCGCGCTGACTATCGAAATGGCGGAAAAAGCCACCGACCTCATCTTCAAATATCTGAAACGCGCCTATGACGACGGGAAGGATATGGAAGCCAGGGAAAATATGCAGGAAGCCGCTTACGACGCCGGCGTCGCGTTCACCCGCGCTTACGTCGGTTACGTTCACGCCATAGCCCATTCCCTGGGCGGAAAATACGGTCTACCGCACGGATTGGCTAACGCGGTCATACTGCCTTACGTCCTGGATTATTACGGCGAAACCATTTACGAACCGTTGTCCCGTCTTGCCGACATCGCCGGAATAGGCGGCGCGAACGCCGAAGAAAAAGCGGTGAATTTCATCGCCGCGGTGCGTGAAATGAACGATTATATGGGCATTCCGAAGTACATAAAAGCCAAGGACGGTTCGGATCTGATTAAGGAAGAAGACATTCCCGGTATGGTGGAACATTCTTTGAAAGAGGCGAATCCTCTGTATCCCGTGCCGAAGTTCATGGGCAAAGAAGAAATGACCCGTATGTATTATACGATTCAGGGAAAATAACGTAATATGGATTCAACTGAAATGCCCGGAGCAGTGTTGGTGTGGGTTTCCGAAAAAGAACCCGACGAAAACGCGATACGCGAGCTGGAAAATCTGACGGATACTTCCGGTTACGAGGTCCGCGCGATCGTCAGCCAGCGCCGTCCCCGTCCCGACAAAGCCTTTTACGTAGGTAAAGGCAAATTGGAAGAGGTTAAATCGGTAGCGGAAGCTACCGATTCTTCGATAATAATCTTTCAGAACCGCCTGAGCGGAACTCAACTGAACAACCTTGAAAAGTATCTCGGCAAGGAAGTGATAGACCGCGACCAGCTGATAATCGAGATCTTCGCGCGCCACGCCGTCACCAACGAAGGAAAACTTCAGGTGGAATTGATGCGCAGGAAGAAGCTTCTGCCGAAGGTGCTGGGTCAGGGCACGGTGCTGTCCAGGCAAGGCGGAGGCGGCGGCGGAGGCGGCGGCGCCAGGAGGGGCGGCGGCGAACAGCAGCAGGAATTGGACAAACGTTCGATACGCCGCGAAATACGCGATCTGGAATCGAAATTGGAAAAGCTGACCCGCGACAGGGCGCTTCGCAGAAAGCGCAGAAAGAAAAACGCGGTAAAGGTGGTATCGTTGGTAGGATACACCAACGCCGGCAAGTCTTCGCTGATGAACGCTTTGACGGGAGCCGGCGTCGGAGTCGAGGACAAATTGTTCGCCACCCTGGATCCCGTTGTCAGAAAGCTGAATATTTCCGGCACCGAAGTGCTGTTGGTGGATACGGTGGGGTTTATTTCTGCGCTTCCGCACGAATTCGTGGACGCTTTCCATTCGACCTTGGAAGAAACGGTAGAATCCGATCTGCTGATCCATGTGGTGGACGCTTCCGATCCCGATTCCGCGGAACAGTTCGATGTGGTAAATTCGGTTTTAAGGGAAATAGGCGCAGACGGGATACCCGTTCTGACGGCTTTGAACAAATGCGACAGGCTGTTCGACGACCCCGTGCTGCCTGCCGCCGAAAATACGGTACGCGTTTCGGCGAAATACGGTTTCGGCGTAGACGAACTGAAAGAAAAGATTCTGTTTCTGTTAAATAATCAAAATTCACCGGGCGTTCATTGACTTATACGTCCGCGCATTATAAAATTACTGTATGAAGAAAATTTTTGCGCTGATCCTGATAGCGGCTTTGGCTGTGGCGGTAATGGCAGGTTGTACGGACAAGGAAGAACAACCGAAAATTTCCGATTACTTCAAAAATTATTCCTCCTCCGGCGCGTATACGAAGGCGGAAAGGCTGCTTAGTTTGGATCTGGGACAGCGGTTTGCAAGCTACGACGCGGCTTCCGGCGTGTTCGTCATCGAAGAAGATATCGAATTGACGGATAACACGGTGACCCGTTACGGGCTTGCTTCCGAAAGCGGAGTGTACGTTCAGCCCGAATACGGGTATTCCGCGGTCATGGACATAAGAGGCGATTTCGCGCTGGTTTTGGTGAATCTGTTGGAAAACGGCGTGGATACCGCTTATATCGGCGTCGTTCCTTTCAGAGGTGCGTACGCTTCCGATTATCCGAATCTCAATCCGAAATACAAATTCAGATGCAAATACACCGCGCCGCTGATACAGCAGATGGCGCTTTTGGACGAAAACTACCTGGTCACGTTGGATTCGGTGGATTCCTCGGCGACGACTTCCGGCTATTCTTACGCGACCGTCTATAACTATTCGTCGGGCGGCGGTTACCTCCCGTACGCCACCGTTCCTTATGCGGAAAACAACACCACTTTCCAATTAGTGGACGGATATCTTGCCGCGACGCACAAAAACTCCGTCGACTTTTACGATTTCGATCAGTTCGATTCTTCGGGCAACCTTAAAAAGATCGCTTCGGTCGGCAACCTGATATCAGGAGCCTCTTACGCCGTCACGAACTTTTCCTCCATGACTTATTACATCGGCGGAGATTGGTTTATAGTCACCACTCAATATGCTTCTAACGAAGATTTTTCGGGCAGCGAATTCACGGTGACTTCCGAAGAAACGGGCACCAGCTATGTACAGCTGAAATCGGTAAAGGTTTCGATGAAATCGGGACAGCACTTCTCCACGGAAAGAGTGACTATGGTGTCGAACCGATATACCGATTCCACGGTAAGGACGATGACCGACGCGATAAACGCGCAGGACGTTACTTCTACGGCTTTGTGGCAGACGACTTATAATCTGCCGGCTTCGCCGAGTTCGGCTTTCGTGAACGACGGATATTCGATAGTCTATTATACTTATTACTTTTATCCCGATCCCGATTCCGACGAAAGGAGCTGGGCGACTTCTTTCCAACTGTATGACGAACACGGCGAAGGAGTAGTCGCTTCGAATTTGCAGATGCCTTTGCTGTCCGTGGACGGAAAGGGCATCCAGAACGCCGATCCCAACTTCGATATCCCCTTGATGAGCGCGGGCTATAACCGATACGATACCGGGGAATTCGTCACATTCCTGCAAATGGACGCCCTGAACGGGTACAACAACGCTTTCATTCACGGAGGAGTGCTGATCTCTTACCTGAACAACGTGGACGTTTCGTTGGGATTCACCACAAATATGGGCGCGCTGAATGCCGACAACGGGGAAATAATCGCCGATTTCGATTACGATTCGATATCTCCGTTCTTCGGGCAGTACGCGACGGCTTCGAAGGTGGCGGAACTCACCGACAGCGGTTCGATAAAGACGCAGGCGTTTTTCAGAATAGGCAAGGACGGCTCCGCGGTGTCGATTCCCGATTGCTATCAGATGAGGAACGGCACTTACGTCACCAGGACGGGAGAGGGCGATTCGGCAAAATACGGGCTGAAAAGCAACGACGGAAAAGAACTTATCGCCGCGACGAACCTTCAGGTTTCGACTTTCGATTGTATGTATTACAGCGGCAAAGTGTTCTCCGAATGCTATGCCGCGGTGGTCAACGAATACGGCAGAGGTATTTTGTATGCAATATCCTGACCGCGTTTTCGAAACGCGTATAAAAGGCGAGGAGGCTTTGGACGAAGCGGCGGAAATAATCCGCTCCGGCGGATTGGTGGCGTTTCCTACGGAAACCGTCTACGGATTGGGGGCGGACGCTTTCAACGAAGCCGCGGTCGAAAGTATCTTCCGCGCGAAAGGCCGTCCGCAGGACAATCCGCTGATCGTGCATATCCCATCCGCGTCGTGGCTGCCGAGGGTGGCGGTCAACGTTCCGGAAGCGGCATACGAACTGTTTGAAAAATTCTCTCCGGGACCTTTGACGATAGTATTGCCGAAAGCGGCGGATCTGCCGCCGGTTACTACCGCGGGGCTCCAAACCGTGGGTATCAGGATCCCGAACAGCAAAATTGCCAGGGAACTTATTTCGCGTTCCGACAGACCTATAGCCGCTCCCAGCGCCAACCGTTCCGGCAGGGTCAGCCCGACCACCGCGGCGGACGTGTTCGAGGATATGAAAGGTAGGATCCCTTTGATATTGGACGGCGGAGATACCGACGTCGGGATCGAATCCACGGTCATAACTCTTGCCGGCGAAGTGCCCACCGTGCTCCGTCCCGGAGCCGTTACGATAGAGATGCTTTCCGAAGTTTTGGGAAAGGTGGTAAACCACAAAGGGAAAGTCGTCGTTGCGGAAGCTCCCGGAATGAAATACCGCCATTACGCGCCGATAGTGCCGTGCGTGGGGGCGGCGGATCCTAAAACAGCCGCGGAAAAGGCGTTGTCCGAAAAGAACGCCGCCGTCATCGGCTCGACGCCGTTCGTGAATGCCGCAGCCGCTTTCGGCGCGACGGTCGTCGACATAGGCTCCGATCCGAAAGAGTGTATGAAAAACGCATTTAAAACTTTGAGAATCGCCGAAAAGCATTACGATTTTCTGGTGATAGAACATTTTGAAGGCAAGCCGGGATATTTTGCTTTGAATAACCGCCTCAGCAAATCCTACGCCGGAGTTGTGCTGAAGCCCGGCGCAAAGGAAAATTGAGGCTATCGGATAGTTCGGATCGATATCGGGACGGCGTTTCGGCGACGTCCTTTTTTAAAATTTAAAAATGCTATTGTCAAAATAGGCTTTTTATTATATACTATCTTTATTAATATCTGCTGGCGCGCGGCGCGCGCCGACGGGAGAGCGTATGAAAATAGCTATCGGATGCGACCACGGCGGCATCGTGTTAAAGGACGCGGTGATCAGGGCTATCACCGAAACCGGAATGGAATACGTGGATTACGGAACTTTTACGGAAGAATCCGTGGATTATCCCGACTATGCCGAAAAGGTAGGCAGGGCAGTGGCTTCGGGCGAAGCCGACCGCGGCGTGCTGATGTGCGGAACGGGGATAGGGATATCCATCGCCGCCAACAAAATAAAGGGCATCCGCTGCGCGCACGTCACCGACGCTTTCCAGGCGGAAATGTGCCGCCAGCACAACGACGCCAACATAATCGCAATGGGCGGCAGGATAAATTCTCCGGAAGACGCTTACGAATTCACTAAAATATTTTTGACTACTCCCTTTGCCGGGGGCAGGCACCTCAGGCGGGTGGAAAAGATCGCCGCATTGGAGAAATAGATGGAAATCAACGAACTGTTGAACGAAGTGCTGTCGGCAGAAAAGCGTGCCGAGGAGATCGCCGAAAAAGCCAGATCCGACGCGCGTGAAATCGTGATGAAAGCCGAAGCGGACGCAAAAAATTATCTTTCTTCCGCAAAAGAGAGCATCAAAGCCGGTAACGTTTCCGCGCGCGAAGCGGCGGACGCGGAGGCTGCGGAACTGACCGAAAAGATCATTGACGAGGCGGTATCGGACGCCGTTCCCGACATAGGGGAAGCGGTAGTCGCGCTGACCGAAAAATACAAGGCAAAGTATGGCTGTCGTTAGTATGCTGCGATTGCGCGTTCTGGCGCACGACAGCGAAAAAAACAAATTAATGAGGTTGCTGACCCGCTCCGGAGCCTGCGAAGTAACGGAGGCAGAATTGCCGGAGGGTTTGCGGCGCCTGCAATTTTCCACCGAATCGTTCGACGAAAAGATCGCAAAGCTGGAATTCGGAATGTATTTTTTGAAGGAAATGCAGAAATTTTACGTTCCCGAAAAAGGTTCCGAATTCAAAAAACTCAATTTTAAACGGGAAAACAGGCTTTACGAATTGGAAAATTACGAAAACGCCGTCGAAAACGAAGCCGAGGTGTTTTCTGATATCGAAGCCATGCGCGCCGTTATGAACAGATATACCGACCTGAAGGCGGAGATCCAAAGATGCGCTTCCGAAAAGGCGCGTTTAATACCTTATTCGGGAATGGATATGCCGTTCGACGCCTGGAAAAGTTCTAAAAGAGCAGCCGCAGTGATAGGGACGGTGCCTTCCGAATATGCGGAAGCGTTGGCGGCGGCGGAGCTTCCCGGATACGTTTTCGCGTTTCCCAATGGCGGCGACGTCGCGGTGGCGGCGGTGGCTTTGAAAGAAGATATCGGCGCGGTAAACGAAAAACTCGCCGAATTCGAATTTTCTCCGGCGGCAGTCCGTTTGTCGGGTACGGCGTCCGAAAGAATAAACGAATTGGACGAAATCGCCGAAAAATGCGCCGCGGAAAGGAGCGCGCTGGTCGCCGAAGGTATGGAATACGCTTACCGCCTGGAGGCGATGAAACTGCTGTACGATTATTATTCGATGGCAAAGGAACGCGCCGAGGCGGAGGAGCTCTGTTCGGGAACGCAAAGCGCGTTTTTATTGGAGGGCTGGGTGCCGAAGGCAAGTCAGGAAAGCCTTTCGAAAGAGCTTGCCGATTGTTCGGAATATCTGATATATTCCTTCCGCGAGCCGAAAGAGGACGAAATCCCCCCGACAAAATTGAAAAACGACAAGTTCACTTCGGCGTTCGAGGAGATCGTCGCAATGTTCGGCGTGCCAGGCTACCGCGAAAGGGACCCCGGCATATTCGTCGCCGTTTTCTATTTCCTGTTCTTCGGGATCATGATCTCCGACGCAGGATACGGGCTGATACTTGCGATAGGGTGTTTCCTGTATCTGAAGCTAAGAAAGCCCGTGAAAACTTCGGGCAGAATGATAGCTATGTTCGGTTTCTGCGGCATAGCCACGGTGATATGGGGCGCGCTGTTCGGCGGCTGGTTCTCGATCACCTTGCCGGAAGGCAGTTTCCTGGACAAACTGACTTGGTTCAACCCGATGGACGAACCGTTAAAGATGTTCCTGCTTGCGATAGCCGCGGGCGCAGTACAGATGGCGGTGGGATTCGCGATAAAAGGCGTAGACGAGATCAAATCCGGCGAAGTGCTGCACGGCATCCTTTCACAATTCGGATGGGTGATAATATTCATCGCGCTTGGATTGCTGTATCCGACTCTGACGATCTTCCTGGGCGCGGTAAAGGTATCCGAAACTCCGGAATGGGTATCCGTAATGGCGAATATCGCGTTATACTTTGCCTTGATCGGTTTTGCTATGATGGTGATAGGCGGTATGGTCGGAAAACGAAACGTCATAAAGGCTTTGGGCGGCGCGTTCGGTTCCGTTTACGGTTCCATCAACGTCGTCAGCGACTTGCTGAGCTACAGCCGTCTGTTCGGTCTGGGACTTACCACCGGCGTCATCGGGTACGTCGTAAATATGTTGGCGGATCTTATAGTGAATACTTTCTTCGGCGGCGGCTGGTACGGTTGGATAGTCGCGGTGCCCGTATTGCTGATAGGACACGCTTTCAATATGAGCATAAACCTGCTGGGAGCCTACGTCCACGATTCGAGGCTGCAGTACGTTGAATTCTTCGGCAGGTTCTACGAAGGTCAGGGACACGCTTTCAAACCTTTGGGCAGTCGCCTGAAATATACTTATCTGAACAACTGACCGGAAACGGCAGGATACATATTACGATACAATACTCCGCCGTCTGTGCGGAGAGGAGGTAAAAATGGAATTATTAGGTACAGGATTGGCGCTATTGGGCGCGGCGATCGCGGTAGCTCTCAGCGGAACCGGGTCGGCGATAGGCGTAGGCTTAGCCGGTCAGGCGGCAGCCGGGGTCGTCAGCGAAGAACCCGACAAATTCATGAAGTGCCTTATTTTGCAGCTGTTACCGGCTACGCAGGGCATTTACGGATTTATCGTAGGCTTCCTGACGCTTATCAAACTGAACGCTTTCAACGGATTCATTATGGATTCCGGCGCGTTCATCAGCGTGTCCGGCGGATTGGGCATATTCTTTGCCTGCCTGCCGATAGCCATAGGCGGATTGTTCAGCGCCATCCATCAGGGCAAAGTCGCCGTTGCGGGTATAGCTTTGGTGGCAAAACGCCCCGAAGAATCCACAAAGGGCGTATTGATGACGGCGATGGTCGAAACCTATGCGCTTCTGGCGTTGCTGATTTCGATACTTGCTCTGTTTATTCCGAGTTGGTCGTAAGAAGATGAATAAGATAGCCGAAAAAATAATTTCCGACGCTTCGGCAGCCGCCGAAGAAGTTATAAAAGAAGCGATGCTGACTGCCGAAAAGACGCTTGCCGCCGCCAAGGCGGAAGCCGAAAACCTGGCTGCAGCCGCCGAATCCGAACGCAAAGCGTACTCCGCGGCAGCCGTGTCTGCGGCGAAGGTCAACGCAGAGTTGGAAATCAGAAAAAGAAGGCTGTCGGCGGAAAAGAAGGTATTGGACGATATCTACGAAACCGCGGAAAAGAATATTCTTTCTTTGAAAAAAGCGGAGTACCTGAAGATCGTCGAACAGATGCTTTCATACGCCGACGACGGCGACGAAGTGATGATCTCGGAAAACGATAAGGATCGTATCACCGCCGGTTTCATCTCCAAAACGGCAAAAAAGCTCGGCATAAAGCTGAGCCTTTCGGATAAATTCGCTCCGATAAGCGGCGGCATAGTCCTGAAAGGGAAATACGCCGACAAGAATCTTTCGCTGACGGAAGATTTCCGCGAATTGAGGAACGAAACCGAACCCGAATTGTGGCGTGCTTTGTTCGGTAACAGATGATGGACGGATTGTTATTCGCCAATGCGGCGGTAAAGACAATGGAAACGAAGCTGTTCGGCGCAGAAAAATTGGGGCGGCTGTCGGAATGCGATAACCTGACCGACGCCGTCAGGATCCTGCGCGAAGGCGGTTTCGGCGCGCAATCGGACAGCGACGATTACGAAAGTATGCTGCTTTCCGAGGAACGTACAGTCGAAAATTTCGTCAGAAAGAACGCGCCGAAGGGCGCCGGTTTCGAATGCTTCTGGCTGAAAACCGATTACCATAATCTGAAGACGGCGCTGAAAGCCAAATACTACGAAATGGACGACGAGGATCTGTATCTTTCCGGCGGAAACAGGGAAGCCGCCGAGATCAGGGACGCCGTATTTTCCGAAGGTAAATCCTTGGGAGAACATATGGACAAAGCCGTGATCGCCGTCGCCGCGCTGAGTGCGGAAAACGCTCTGACGCCGAAGGCTCTGGACGAAGTCTGCGACAGGGAGATGTACGACGAAATTTCCGCCGCAGTTTCGGCGCGAAGTATCTCCAAAGCCGTAAAAGATTATTTCCGCGCCGAATCCGACCTGACGAACATATTGTCTTTCAGGCGCGTTTCGGAAGCCGGAATGGATTTCAAGGCTTTTGAAAATTGCTTCGTCGCCGGCGGCGCGATCCCGCGCGACAGATTTATGAAAGCTTATAAAGAAGGTTCCTCGGGATTCGAACTTATCGGACTAGCCGGGATAAAAAGCGACGGCGTCGATTCCACCTGGAAGATGGAAAAGGCAAAGGAAGAATACCTGCTGCGGCTGATGACGGGTATGGCGAACGATATGTTTACCGTACAGCCAATAATGGGATATTACCTTGTCAAAAAAGCCGAATGCCGTGCCGTCCGCACCGTCATGACGGGCATAGCGAACGGGCTCGGACGCGAGGAAATAAAAAGGAGATTAATAAGGATATATGCCTAACGACCGCGTCGCCGTAGTCGGCGACAAAAACGCCATTTCGGCTTTCAAGGCTCTGGGAGCCGACGTCTACGGAGTCAAACAGGCCTCCGAAGCCGAGGGCATTATAAAAAAACTCGCCAGGGACTATTCGGTGATATTCGTCACCGAAGACATCGCCAGGGCGGAGGAAGAACTGATCGCGCGTTACAAGTCGCGGCCTTATCCTGCCGTGATTCCGATACCTACCGCCGCCGGCAGCGACGGCTACGGAATGGCGGCGATCGGGAAAAACGTCGAAAAGGCGATCGGCAGCAGTATAGTTTTGGACGAGGAATAGCGGGGAAAGAGGAGTTTATATGGGTAAAATCGTAAAAGTTTCCGGACCGTTGATAGTGGCGGACGGTATGGGCGAAAGCAAGATGTTCGACGTCGTAAGGGTAGGCAAACAGCGTCTTATCGGCGAGATCATCGAACTAAGGGGCGAACTTGCGTCGATAGAGGTTTACGAAGAAACCTCCGGGATAGGTCCCGGCGACGAAGTCTTCGATACCGGCGAACCTCTTTCCGTGGAATTGGCTCCCGGGCTGATCGAAAGCATATACGACGGCATTCAGCGCCCGCTGGACAAATTGCGCGACAAGGGCGGCGACCGTATTTCCAGAGGCGTCGAAGCCGCGCCGTTGGATCACGACAAAAAATGGGATTTCGTGCCGGTAAGCAAACCGGGCGAAAAAGTCGTTGCCGGCGACGAACTCGGATACGTTATGGAAAACGAGTTGGTAAAGCACAAGATTCTGTTGCCCGTCGGCTTGGACGGGACCGTCAAAGAAATATATAAAGGCAAATTCACGATAGTCGAACCCGTTGCCGTCATCGAAACGGCGAAGGGCGACGTAAAAGTGCCGATGCTCAGGAAAGCCGCCGTCAGAAAGGGCAGACCTTACCGCGAAAAGCTTGCGCCGTTTTCCCCGATGATAACGGGACAGAGGGTCATCGACACCTTCTTCCCGATAGCCAGAGGCGGCGTCGCCGCCGTTCCCGGACCGTTCGGATCGGGAAAAACGGTAGTCCAACACCAATTGGCGAAGTGGGCGGACGCCGATATCATAGTTTACGTCGGTTGCGGCGAACGCGGCAACGAAATGACGGACGTTCTGAACGAATTCCCCGAACTTACCGACCCCAAAACGGGCGAACCGCTGATGAAGCGCACGGTTCTGATAGCCAACACTTCGGATATGCCGGTTGCAGCCAGAGAAGCCAGCATTTATACGGGGATAACGATAGCCGAATACTTCCGCGATATGGGTTACAACGTCGCCATAATGGCGGATTCGACTTCCAGATGGGCGGAAGCGTTAAGGGAAATGAGCGGACGCTTGGAGGAAATGCCCGGCGAAGAAGGGTATCCCGCATATCTGTCCGCAAGGCTTGCCGAATTCTATGAAAGAGCGGGCATAGTCAAAGTCCTGGGTTCGCACGACGTCACGGGCTCGGTCACGGCGATAGGCGCCGTATCTCCTCCCGGAGGCGACCTTTCCGAACCCGTTTCGCAGGCTACGTTAAGGATAGTCAAGGTTTTCTGGGGACTCAGCGCTTCGTTGGCTTACAAACGCCACTTCCCGGCGATCGATTGGCTGCAAAGCTATTCTCTGTACGCCGACAGGCTTTCCGCGTGGTTCGATCAGAACATAGGCGAAGAATGGAACAAAATGTGTTCGGACGCCATGAGAATATTGCAGGAAGAGGCGGAACTTAACGAAATTGTCAGGTTGGTAGGTATGGACGCTTTGGGCGGAAAGGACAGGATAACGATGGATACCGCAAAATCCATCCGCGAAGACTATCTGCATCAAAACGCCTTCCACGAAACCGACACCTACACTTCGACGTCGAAACAGATGAAGATGTTGGGACTGATATTGGATTTCGACCGTCTGGCAAGGCAGGCGCTGCAAAAGAACGTCGACGCCGAGGATATCATCGCGCTTCCCATAAAAGAAAAAATAGGCAGAAGCAAATATATTCCCGAAGACCGGGCGGAAAGTTTTAATATGATTTCCGAAGAAATGGAGCGTCAATTCGCGGAGCTTATCGGATAACGAGGTAGATATGTTAAAAGAATACAAAACCATAAAAGAAATTGTCGGACCTCTGATGTTGGTAGAGGGCGTCAGCGGCGTTAAATACGACGAGTTGGTGGAAATAACCCTGGACGACGGCAGCTTGCGCCGCGGAAAGGTGTTGGAAGTCAACGCCGACAAAGCGTTGGTACAGCTGTTCGAAGGCTCGCACGGCATCCGTATGTCTACCGCAAAAGCCAGATTTTTGGGTAAGCCTTTGGAATTGGGCTGTTCGGCGGATATGCTGGGCAGAGTTTTCGACGGTATGGGCAGGGCAAAGGACGGCGGCGCGGAAATTATTCCCGATAAAAAATACAACGTCAACGGTCAGCCCATGAACCCCGTCGCAAGGGATTACCCGAACGAATTTATTCAGACGGGCGTCAGCGCGATAGACGGTCTGAACACTTTGGTGCGCGGACAAAAACTGCCCGTGTTCTCTATGTCGGGGCTGCCGCACGCCGATCTTGCCGCGCAGATCGCCAGGCAGGCGAAAGTTTTGGATTCCGATTCCGAATTCGCCGTGGTGTTTGCCGCTATCGGGATCACCTTCGAAGAAGCCGATTTCTTTATATCCGATTTCAAGAAAACGGGCGCGGTAGACCGTACCGTGACTTTCGTCAACCTGGCGAACGATCCGGCGATAGAACGTATCGCCACTCCCAGAATGGCGCTGACCGCCGCAGAATATCTCGCGTTCGAATGCGGAATGCACGTTTTGGTCATCATGACGGACATCACGAACTACTGCGAGGCTCTGCGCGAAGTTTCCGCCGCCAGGAAAGAGGTCCCCGGACGCCGCGGTTATCCCGGATATCTGTATACCGACCTTGCTTCGATATACGAAAGGGCGGGACGCATACGCGGAAAGAAAGGTTCGATAACGCAGATACCGATTCTGACGATGCCGGAAGACGACAAGACGCATCCTATCCCCGATCTGACAGGGTATATCACGGAAGGTCAGATCATTCTTTCCAGGGAGCTGCATAAAAAAGGCGTGGAACCGCCGATAGACGTTCTGCCTTCGCTTTCCAGGCTGAAGGACAAGGGTATAGGCGATAAAAAGACCAGGAAAGACCACGCCGATACGATGAACCAGCTGTTCTCGGCTTACGCCAGGGGAAAGGAAGCCAAGGAATTGGAAGCCATTCTGGGCGAAGCGGCGCTGACCGCCATGGATCTGAAATACGCCGAATTCGCGGCAGAGTTCGAAAAACGCTACGTTTCGCAGGGATTCCATAAAAACCGTTCGATCACCGAAACGCTGGACCTCGGCTGGGAGCTGATGCGTTTGCTGCCCAGATCGGAATTGAAACGTATCCGCGACGCATACTTGGACGAATATTATCCCTCCGGGGCAGAAAATAAGTAAAAACTCAGGGAATTATGGCAAGAATCAACGTAAATCCGACCAGAATGGAGATGCGCGCCCTGAAAGGACGGTTGAAAACCGCGGTCAGGGGGCATAAACTTCTGAAAGACAAGACCGACGAAACCATTCGCCGTTTTATGGAGTTCGTTCGCCTGAACAAAAAACTCCGTAAGGAAATCGAAAGCGAAGTTTCGGCGGCGTTGAGATCCTTTGTCGCGGCGGGAGCCGCTTCGACTCCGGCGGAGATCGCCGAAGCCGTCGGCGTGCCCGTCAAAAAACTGAAACTGAAATCGGGCGAAGAAAACATTATGTCGGTCAGAGTGCCGAAGATAGAGATCGAAGAAGAGGAAAACGAGGAGATATTCCCGTATTCGTTCGCGTCCACTTCTTCGGAACTCGACGCTTCCGTAAAAAGCCTTCGCGCCGTAATGGTAAAGCTGATAAAACTCGCCGAGGTCGAAAAAACCTGCGCGATGCTTGCCGACGAAATCGAAAAGACCCGCCGTAGGGTAAACGCGTTGGAATACGTTATGATACCCGACTACGAGGAAACGATTAAATACATTTCGATGAAATTGGACGAAAACGAAAGGGCGAACACCATTCGCCTGATGAAAGTAAAACAAATGTTGGACGAGGGAAAGAATTAGGGAGGCATAATGCGTTTCAAAAGGCTTTTTATTATCCTCTTGATAATTTCCGTTTTGTGCGTTGCGGTTGCCTGTAACGACAATTCGGAAACCCAAAATCCCGATAATCAGGATCCGACCACGCAGGATCCCTCCGTTCCGCCTACGACGGATCCGACTCCGGATACTCCTTCCGGCGACGGTTCCGACACGGGAGACGACGACGATTCGGACATTACCGAGGAACCGTTCGAAAGCGACGGCGAATTTTATTTTTCGATCAATTCGGACGGGTATTCTTTGGTTTCCGCAGTCGATCCCGAGCTGACTATCGCGGACATTCCCGCCACATTCAACTCTAAACCCGTTACGGAAATAGCCGACGAAGCTTTTCACGTCGCTTCCGGGTTGCAGGACGTCAATATTCCCGCTTCCGTAAAGAGAATAGGCGACAGGGCTTTTTCGCTGTGCCGTAACCTGACTACGGTTACGTTCGGAGAAAACAGCGAACTTTATTCCATTGGCGACGGCGCTTTCCGCGCGGCGGAAAGCCTTAAATCGATAGCCTTGCCCGATTCCGTCCGAATTATCGGCGCGGATTGTTTTAACGAAGCCGAATCTTTGGAAAGCATCTCCGGCGAAACGAATATAATAAGGATCGGCCGCGACGCATTCGACAATACGACTTATATCAAAAAACAGTACGAGGCTTTCGGCGTCATAGTCATAGGAAAGACGGCTTACGATTACGCTGAGGCTTCCGATAGCGACGCGCGCTGTATCGTTTACGCCGGCGTGGAATCGATAGCCGACGGAGCTTTCGAAGATAAGGATACTATTACCTATGTGGAAATCGCGGCTACCGTAACCCATATCGGCGAAGGAGCTTTTGCATATTGCGACAATATCGAAAGCATTGTCGTGGACGCCGCGAATCCCGTATACTATTCGGAATACAACGCTGTATTGGAAAAAACCGACGGCGGGATCAGACTGATCCGCGGAGTGGACGCTATCCCGGATGACGTGACGGAGATCGCCGCAAAGGCGTTTTCGGGATCTGCCGCGCTGACCGACGCTGACCTCCCGGACGGAGTCATATTGTTGGGGAAAGAGGCGTTTGCGGAGTGCCTGAATCTGCAGTCCGTCGTTTTGTCCGAAGGGCTTACCAAGATAGAAGAATCCGTGTTTTACGGCGACGTCGCTTTGCAGAGCGCGTCGGTTCCGGCGGGGATACGCGATATTGCCGGGACGGCTTTCAGCGGCTGCACTTCGCTGAAAACGGTTATAATAGATTCGCCGTTCGTGATAGAGGCGGCGGATATGTCTATGTCTGCAGGGCATTTGCTGCAATGGGCGGACACGGTGTACGTTGCCGAGCCCTTGACCGACGCGGAGCTTGCCGCGGCGATAGATAAATTGGCGGAGGAACTTTCCGGCGAGGAACTGGAACTTGCCGCGGAGAAGCTGGAGGAATATAACATCAGCCTGAAAAACGCAAATTCGGCGTATCTTGCCGCGGCGTTCAAAGAATCGGGTTCGTCCTCCGATTTCCCGGGGTACCGGCTTTTCATAAGAAATAACAATTAAGGAGTAAGGAGCGCCCGTTCGGCGGAATGAAAATATGCTGATCAGAGCTTTAAGATTGAAACCCGTTACCAAAGAATACATTTGGGGCGGCAGCAAACTGAAAACCGAATGGGGAAAACAAGCCGATACTCCCACCGTTTCGGAAAGTTGGGAACTGTCCGATTTCCCGGGCTCCGAATCGGTGATCGACGACGAGATGTACCCGGGATACACTCTGGGCAAGCTGAGAGAGAAACACCCCGAATTTTTCGGTAAGAAGATCGAATCGTTCAAAAGTTTTCCGATGCTGATAAAGTTGGTGGACGCGGGCAAGGATCTGTCCGTGCAGGTGCACCCGAACGACGAATACGCCGCGGAACACGAAAACGGCTCCTTCGGTAAGACAGAATGTTGGTACGTCCTGGACGCCGATCCCGGCGCGTATATTTTGCTGGGCTTCAAACGCGCCGTCACGAAAGAGGAGCTGACGGCTTCCGTGGAAAACGGCACCGTTACCGATCTGATGAACAGAATACCCGTAAAACCGGGCGATTTTTATTTCGTGCCTGCCGGTACGGTGCACGCGCTCTGTAAAGGCGTAACCGTGTTGGAAATACAGGAAAATTCCAATGTTACATACCGTTTGTACGATTACGGCAGGACGGATAAGGACGGAAAGCCGCGCAAACTCCACATGAAAGAGGCGGCGGAAGTAGCCGATCTGAACGCCTTCGTCCCCGAAGCCGCTCCTGCGCCGAGGGATTTTACCTACGGCAAGATCAGAAAACTTGCGTCCTGCGAATATTTCAGGACGAAAGAAGTCGTATTTGACGATATGTATATAATGTATACGTTCGATACCTTCGCTTCGTTTACGGTGGCGGAAGGGGAAGGCGTGATTTTGAAGGAAGACGGCTCTGCCGACGGCAAGCCCGCGGACGGAGTCCCGTTCAAAAAGGGAGATACTTTCTTTGTGCCCTGCGGAGCCATGGTAAGGCTGTCGGCGCCGCACGGGAAAATAATAGTTACGGAATTATAATCTGCGGAGGGAACGATGTATTACATAGGAATAGACGTAGGCGGAATGAGCATAAAAGCCGGTATCGTGGACGAAAACGGTAAGCTTTATATAAAAGATTCTGTACCGACTCTGCCGGAAAGACACTATTCGGAGATCGTGGCGGATATGGCGGCGCTGTGCAAAAAAATAGTTGCCGACCTAGGGATCGATATCGGTGAAATCGCCGGTGTGGGAATGGGGATCCCCGGCACCATAAATTCGAAAGCCGGAGTTATAACCTATTCCAACAACATAAACTTCGAAAAAGTTCCCGTCGTAAAGGAATTCGGGAAGTACATAAAATGCCCCGTTTATATCAATAACGACGCGAATGCGGCGGCGTTGGGCGAAGCCAGATTCGGCTCCGGCAAAGGTAGCCGCGACGTAGTGTTCGTGACCTTGGGCACAGGGGTGGGCACCGGCATCATCACCGAAGGCATTCTGTTGGAAGGCAAGGTGGGCGCAGGCGCCGAAGGCGGACATATCGCTTTGAAGATGGGCGGAGAAATGTGCAGCTGCGGAAAGCGCGGCTGTTGGGAAGCTTACGCTTCGGCGACGGCTCTGATACGCCAGACTCGAAAAGCCATGGAACTGCATCCCGAAAGCCTTATGAACAAGGAAGCCGAAAAAGAGGGCAAAGTCAGCGGCAGAACGGCGTTCAACGCCGCAAAGCGCGGCGACGCGGCGGCTAAAAAAGTCGTGGATAATTACATAAAATACGTCGCCGAAGGCGTCATCAGTATGGTAAACCTTTTCCGTCCCGATTACGTTCTGATAGGCGGCGGCATTTCCAACGAAGGCGATTGGTTTATGCAGAAAATACAGCGAAGGGTAAACCGTTACAGCTTCGGCGGTCACAGGAACCCGAAGGTATTGGTCAGGAAAGCCGTGCTGGGTAACGACGCGGGAATTTACGGCGCGGCGGCGCTTGCGATGAAATGAAAACGAGGTACGATATATTCGAATACGGCGTCCCCGGCAGAAAGCCCTTCGTGGAAAACTTCGAAGGCGCTTTCGCAAACGGTCCGAAAATAACTCCCGATTGCTATCCGGAGAGGGCTTTCGTCTGCCTTGATTCCGTTCCCGAAGCCCCGAACGGGGCTTGTATAGCCGGCAGATCGGGTACGGTTTGGCTGTTGAAGTATTCCGTATTCAAAAACGGCAAATGGCAGGATACGGAGGCGTTGTCCGAACCCGATTATTCCGCCGTTTCCAAGGACGGCAGATTCAGATACCTTATGTCGCACGGTGTAGCCGTGACCTTTGTCAAATACGATATCTGTTCGTTCGCGGTCAGCCTTACCGCCCTTGAAAAATTGAAGATAAGGTTGGAATTCAGACCGCTTTTTGCGGAAAACACCGAAATAAAATTGCAGATGAATACGGTTTTCGCTTCGGCGACAGAACACGCAATCATCAAAGGCACGGAAAGACGCGACGAAGATTATATCGTGCACGAGGGGCGTTACGGAGTAGGCTTTGACGCTTCCGCCGCGCGCGAATGGGCGTCGCTTACCGTTTTCGGCAGTAACTCCAAAGGTACTTACGACGTCGGCTCCGATACCGTGACTTACGAAGTCGCGCTGAACAAAGGAAGCAGTAAACTTACGGCTTTTATGCGTGTGGGAAACGAAGAATCGGTAAAGGAAGTGCCGTCGGAAGAAGAACTCATCCGCGGTATCGGCAACGCCGAATTGGAATATACCGCGCTGAAAGCCGTGGGAACGGGCGAACTTGCGGGGAAAATAGGGGAAATTTATTCGGGCGTCTATTCCCATCGCGCTTACGACGTCTTTAAATTCGGGACTTCGTATTATCCCGACAAACAGGCTCCCGACGTCGGGCTTACCGCGGAACCCACCGCCGCAGCCCAAGGCGTCATCGCCGCCGCGGTTGCCGGAGATCCGGATCCCGACAGGGCGGTACTGCTTGCGGGCGAACCGGCTTTCGGAGCTTTGGCGCTGTGGACCACTTATTCGCTTACCCGCGACAGATCCTTGCTTGAGAGAGGCTACGACAGGTTGGGAGAGGCTTTCTCCGACGACGACAAACTGATAATTTCCGATTCCGTGCGCCGCGAAGTAGCCTATAAACAGGAAGGCTCGCCTTTGAAAGTCCTGGGCTCCGAACCCGTATACGCATTGGAATTTTCGACCTACAAGCTGATAGCCGCGGAAATCAAAGCCATGGCTGCCGCCGTGTTGGGAAAGACCGCGGACAGACAGAAACTGACCGACCGTATCGGTTCTTACGTCAAAGCCTTTAACGAATGTTTTTACGACGAAAGGATGGGGCTTTATATGGACAGATATATCTCCGGAGGCTTTACCGGAGTTTACGGAGCGGCTTCATTCCTGTCGCTGATGACTTCGGCGGTAAATTCGGTAGACGTTCTGGACGCGCTGTTATTGAACCTGACCGACCCGGGAAAGTTCTGGACGAAAGCGCCCGTCCCGACCGTGTCGGCGGATCACCCGGCATTCGGGAAACCCGTTTTCGATAAGCTCAGCTATACCGCGCCGTATATGGATTATACGGGATCGGCTTTGCCGGGATTGAATTATATTATTTATCAGGGGTTGGTTTCAAAGGGCGCCGATAACGTGGCGGCGGCTTTCGCGGTGCAGACGGCAAAATCATATTCGGCGTACTTTTCGCGTTACGGCTTTGTCCCGGACAGATTGCTGCCGAATTATAAAATCGATCCTAAAGGCTCCCGAAATTCGCTGTCCGGTAACCTGATCGGGCTGATAGGCGTACAGGAGCTGTTGGACGTCGAATATTTCGGAACCGATCTGAGACCGTCGCTGAGGTTCGGTACGAAGGCGGGAGGCAGGCACTCCGTTTCGGGAGTAAAGCTGTTCGGAAGGAGCGTTCAGACCGAGGTCACCGACGAATCGGTATCGTTGCAGGTGGACGGGAAAAAGGTGTTCGAGGCTATAGGCGCGCCTTGTAAAGTAAGGCGTTTCAGTGAAAGTGCAAACGGCGTGGATTTTTATATCTGTTCCGAAAAGTCGCTGACTCTTACGTTGAATTATCCGGTATTCACTGCGTCGTACCCCGACAGAGTGCTGCGGTTCAATCTGCCCGCCGGGCATTTCGAAATATCCGTTTCCGGCGGCGATTTCACTTACCGCGCCATTTAGATCCGTGGATTTGTTTTGTGGCAAACAGGGCTTCCGCGCCCGACGGAACGGGTGCGGAAAGCTTTCCGATAAAAATTAAAAAAATATCGGAATTTCGGTTGCAATCCGTCATTTTTTATGGTAAAGTTATATCTGCCGCTCGAAAGAGGCTTTAAGTCCGTGCACACGGCGCCTTGACGGCGAGTTCCTGAATGGAGGTAGAACCGATA
>CALVXZ010000020.1 GCA_944371785.1 uncultured Clostridia bacterium | reverse complement strand
TAAAATTACAGCTAAAACGCATCGGGAAAACGCCGTGAAAAACGGCGGATCCCGCCGCAGTCACGCCGTCAATTATTTGTTTGCAAGGCGGCGTTTTTGTGTTATAATTTCGTAGGAGGTTGCTATGATAGTCACGATTTTCAACGAATATCATCCTAACGAACGCGTCGGTAAAAGCGCGAAAATTTACCCCGAAGGCATCCACGGCGCGATAAAGAACCTTTTGGGCGACGGTTTCGACGTCAGAACGGCAACGCAGGACGAACCGTACAACGGATTGCCGGACGAGCTTCTGGATAAAACCGACGTACTGATATGGTGGTCGAAAAATTGGGACAGGGAAGTTCTGAATTCGGTCGCGGACAAAGTCGTTTCCAGAATACAGAACGGTATGGGCGCCGTTTTCCTGCATTCGGCAAAAAATTCCAAACCTTTCCTGAAGCTGACCGGTACTTCCGCAAAGACCAAAGAAACGAAAGGAAACGAAAACGGCGAACGCGAAAGGCTTTTCGTCGTCGCGCCCTCTCACCCTATCGCCCGGGGAGTGCCGTCGGGATACGTTCTGCCGAACGAGGAACCGTATTCGGAATATTTCGACGTGCCGAAACCGGACGATCTTATCTTTTTGGGCGGTTTCGAAAGCGGCGTCTGCATACGCGCCGGAATGACTTTTACGCGCGGTCTGGGCAAAATCTTTTATTTCCAGCCCGGGCACGACACCTTTCCCGCATTTCACGATCCCGTGATCGGCAGAATATTGAAAAACGCCGTGCTTTGGGCGGCGCCGGGGGAAGTCGTTTCCGATTATATGCACGCGGAAAGATCCGGAGGTCTGAAACAGAAAGTATTTAAACTGTTCAAAAAATAACTCCGGTACCTCAGAAAAAATTTATTCGTTATGAAAAAGCGCGCCCGTCGGCGCGCTTATCGGTTTTCCGATGACTTCAATAAGCGGAATGCGGCCGCCGCAATCGGTATGCCGCTACGGCGTCAGATATTGCCTTTGGTCTGTTCGTTAAACGGCTTTTCCAAAGTAACCAAAGCCTTTTTCAGAGCCTGTCTGCCTATGCGGCGGTGCTTCAGATATGCCAGCGAATTCTTTTTCCAGCGGATCTCCAGCTCCGTCAGCATCACCAATCCGATATACAGACGCATCAGGTTGCACCTGACTCTGATTTTGTAATCGGGGGTCACGTTCGTGACGGAAGTGTAGCCTTTCACGAACCAACGATTGGATTCCACGGTGCGCGTGGGTCTGAGGCTGACAAGGTCGGTCAACGGATCTCCGAAAAACGCCCTGCCCCAATTCACAAGCCCCTGATAGGTGAATTTCTTGCGTTCGACGAAAATATTGTTGTAGTTCACGTCGCCGTTCACCAACGCGCAATCGTCCATCTCCTTCAGAATGGGCTCCGCCCTGGAAATCACGTTGTAGATCCTGCTGGAGTCGAATTTGACGTTCAGAACGGTCGCGTCCGCAAGTATCCTGTCCACCATTTTCTTATAAGCTTCCGCCCAGGTGGGTTCGGTACCTATCTGCAGATATCCGTATCCGTTGCCTTTGATCTTATGGAGCCTGGCTAAGTCCTGACCCAATTGCAGCATCATCCTTTTCCTGGATTCCAGGTTCGGGAAAGTCAACCCTTTCAAAGGCAGATCGAATCCTTCGGTAATGATGTATCCGACGTTGATCTTTTCGAGAGTCGTATCGCTGAAAACGACTTTGGGATGACGCGGCGAAACCGTTTCCGCAGCGTGTTCGTCAAGTATCCTGTGCATCTTCAGTTCGACCGCGATCAGATCTTTTTCGTAAAAAAGCGTTGAGGTTTCGGGATCCGTCCCGAATTTAATATAATAGCTTTTATCGCCTGAAACGACTTTGAAAACAGAGCTGAATTCAGCTTCGCTGCATTCGGTTATGGAATCGGCGTCGCCGATCCCGCTCTCTTCAAAAAGTTGTTTTGCTTCGTATTTGCTGATTCTCTTTTTAGTAAGCGATTCCATTCTCATTCTCCGGTGAAGTTATATTAACATATAAATATTTTATCAACCGTTCGCCGATTTTACAAGCGTTTTTGATTAATTTCCCTTTTCTATCATCCCGAATACCCGTTTTAAGGTTCCCTATCGGGCGGATTTTTATCGTTTTTCAAACTCTCCGACTCGTTTTTTATTTTCTTTTTAAATGCTATTTCTTCTTTCAGTCCGTTAATATAACCGATTTTCGACAGCGCAAAAGTGATCACGCTTCCGACGGACACGGCGATAGCCGGTTGTATCAACTGAAGCGGAAGATTTGCCACGGCGACCGGCATACCGTAATAGAAAATTTCGAAAACGAAGTAGCAAGCCACCATTATCAGCGACCCTGTCAGACTGCCGACTATGACTCTTAGCGGACGGAATTTTTTATAATAGAACAGCGAAAAAACCAACGCCATCACGCCCTTGGCGACAAAGGTCACAGGCATATATACGACGTATCCGGCGATAAGATCCGCCAGCATACTGCCTATCGCGGCGACGCCGACGGCTATCGGAGCCGGCAGCACGAAAGCCGCCATCACTATAAAAATGTCGCCCAAATGAACGTACCCTACCGTAATGGGCACTTTTATATACGCCGTAGCCACCATTATCAAAGCGGCAAACAGCGCGGACAGCGATACGATTTTGGCTTTCGAACGCATATTCCACCTCAGGAAACGTTCCCGGAACGCCTGCGCGCAGTATGCACGGAGCAGACGGAAACGTGATAATCATATTGCGGTATTATACTTTGAAAAACACGATATGTAAAGCGATTGTTCCCTTAACCGCGTGAAGCAAAGGCGGTCAGCAGTTTCAGGGCGGCTTTTACACCGTCAACCGCGGAAGAAGTTATGCCGCCGGCATAACCTGCGCCCTCTCCTATCGGATAAATGCCCGGTATATTGCTTTCGCCCAGATCGTTTCTGACGATCCTTACCGGGCAGGACGAACGCGTTTCCACCCCCGTCAGAACGGCTCCCGGCATATCGAACCCCGGAATGTGCCTCGCAAAAGCGGTTATGCCTTCGGTTATGTCTTTTACGATGAATTCGGGCAGGTATTCTTTCAGGTCGGCTTCTTTTACTCCCGGCAGAGCGGTGGGCTCCGTTTTAAAAACCGCCTTTTTCCCGACCAGCTTTCCGAAATATTCTATCGGCGCGTAATATCCGCCTCCGCCCGCCGTATATGCGGCTCTTTCGGCGCGCGCACGGGCGTAAAAACCGCCGAAAAGCTCGTTCCCGAAATCCTTCGGCGTCACCGAAACCAGAACGGCGGAGTTCGCGTTCGAACCGTCGCGCTTATAATTCGACATACCGTTGGTGACCAAAGTGTCCTCTTCGGAGCTGGACACGATGACTTCGCCGCCCGGGCACATACAAAAAGAATATACCCCTCTGCCGTCTGACGCCACCGCGCTTTCCTTATAATAAGCGGGGGGCAGCATTGAGGCGAAAGCGCCGTACCGCGCTTCGTTTATCATCGATTGAGGGTGTTCTATCCTTACTCCGACGGAAAAGGGTTTGGGCACCATATCGATACCTTTCTCCCTTAACATCCTGAAAGTGTCGAACGCGCTGTGCCCTATAGCCAACATCACGGCGTCCGCCGCGATATAATCGCCGTTTGCCAATTCGCCTCCGACGCATCTTCCGTTTTCTATCCGTATATCGACCAGCTTCGCGCCCGTCCGTATCTCGCCCCCTGCGTCGGTAACCGCCTTGGCTGCGTTTTTCAGCACCTTCCTGAGCACGTCGGTCCCGACGTGAGGCATCGCGGAATACAGGATTTCTTCCGGCGCGCCCAAAGTATGCAGTTCCCCGAATACGGCGGAAAACATCTCCGCGGAGATCCCCGAATTCAGCTTTCCGTCGGAAAACAGCCCGGCTCCGCCTATGCCGTATTGAACGTTGCATTCGGTATCCAGAACTCCTTCGTTCCGTAACCTGTTTACGGCGATTTCGCGTTCGGCGACTCCGCCGCCCCTGTCTATCAGCACCGGTCTGACCCCGGCTTCCGCCAAGGTAAGCGCCGCATACAGCCCTGCGGGTCCGGCGCCCACTATCAGCACTTTAACAGGTTTTGACGGACGCGATTTCGGAATATCCTTTAACGACCGGTAACCTTCCCTGTATTCGGGAAGCCCTCTGCCGGCGCGCGTTTCCACCGCCAGGGAATATACGATCCTGACGTCGGTTTTATCGCGCGCGTCGATGCTTTTCCGCAGGATCCTGCGGATCGAAAACGCTTTCTCCGCCACTCCGAGTTTTTTTGCCGCCGCCGACTTTAAAGCGCCTTCGTCGGAACCCGGTTTGATTTTTACGCCGTCCAACCGCCTAACAGTCACGGAGCGCCCCCTTTGCCGCCGCCTGTCCGGACGCCGCAGCCCACATAAGATTGAAGCCGCCGCATTCGCCGTCCACGTTCAGCAATTCCCCCGCCGCAAACAGCCCCGGAGAGATGCGGCTTTCCAAAGTGACCGGAGAAAATTCCTCCGTTTTCAGCCCTCCCGAAACCACCTGCGCCAATTGCATCGAACCGGGACGCACGCCGTATACCGGATAAGCTTTCAGATATTTCGCTACGTTGCCGAGTTCGGAGATATTCCTGGCGATTTCCTTATGCACGAAACTTTCCGCAGGCAGGTATCGCAGTTCTTTTTCCAATTCTTCTGCCGAAACGTCCGGAGTAAAATCGACGTACAGATCGCATTCGGGATAACCTCTCCTGCCCAACACGACGCTGATATCGAATACGGCGGAGCCGGATACTCCGTTATCCTTGAATATTATTTCGCCTTCGCTAACGGCGATCGCTTCGCCCTTCGAAACCGCGGTGAGTTTTACGGGTACTCTGACGCCTTTCAGCCCTTTCAGAGTCCTTTTATCCGTGATAAGGGGACCCAAAACGGGATAGATCGGATCGGTATGGTGCCCGAATCTTTCCGCCAAAGCATAGCCCGAAAGCCCCGTGGTGGCTTTAGATCCGGTGGCAAGGATCAATTTCGGAGCGTTGTGCGACAGCACCGAATAACCGGGGGATATGTCCTCCGCGTTCACCGTGCTGTTCGTGACGGTGACGACGCCCGCCCTTTTTGCCGCCGATATCAAAGCGTTCAATACCGACGTAGCCTGCAGAGAATACGGATACAGCCTGGAATCTATCTCGCGCAATCTGACGCCCGCCGACTGCCAAAAACCGGCGCTGACGCCGTATTCGGAAAGAACGGGGCGCACGAAATCGGGATCGTTGTATTTCAGCCAAGGTTCCGCGGCGGTATTACCCAGGTTGCATTTGCCGTTGCCTGTGGCAAGGATCTTCTGTCCGACGCGCTCTTTGTATTCTATTACCAGCGTTTTCGCGCCGGCTCTTGCCGCGGTAATTGCCGCCGCAAGCCCGGACATTCCTCCGCCGATGACGATTATATCCGCTTTCATAAATCTTTTAAAAACAGTTGCTTTATTTCGAATCCGTCGCCGAAAATATCCAAAACGGTCGCCCCGGAATAATCGGTAAACCCCCTCTTGGTAAAGCCGTACGAAACTCTTTTGGAGGAAAAACTGCGCTGTACCTGAACAAGGCGCACTCCTTTGTACTCGACGGCGAAATCGTTCAGGTGATCGTGCCCGGCGAATACGGCTTTCAGGTTGCCGGCTTTCAAAGCCGCGTCGAAAAAGCCGGTATTGACCGCCGGGGAACAAATTACGTCCCCGAACCGGTTGAGTTTACCTTCCTTTGTTATGTTTTCTCTTACCGCGCCGTAGATAACGTTACAGTTCGCCAGCGCCAGATAGTACCCGTTTTCGAATTCGTTCAACGGGATATGGATAAAAACGAATACCGCCTTTTTGCCGGCGGCTTCCGTCAGATAATAATCTGTCTGCGCCTTTGTCAAAGCGGCGTATACGGATCTGAACCCCGAACGTATCCTTTGCGGCAGCGTCGCCCTGTTCCCCGAATCCAGGAACGCAAGCGAGGTCCCGTCTATCGGGGTATCGTAGAAATAGTTTCCGTAACGGCGGCTGATCGGATTGGTTTTGAAAACGGTACCCGGGAGCTTTTCCAGCCGTTCGGCTATCTGCCGCCTTCCGCAGGAGTTGTATTCCCCGTCGTGATTGCCCAATACCGCCGTCCACTTTATCCCTTTACCGATAAAGTATTCGTCCAATTTGCCGTAAAAAGCCAGGTCTTCGCCCGAACTTCCGAAAAAGTTGTCTCCGTTAAACACGACGAGATCGGGTTCGGAAGCCGTGACAAGTTTGTCTATGCTTTTGAACCCGTCCTCGTAATCTCCGGGCTCCAGATGAGTGTCCGTCATTACGGTGACTCTGTAGCTTTTCCGCAAAGGAGCCGGATTCATTTTGCGTTGCTCATGGCTTCGATCAGCGGCAGTTTTTTTCCCGAAAGGAATCTGACCATCGCGCCGCCCGCGGTGCAAACGTAATCGATGTCCGCAACGTTGACGAATTTTGCGGCAGCCGTTACCGTATCTCCGCCGCCTATGACCGAATAGCCCTTTGAGGCGGCAACCGCTTTCCAAACGCGTTCGGTACCCTTTGCAAACAGCGGATTTTCATAAACTCCCGCAGGTCCGTTGACGAAAACGGTCCCCGCGTCGGCGATAGCCGCTTCGAACGCGCGGATACTCTTTTCCCCGACGTCAAGGAACATTTTGTCGTCCAAGGGCAGATCGTCCAGCCCGACTTCCTTTCTTTTGCCGTCCTCTTCTACCGCAAAATCGACTGGCGAAACGAATTTGTCGCCGTATTCTTTCAAAAGTTCCCTCGCCTCGTTCACGAAAACGGTCAGATCGTGATCGGCAAGCCATTTTTCGTAAGCTTTGCCTACCTTGACGCCTTCGGCAAGCCGCATTACGACTCCCGTGACCCCCATAGCCAGGATCTTGTCGGCTATGCCGTCTTTCAAAACTTTGCCCATCATTCCGAAAGCGTCCGAAATTTTGGCTCCGCCAAGGACGAACACCACCGGTTTCGCGGCGCAATTCATGACTTTCCACAAAGCTTCGTATTCTTTAAAGAACAGCGGTCCCGCGTAAGACGGCATCAGCTGTTCGAAAGCCACCATACTCGGAGCGTTTCTGTGAGCCGCGCTGAACGCGTCGTTCACATATATATCGGCTTCTCCGCCCAGCCTGCGCACCAGATATGTGTTCAGCATCTCCGGAGCAGTCAGTTTGACGTCCTTTTCGAAAGTGGAAACTTCTTCCGTAAGGTACCTCAGGTTTCCCAAAAGCACGGCTTCGCCCTCTTTCAGGTTCCTGATCTTTTCTATCGCGGCGTCTCCTGCCACGTCGTCGATATAATCGACTTTCACGCCCGACAGTTCGGACAGAATTTCGGCGTGTTCTTTCATCGGTATCAGGTTCCGATAGTCCAAAGTGTCGCCCTGATGCGCGATAACGGCTATTTTCGCGCCGCCTTCCGAAAGATATTTCAACGTCGGAACCGTCTTTTCCAGACGGTTCCTGTTGACGATCTTTCCCGAAGCGTCTATCGGAGAGTTTATATCCGGACGAAACAGCACCGTTTTGCCTTTTACGTCTGCCCCGATTATGCTTTTTATTCCGATTTCCATTTTCCTATACCCAGATATTCGTTGGTCTTTGCGGTAGCTTCGGCGGAAGTCGACTGCATTTTCATGACCGCGCGTATGCCGTCCATCGTTTCGGGAATGGTAACGGCTTCCTGAGGAATATTGATCGCGTACATTATGGAATCGCCCGTTTCGACTATCGAATCGCGCCATAAGGCTATTTCGTACATATCGCCCCTGGGATTGCCCAGATCACGCGCGTAACGGAACAGCGACGCGTTTCCCAGGAATCCTTCGTCTATCGAAACCAAACGTATGCGCGGATGCTTTGCGAACGCTTCCAAAGCCATTTCCTTTGTGATCTTCCGCTTTCCGGTTGCGACTACCGTGATGATGTGCCCGTGCGTGATGGGCGTGTGTACCAAAATGCCGGTTGCTTCGACGTGCGGCATTATCGTCATCAGATCGACCGCCTGGTGCGAAGGCGCCTTGTCGATTTGAAGCGCGTTGGTCAAGCCCCTGTGATAATCGCCGGGGTCCGCCACGCGGCGGATAATGGTTATCGCAACGCGGTCTATGCCGTATGCGCGGTCCAGACAGTCCACGCTGCGGATAAGTCCCGTGGTGTTACAGCTGGTCAGTTTCAGATAATCTTTTCCGAGCCCCTTTTCGTAGTTCGCGTAACCGTGGAAAAAGACGTCTGCCACCGAATTTTTCTCGCCGCCCTGGAAAATGGCTTTTTTGCCGTGTTTCAGGTAAAGTTCCTTATTTTTTGCGCCGATCCCGCCGGGAGAAGAATCCAAAACGACGTCGCATTTTTCGATCATATCCTCCAACGAACCCGAAACGGGTATTTTGAGTTCGTCGAAAAGCGACCTTTTATCGTCGGAAGCCAGATATAAATCGTAAGGCATTCCCTTTTCGCGGAGCGCCCTTACCGCAAGCGTGGGAGCAACGTCGGCTACTCCGACGAGTTCCATATCCTTCTGACGGCTGACGCCGTCCGCAAGGCGCTGACCAATTACGCCGTACCCGGCGACGCCTACTTTAACTTTTGACATACTTATAGCTCCTTTTTCGGTATATTCCGCAAGAAATTAATGCCTCTTGTTGTACTTATAATCGTAAATCAACGCCAACATCAGCATCAGCGCTTCGTATCTGCAGTTTATGTTGATATCGTAAGTGTCCGCCACTTTAAAGAAATGTTTTTCCAAAGTCGCGACGATGGGACCGTGTTTGTCATCGGCGTGAATAACGGCGTTGTATTTGCCGCCGACAATGTAATAATTGCCGTAAGCCTCCGAAGTTACTTCGATGGTATTGAATATTCCCAGCAAATGCCTGACCTTTGCGACATAGCCGTCGGAATCGTCGGCGCCGCGATAGATGTAGACCTTCTTTCTGAACGGGGAAAACAATTTAAATTTCGCCATATAAATTTTTTTGCCTTCCGTGTTCTCCAACCAGAATTTTTTCGGTATCGAAATCAGTTTCGTATCGCAAAAATAACGGGGGTTTTCGTACGCATCGTTTATAGCAAATTTATCTTTCAAAGCAAAATATTTCTGACGTATCCTGTATTGACCCATTATGACCTCCGAAAAGTTATTATTAAAATTTTACCATAGCGCGCGCGTTCAGTCAATATCTATTTGCGTACAAAAAAGCGGAAACCGTCGAACCGTTTCCGCTTCTCTAAAAGATTGGAAGTATGCGATTTAATTGCGTTTTTGTAGCTATAGCTACTTATTTATACTTTTATCGTATAACGACTTGTACAATCCTCCCAAAGCTATCAATTCCTCGTGGCTGCCGCGTTCGGCTATCGCGCCGTCGTCCATAACTAAAATTTCGTCCGCCGCGGCGATGGTGGAAAGCCTGTGCGCTATGATTATGACGGTGTGTTCGCCCGAAAGAGCGTTCAGCGTCTGTTGGATCTTGCTTTCCGTCGCCGAATCCACCGACGCGGTCGCTTCGTCCAGGATAATTATCGGCGATTCCCTTAAGATCGCCCTGGCGATCTGCAGGCGCTGTTTCTGTCCGCCCGACAATTTCATTCCCCTTTCGCCTACGGTGGTGTTATATCCGTCCGGCATATCCATAATGTCTTCGTGGATCTGCGCTTTGGTAGCGGCGGCTACTATTTCGTCCATTGTCGCCGAAGGCTTTGCATAAGCGATGTTTTCCGCCACGGTTCCGGTGAACAGGAAAGTGTCCTGCAATACCGGGGAAATGTTGCGCCTTAGCGATTCCAACGTAATGTTTTTTATGTTTATTCCGTCCAAGCGTATTTCGCCTTCGGTCGGGTCGTAAAAACGGGATATCAATTTTGTCACCGTGGTTTTTCCGGCGCCCGTCGCGCCGACGAACGCAACCGTTTTCCCGGGTAAGACGGTGAAATCGACGTGTTTCAGAACGGGCTTTCCGTCGGAATACGAAAACGAAACGTCGTCAAAGGTAATTTCGCCCTTCGCCTTTCCGATATCGATCGCTCCGGGCAGGTCGGTTACCGTGATCGGGGCTTCCAGCACTTCCAATATCCTTTCGCCGGCGGCTATTGCCTGTTCGGCGTTTTCCATCAGCTTCGCCATGCCCTCCATCGGCGTGAACAGCAATGACAGATACAATAAAAACGCCACCACTTCGCTGACGTCGACTCCGCCGGTGTAGGCGAGGTAGCCTCCCACCGCGACAACCGCCACGGTGCCAAGCGAAGAAAGAAATTCTATCAGCGGATGAAACACTCCGGAAGCTTTCAGCGCTTTCAGAATGGCGCGGGTATGGCTGTCGGTGCGTTCCTTTACGTCCAGGTGTTCGCGCTGCTGCTGACCGAAGGACTGCACCTCGCGGATACCCTGGATGTTGTCCTGGACTTCGGCGGAAATATTGCCTATCAGTCTTTGGGCGGCTTTGAAATTCGGGCGCACCTTTTTGGAATAGAACACGCACGCCGCCGCCACCACTGGGATTATGACCGCGGTCACCAAAGCCAATTTCCAATTCATATACAGCAAAACGCCCAGAACCCCCGCAAAGGTCAGCGCGTTGGTCAGAAATTCGGGAATGACGTGGGCGTACAGAAGCTCCAATTTATCGACGTCGTTTATTACACGCGAAAGCAACTCGCCCGATTGGCGGTTTTCCAGGTAGTCCAGGCTGGATTGTTGGATCCTGTCGTACAATTTGATCCTTGTCCCGTCCGCAAGCCGCCACGCGGCGATATGCAGAGTATACGTCGAAACGAAACGCATCAGCCATTTCAGAAGGTACAGCCCGGCAAGCCACCCGGCAAGCGCAAGGATCCTTGCAAGTTCGGGTTTGCCGACCCCGGCGGACACTATGCCGGTCATTTCGGACAGCAGAGTCGGCGCCGCCAGCGAACACAAAGTCGCCAGGATCACCGCGCCGATGCCCATGACGTAGTACGCCTTATATTGCATTATCTCTTTCGAGAGTTTCAGAAAAACTTTCATATTTTAATTATACGACTGAAATGCCGAAAAAGCAAACTTTGCCGCCGTAAATATCTTTTTCGGCGCAAAAAACGTATCCGATACGGCGGACGCATCGGCACTCTGCCGGCACGGCGGCGTTTAAAAGGCGGCATATTCCGGATAAAATTTTATATGGCGCGTTTATTGTTGACTTAAATTCGCGCGTTGTGTTATATTTTTTTATATATAATTTCCAGAGGACTTTATTATGCAATACAGGACGCATAACATCAGCCAAATCACCGACGCATTGGATCGGCAGCATATCCGCGTAGCCGGATGGGTAGAAAACATCCGCGATCACGGCGGAGTAATGTTCATTGACCTCAGGGATCATTACGGCGTTTTACAGATAGTAATGAACGACGAAGAGCTTCTGAAGGGCATCGGCAAGGAATTCTGCATCAGCGTAGAAGGAACGTTGCGTAAACGTACTCCCGATTCTTACAATCCGAAGATAATGACCGGCACGGTGGAATTGGTGGCAGAGTCGATAAAAATACTCGGAGCGGTCACGGAAAGGCTGCCTTTCGACGTACAGACGGCGCAGGAAACGAAGGAAGAACTGCGGCTGAAGTACCGTTTTCTGGACCTCAGGAACCGCGAATTGCACGACAGGATCGTCCTGCGCAGCGAAGTCGTAGCCTATATGCGCGAACTCATGCGCGGATTGGGATTTATCGAAATAAACACCCCGATACTGACGGCTTCTTCGCCCGAGGGCGCGCGCGATTACCTAGTACCCAGCCGTAAACACAAAGGTAAATTCTACGCTTTGCCGCAAGCTCCGCAGATTTTCAAACAGCTGCTGATGGTATCCGGCTTCGACAGATATTTCCAGATCGCGCCTTGTTTCCGCGACGAGGACGCCAGAGCCGACAGAGCTCCCGGCGAATTTTACCAACTTGACTTCGAGATGGCTTTCGCGACGCAGGAAGACGTCCTGAAAGTGGCGGAAGAAGTGCTGTACAAGATCTTTACGAAATTTTCCGACGCGAAGGTCACGCCTCCGCCTTTTGAAAGGATACCTTATGCGGAATCGATGCTGAAATACGGCACCGACAAACCCGATCTGAGGAACCCCTTGTTCATAATCGACCTGACGGAGTTTTTCTCCCGCTGCGATTTCAAACCGTTTAAAGGCAATAACGTATGCGTGCGCGCCATCCGCGTCCCCGGCGGAGCCTCGCTAAGCAAAGGCTTCCACGAAAAGATGCTGGCTTTTGCGACGAAAGAATTGGGAATGGGCGGTCTGGGTTACGTCACCGTGAACGAAGACCTCAGCTATAAAGGACCGATCGACAAATTCATTCCGCAGCCCATGAAAGCCGAACTCCGCGAAACGGCGGCTTTGGAAAAAGGAGATCTGCTGTTTTTCATCGCCGACAAGCGCGACAAAGCGCCGCTCCTCGCCGGAGCAATTCGTTCCGAATTGGGCAGAGCGTTGAACCTGATCGAAGAAAACTCCTATAAATTCTGCTTCATAGTCGATTTCCCGATGTACGAATGGGACGACGAAACCGGCAAATGGGCGTTCACTCACAACCCGTTCAGTATGCCCAAAGGCGGTTTGGAAGCGTTGCGGAATTCCGAACCCGACAAGATCACCGCATACCAATACGACGTAGTTCTGAACGGTGTGGAATTATCCAGCGGCGCGGTCAGAAACCACGAATTGGAAACGATGATAAAAGCCTTCGACATCGCCGGATATCCCCGCGAAGAATTGGAAAAACGCTTCGGTTCTTTGTATAACGCGTTTAAATTCGGCGCGCCTCCGCACGCGGGAATGGCGCCCGGCGTAGACAGAATTCTTATGCTGCTGACGAACCGCGAAAACATCCGCGAAGTCATCGCGTTCCCGATGAATAAAAACGCTCAGGATCTGCTGATGGGCGCGCCCGGCGAAGTCACCGAGCAACAGCTGAGGGAGATACACGTCAAAATAAGGGACTGATATGATAGAAAAAAAGGATATAGAATGGTTGGCGAAATTAGCCAAATTACAACTTGACGAAGGCGAAACCGAAGCCCTCAGAAAGGATATGGAGGATATAGTCGGCTTTGCCGGAACGGTTTCCGAAGCCGCGGCGGATTCCGAAGCCTATCGCGGCGTAATTGCCGAGGCGGAAAACCTTAGGGAGGATATAGTAACCCCTTCCTTCCCCGCCGAGCTCATCCTTTCCAACGTCGGAGGGGGCGAAAACGGCTATTTCCCCGTAAAAAAGAGAAGACACGATGCAAAGTAAGATTTTAAAATACGCTTCTTTACTGAAAGAAAAAAAGATTTCCGCGGTCGAACTGACCAAAGAATACCTGAAAAAAGCCGACGCGAACCGCCGTTTCAACGCCTTCGTATCCGTTGACGGGGAACGCGCGCTGAAGTATGCCGATCTTGCCGACAAGCAGATCGCCGCCGGCAAACAGACCCTTCTGACGGGCATTCCGTTCGGAATAAAGGCGAATATCGCCGAAAAAGGCGTCGAAACCGATTGCTGTTCGAAGATTTTAAAAGGCTACCGCCCCACTTACGACGCCACGGTCATAGAAAAACTTTCGGCTGCCGGAGCCGTTCCGTTGGGTAAAAACAATATGGACGAATTCGCCATGGGTTCTTCCACCGAAACGGGATGCCACGGCGCCGCCTTGAACCCCGTAAACACCGACTACGTCACGGGCGGCAGTTCCGGAGGCGCGGCGGCTGCCGTAGCCGCGGATATGGCCGTTTACGCGTTGGGTTCGGATACCGGCGGTTCGGTTAGACAGCCGGCTTCGTTTTGCGGCGTGGTCGGTTTGAAACCCACATACGGGTCGGTATCGCGCTACGGTCTGATAGCCTACGGCAGCAGCCTGGATCAGATCGGACCGCTGACATCTTCCGTAGCCGACGCCGCGATAGTCTATGACGCCATAAGAGGCGCAGATAAACGCGATCAGACCTCTTCGCCCCTTTCGTCGGCGGCTTTCGAACGTATGGACGGTGACGTCAAAAACCTGAAGATCGGGTTCCCGAAAGAATACTTCGAGGGTATCAAACCCGAAGTTTCCGACACGCTGAAGGCTCAGTTCGCGCTGTTTGAAAAGCTTGGAGCAAGGATCGAAGAGATCTCCGTCCCGTGGCTGAAATACGCCCTGCCGGCTTATTATATCATCGCCTGCGCGGAGGCAAGCAGTAACCTCGGCCGTTACGACGGCATACGCTACGGCTACCGCTCCACCGATTACGACGACGTAAACGAAATGATAATGAAAACGCGCAGCGAGGGGTTCGGCAAGGAAGTAAAACGCCGCATTATGTTGGGAACGTACGTTCTCAGCGCGGGATACTTCGACGCCTACTACAAAAAAGCGCTGAGGGTGCGCGAACAGGTTTCGGAGGCTTTCCGCGACGCGTTTGAAAAAGTCGACGTCCTGCTGACTCCGGTAGCGCCCACAACGGCTTTCCCGCTGAATTACACTTCCGAAAATATGATCGAAACATATATGTCGGACTTTTGTACCGTTCCCGTAAATATCGCCGGACTGCCGGCAATATCCGTACCTGCCGGTTACGACGGCAAAGGCTTGCCGATAGGAATGCAGCTGATCGGCGCGAAATTTTCCGAACCGACGATCCTGAATGCCGCTTACGCATTCGAACGCGCCGCCGCTATCCCGGCAAAGGAGGTAAAATAATGTCGAAATACCTCTTTGTGGCAGGGCTGGAAACCCACGTCGAATTACAGACCGATTCCAAAATCTTTTGCGGATGCTCCACAAAGTTCGGCGCAGAACCCAACACTCATACCTGTCCCGTTTGCACGGGCGAACCCGGTTCCCTGCCCGTCATCAACAAAAAAGTTTTGTGCTACGCCATCCGCGCCGGACTTGCCACTCACGGCAAAATCTCCTCCGTCACCACGATGGACAGGAAAAATTACGTTTATCCCGATCTGCCGAAGGCTTATCAGATATCGCAATTCGAAAACCCCGTTTCCGTCGGAGGATACGTCGAATTGGATTCCGGAAAACGTATCCGCCTAAACCACATCCATATGGAAGAGGACGCCGGAAAGCTGGTTCACGAAGGCGGTTATACCTACGTCGATTACAACCGCGGCGGCGTACCGTTGATAGAGATCGTTTCCGAACCCGATATCGCTTCGGTGGAAGAGGCAAGGGAGTATGTGGAAAAACTGCAGCTGATAATGCGGCACATAGGAGTTTCCGATTGCAAAATGCAGGAAGGTTCCATGAGGTGCGACGTCAACATCTCCGTTCACCTGCCGGGAACGCCTTTCGGCACCAGGACGGAAATAAAAAATATGAACTCCCTCAGCTTTATGGAAAAGGCTCTATCTTACGAATACTCCAGACAATGCGATCTGTTGGATTCGGGAGAAAAAGTGGTTCAGGAAACCAGACGCTATAACGAAGGTACCCAAACCACCGAAAGTATGCGCAGTAAGGAAGACGCTCAGGATTACCGTTATTTCCCCGAACCCGATATTCTGGCAATACACGTATCCGACGAATTTATCGAAAAAATCCGCCAAGAAATGCCCGTGCTTCCCGGGGAATTAAAACGCAGTTTCCTGGCAAAAGGCATAACCGAAGTCGAAGCCGACAGGCTGGTGCAATACAAACGCGTTGCGGATTTCTATTCCGAATGTATCGAAAAAGCCGACGCGAAGATCGCCGCGAACCTTATACTTGGAGAGATCTTCCGCAGTATGCAGACGGAAGAAGAAAAAGAGCTGTTCGAAATAAAATTCGGCGCCGACGCGCTGATCGAGCTCATTTTACTGCGTTCCGAAGGAAAGATAAACTCCGGCATACAAAAACGCGTGTTGCAGGAAATGCTGCTGAGCGGCGGAAGACCTTCCGATTACCTGACGAAAGACGATCTTTCCTCCGTAGACGATTCCGCCGTGGAAGGGTTGTGCCGCGAAGCCGTATCCGCGAACGAACGTGCCGTAAAGGATTATCTCGGCGGCAAAGAACAGGCTTTGAAAGCGCTGTTGGGTTACGTCATGAAAGCCACCAGAGGCAAAGCCGATTCCGCCGCGGTAGAGGCTAAATTGAAGGAGCTTCTGAAAAAATGAGCGGCACGGACTGCCGTGAAAAGGCAAAGGAATATTTCGAAACGGGTTTGAACTGCGCGCAATCGGTTGCGATGGCTCTGTCTGAAAAAAGCGGAGTCCCGACCTCCGTGATAAAAGCCGTAGCCGCGCCTTTCGGCGGCGGCGTGGCGCGTTCCAGGCAGCTTTGCGGCGCGGTCAGCGGTATGCTGATGACGATCGGAGCCGCACATCCCGATTATTCGAAGACCGAAATTTACGAAATCTCCAGAAAAGCCATGGACGATTTTTACGAAAACTTCGGTACTTTGAACTGCGCCGAGCTTTTAAAGGACGCCGGCGCGGACGATTCCCCCGTTCCGTCGGAGCGCACGCCCGAATACTACGCCTCCCGTCCCTGCGAAAAGATTATCGGATGCGCGGTAGAGATCGCCGAAAAATACCTGTAATTTAATAATATCCGCAAAAAAACTTACCTATTCAGCCTTTCCCCGTCCCGAACGGGGATTTTTTATACGATACGACCGCTATCGGGACAAAGACCGCCAAAGCCAGAAATTCCGCCGCCGTCAACGCAAACCAAGTGTAATTTATCGGAAGCGCGCGCAGCAAAATCGCCGCCGGGATCCCGATGCCTGCGCCGCGCGTCAGATTCAGCGCCAACGCTTTTCCGCCGTGCCCTGTCGCGACGAACGCCGCGGACAGCATCAACGCGGCGGCGGACGGCACGAACCCCGTCACCATTATCCTGAACGCCGTCTTACCGTCCTCGGCTTCGAACAGCCTTAAAAGGGGCTCCGCCGCGAACTCTGCGGCGACCGCCACCGAAACCGCTACGCCGAGGGCTATCGCCGAAGCGATCAGAAAGACTTTTTTGAATCTTGATCGTTTTCCTCCGCCGAATGCCGCTCCGAGGATCGGCACCGTGCCCTGATTCAATCCGTACACCGGGGTCAGCGCCTGCTGACGAACCTTGTAAAAGGTCCCGTAAAAGGCTATCGCGCCGCCGCCAAGGATGAAATTCAATATCGTGGTAAACAATGCGTCGACGCCGTTTTGTATCGCCGAAGGCAATGCTACCTTTAAAATTTCGGCGTATACTTTCTTATCGGGCAGAACGCTTTTGCTCAGAAACGGTTTTACGGGCAGCCGCTTTGCTATTATCAGCGCGCCCGTTAAAGTGACGGTCTGCCCCGCTACGTCCGCCGCGGCAAGCCTCGCCGTCGGCGGCAAGCCGTTTTCGACGGAAAACAATATCAGATCGACGCATATCGTGACTGCGGCGCCGGATATCGCCGCCAGCATCGGCGGCACGGTAACTCCTTCCGAAACCGCAAGACGGTTGTATACGGTGTGAACTGCGGTCACGGGAAAAACCGCGGATACGATCAAAAGGTAAATCTTTGCGGAATCCACGTCCGCATCGGACAGATCGAACGCTCCCGGTACGAAAAAAGCCGCCGCCGCTCCGACGCCCGCAAGCGGCAACCCTATCGCCAGAGCCATAACGGTACCTGCGGAGGCGGTCCTTCGCGCGCCGTCGGTATCGCCTCTGCCGATCGCCCTGGACAGCGCGGAACCCGATCCTATCCCTACCGCTATCGCAAACGCCGTCAACAGCGCCTGCACGGGGAAAGCGGCGGAAAGCGCGCCTATCCCGTCCGCGGCTATAAAAAAGCTGCCGGCAAGCGCGCCGACCGCGCCGGACAGCATCTGGAACATCGACGGTATACCCATCGAAAGGATCAGCCGTCCGGGCTTTTCGTTTAAAAGCTTTTCCGTACGACCGCCGTTTTTTAAGGATTCGGAGGAGCCGTTCACTCCGATAGTATAATTAATTTCTGAAAATTATTTCGCCGGGAACGGCGTTCAAAATCCTCGGAGAAAGCTCCGGAACGCGCTGCAGCAGCTTTTCCAATTCCGTAAAATCCCCTACCTTTCCGGGGGTGTGCGCGTCGGTATTGGCGATGAGTTTCACGTCCGTTGCCAGGATACCGTCCAGGGCGCGTTCGAAAACGTCTATGTGTTTCATATTTATTTCCAGGTACGTCCCGTGATCGGCGGCGCATTCCGCCACCTCTTTCGGGTCGCATATCACCATATCGTTCAGGTGCGCGACAAAGGCTATCGGATAACGCTTTATCATCGCGTTGAAAGCGCGCGTATTGCGCCTGACGACGTCCGCGGAAGGTCTGAACGCAAACGAAAAATAAGCGGGAAGATAAAACCCGAAAAAATCCCTTGCCGTATGCGGCTTTGCAAAACGGTGAAAACCGGCAATGACGTAATCGAAACGCGCGAAGTCTTCGGGACGCATATCGATATCGCCGTCCGTCCCCGTTATGTCCGCCTCTATCGCGTGATAGATCCTGATATCGGGGTGATCGCAGCGCGCCTCGGCTATCAGCTCCGTCTGCCGTGCCGCCTTTTCGCGGGTCAACGAAAATCTGTCGGGGTTATCGAAGCCGTGATCGGAAACGGCTACGGCTTCCAGCCCGCGCGCGACCGCCGCCGAGACGTTTTCTTCCACCGACCGTCTGCCGTCCGAAAAATATGTGTGGGTGTGATAGTCGCCGTAAATCTTCACAGCCGTATTATACCAAAATTATCCGCGTAAGTAAACGGAAACTCCGAAAATGCGTTTGTTAAAAAAAGATTATATATTGCGAATACCCATTGACTTTTTATATAATTCGTTATATATTTATATATATTATTCGGAGAGGATGAAATGACGCGCTTTATTGCTCACAGAGGTTTAAGCTCAAAGTTTTATCAAAATTCGGAAAAAGCCTTCCTGGCGGCTGCAGAATCCCCCTTTTTTTACGGCATCGAAACCGACGTATGGTTTACTAAGGACAATCAATGGGTATGTTGTCACGACAATAACCCCTTTGCCGAAAAATCCGTGTCGATATCGGAAATCACTTACGAAGAAGCCTTGAAACTTCCGATGAATCTGAACAAGATGGGGTCGGTGAAAATCGAAGGCGAATCGTATATCTGCAGTATGACGCGCTACCTGGAAATATGCAAAGCCGGCGGCAAAGTCCCCGTCATAGAATTGAAATGCAAACCCAAAAAGGAACAGCTAAAGGAACTGATATCGATAGTCGACGGAATCGTCGGTCTGGAGAACGCCGTATTCATCAGCTTCCATTTCGTGAACCTTGCCAGAATGCGCGCGATGAACCCCGCGATCCGTATGCAGGTGTTGGGCAAGTATCCCACTTCCGGACGCGCCTACTTGAAAAAAGGTTACGACGTCGATCTGATGTTTACTTATTGCACCTCTTGCCTTATCAGAAAGGCGCATAAGTTGGGACACGAAGTCAACCTCTGGACGATAAACCGCGCCGGGATCGCACGCTATTTCATGAGGTTGGGCGTCGATTATATCACAACGAATTTCGACTTCACCGGGAAAGTTTGATTTCCGGCGAGAAAGTATCGAAAATCGTTTGACAATGTTTTGCCGTTCATCTATAATACGCATATAGCAAAGGCGCTAAGGGTTTACCCGTGGCGCTTTTTTTGTTAATACGACACAGGAGAAATAAAAATATGGACGTTTCGAAAATTTTCGGTTCCATGGCATTCAACGATAGAATTATGCGCGAAAGGCTCCCGAAATCCACTTATCGGGAACTCAAATTGGCGATCAGCAAGAACCAGCCTCTGCCGTTGGAAGTCGCCAACGTGGTGGCGAACGCGATGAAGGATTGGGCGATAGAAAAAGGCGCGACTCATTTTACCCATTGGTTCCAACCCCTCAGCGGAGTTACCGCCGAAAAACACGATTCGTTCATTTCCCCCACTCCCGAAGGCGGAATCATAATGGAATTTTCGGGGAAAGAGCTGATCAAAGGCGAACCGGACGCGTCCAGCTTTCCGTCGGGAGGTCTGCGTTCGACTTTCGAAGCCAGAGGCTATACTTCGTGGGATCCCACCTCTTACGCTTTCATAAAAGACGGCACGCTGTGCATTCCCACGGCGTTCTGTTCCTATAACGGCGAAGCGTTGGACAAGAAAACGCCGTTATTGAAATCGATGCGCGCCATTAATTCGGCGGCAAAGCGGATTTTGAAACTATTCGGCGCGGACGATTCCGTCGAAGTCACCACCACGGTGGGCGCGGAGCAGGAATATTTTTTGGTCGATAAGAAATATTTCGATCAAAGAAAGGATCTTATGTTTACCGGGCGCACGCTGTACGGCGCACTTCCTCCGAAAGGTCAGGAGCTGGAAGACCATTACTTCGGCACGATAAAATCGCGCGTTTCGGCGTATATGAAGGAATTGGACGAAGAGTTATGGAAACTCGGCGTACTCGCAAAGACCAAACATAACGAGGTCGCGCCCGCTCAGCACGAGCTTGCTCCCGTATTCAC
>CALVXZ010000019.1 GCA_944371785.1 uncultured Clostridia bacterium | reverse complement strand
GCTGACTCCGCAATTCGAGGTGGAATTGTGGACGTCAAAGGGCGGGAAGAAGGACGTAAACGGCGAATATTTCTTCGACGGGGACGAATACCAACTGACCGCCAACGCCCCCGGGATTTCGGAAATTTCGGGAATGTTGTTCAAAGACCTGTTCTTGACCACGGCGGTTTACCACGCCGACGGAACGATGCAGACGGTATCCGACCGAACGGTGCGTTTTTCCGAACCCGTAAAACTGACGGATATAGTTTTTACCATCATTCCGAAAGCCGCTTACGAAAATAATTTAAACGGCGGCACGCTGACGCTTTCGTCGTTTACCCTGAATAAAAAGGAGCTGACCGCGGACGGCGGCGAACATACGCTGACGTATAACGGCAAAGACCTTTATTCGACGCTGGTTTCCGCAAGCGGTCTCAGCTTCGACGCGGTGGAAAATTATCCCGTCGCAATGACCTATTCCGTATATCGCGCCTATTCGGAAGGGACGGTTTCCTCTCCTACCGACGTCGCGCAGTACCCCGGCAGTTATTACCTGACCTTTGCCGAGGACGATCATTATACTTTCGGAGGAGTAGTCGAGATAAAGATAATTCCTTACGTTATGAATATCGACCTTTCGGCAGGGGAAGAAGAGTTCTACGGACACGTTTCCTGGACCGCGGACGGAACTTTAAGGGTGAACAATTACGTTTATTCCGACGACAACTTCAGCGGAAGCACGGGGCTGTATTTAACGATTACCGACGAATACTGCGATTATTTCGGAGTGTTGGGCGATTACGTCGGTAGCGGCTATGCGGAGCCGTTCGTTTATAACGTTTCCGCCGCCGACCCTGTGACGGCGTCGGATATCTTTACCGCCGAAAGGGTAAACACGATCGAATTCAAGATTTTAAACGGCGAAAAAGCCTTTACAGTAAGACCCGCGGAAGTTTCTTTGAACGAAGTTCAGGATTCTTTCGAATACGGTTCCGACGTGACGGCTTCGATAAACGCCGCAGTCCGCATCCAAGGCGCGCAAAGCGGCGGACTGATAAAGGTAGTGTACGACGGCGGAGTTTCAGATTATTCGGATCTGAACGTCGGTCCGCATACCTTTACCGTTTTGCTGAACCAACCCTCGCAAAAGACGGACAGATACGTATGGATCGGAGAAAACGAATTCCGATTCGTTATTTATCCCAGATCCTTCGAATATTCGGTGACCGCCGCCGAAGCTATGGCAACCGACGCCGTTCCGGAAACTTTCGGATATACTTTGAAATACAACGGACAGACCGCCGCTCTGCCCGATGGAGTTAACGTCGGGTTCGAAATATCGGGGGATCTCGTTACGGGCGGTTTGATGAACGCCGGCGTTTACGACGTGGATATGGTTTTCGGCGGAGCCGCCGTCGGAAATTATGTTTTCTATAAAGCCGAAGATTCCGGGAAATTTACGGTTTCGTTAAATACTCTTCCTGCGAATATTGCTTTAAGGGTAACCGAATATACTTATACGGGATACGAAACGGAGCTTTTATTTGAAAACGCTCCGGCAGGTACGGTTGCCGAAAACGTGCCCTCCGACGCCGGGACTTATTCCGCGGAGCTGACGCTTTCGGCGCCCGGTTACGAAACCGAAACCAGGTCTTTCGATTTCACCATACTGCGCGCGACGCCGCAGGTGAGGGTCAGAAACGCGGAGATAGAATTCGAAACGGGATATACTTTGACCGCCGCGGATGTGGACGGCGAAGCGTCGTTGGGAGATCTTATAGCGGAAGGAGAGTTCGTTTTCGAAGGCGACGCACTTTTGGTATACGGGCTGTCCGAATATAAGCTGACTTTCGTGCCCAACGATTCGCGCAATCTGGAAACGGTGACGGGTATTTCGCTGTATGTGAACGGCTACGTTTCCGCCGCCAAAGCCGACGAATATTTCTCGGTATCGCTTTCGAAAGAAGCCGGCGGAGAAACGGTGATAGAGCCTTTGCCGCCGACGGGCGAAGGCGAGGGAACGGCGCTGATCATATCCGTTTCTGCGAAGGTGGCGGCGGACGTCACGGCGACGCTTGCCGGTACGCAGCTGAAGCTGATCGATTCCGGAACGGGCGTGAAATTATTCTCGGCGGAGATCCGCGCAGGGCTGTCCGGCGAATTGGTTTTCTATATCCAGGGTAAGCCGGTAAAGAGTATCAGCCTGTCGATTTCGCCCGCCCACTCCCAGGAAACTCCCGATCCCGACGATCCCGACGACCCCGACGATCCCGAACAGGGGGAAAGCGGCGATGGCGGCAACTCGATGGGCAGCGGCGGAGAAGAAGCCTCGCCCGGCGATCAGACGGACGGCGGCTCCTCCGGCGATAACGTAAGCGTCAATATCAGCGAGGAAGGGAAAAAGACTTTGATAATCACAGGTTCTTCCGTGGGCGGAGCGTTGCTCCTGGCGGGAGTGATAATCCTGATAGTAGTCATCGTCAAACGCAAGAAAAAGAGCGGAGGCTATCGCCCGGAAGGCTGATCGGGCGCGCTGCGGAAGCTCACGAAAGACATAAAATCAAAAAGCAGGGAAAACGGGAAATGAAAAAAAGAACAGGTTTTAAAGTTCTAACATTATGCGCGGCAATCGCGTTGGCGTTTATAACGGCGGCGACGTTGGCGGCGTGCGGCGTAAACGGCAGTGAAAGCGGTAAAGATCCGGGGGCCAAGGATCCGAATACCGTCGCTTTGTCGGAATTCAACATAATCCCGAACAGCTCGGAATGGGAATCCGATTACGACGTGGTCTGCCTGGACCGCAATCGGTCGGGCGAGTTGGATCTGTTTACCGTGGAATTGGTGCTTTCCAACATCGCCGGCAATCCCGTGCAGTCGTTTACGATGAGCGGCAACACTTATACTTCCGATAAATTTTCTTCCGATTCGACGCCATCCAGAATCTTGGTTAAGAATCAATCGGTGGAAGGACAGGACGGCGATTCGATAACCTTCGAGATCACCGAAATAGTATACAATACTTCTAAGGGCACCGTCAGGATAAAAGAACCCGAAAACAATAAAAGAAAGGTGATGATCGATCCCGATTTTCAAATGACTTTGGACTTCAGCGAAAGTTCTTATACGGAGCCTGTGATCACGAAGTCCGTAAATTACGGCGATTATTTGAGTCTGCCTTCGGATACGGAGATGAACGGCGGCGCCGATTACAGAGTGCCCGGAATGATCTTTGCCGGTTGGTATACGGAGCCGGACGGCGGCGGAGAGAAAATAAATGCCGACGATAAATACCTGTTCCCGTTCGATATCACGCTTTACGCGCGCTACGACGTGCCGTACAAATACAGTATCATCGAAAACGGCACCGAAGTTTCGATAACGGGGCTGAAAGAAGAATTCAGATCGACTTCGCTTCTGATAGAGATCCCCGGCGAGATAGAAGGCCTGCCCGTTACGGAGATAGCCGACCGCGCTTTTTCCTCCGTGGGATCGGGAAAAAGTATAATGCTGCCGTATTCGGTAACGAGGATAGGCGAATACGCTTTTTATAACTGCAGTACGCTAAGCATTTATATGCCCAATGTCGAGGAAATAGGGAAATCGGCTTTCCAGAACCCGTTAGGCGAAGGAAGGATCAACTTTTCCGTAGTCGATCCCGCCACCGGCGCTTACACCGATTCGCAGCTTCCTTCGTCTTTGAGGGTCATCGGCAATTACGCTTTTAACGGGACTTCGATAGACACCGTTTATAAGGCGGCGAACGCCACAAAAAGGCTGTCCGCCACGGTCCTGATACCGAAAAACGTGGAATATCTCGGAAAATTCGCTTTTGCCGGTTCCGCATTGGAGGCGGCATATTTCCCCGAAGGTTCGGCGCTGGTGCCCCGTAACGACACTCTGCCGCCCGCCGCCGACGAGGATTCGGACGACGTCGGTTACGATTTTACCGATTATTTCATAGGCGAAAGCGTTTTCGAAAGCGCGACAAAGCTGAAAACGGTATATACCTCCTATAATTTAGACGGCAACGGCAACATCGTCGCTTCCGACGATCCGGGGCTGGGCATAATTTCCGACTATATGTTCTATAACTGCAAGTCTTTGGAAACCGTGGACTTCGCCGCCGGGGTCAGACTGATAGGCGCAAACGCGTTCGCTTCCGATTCTTCCAACTCGATGACGAAACTGACCGTCGCTTCCTTCCCGAAAGAATTGGAGATCCTGGGAAATTACGCCTTTGCGAACAGCGGTCTGACGTCGGTAAACTTCCCCGTCGATTCGGAGTTCCGAATTTTGGGCAATTGGGCTTTCCAGAACACCCGTATAGAATCGGTCACCTTCTATTCGCTGAAAGAATACGGTAAAGCTCCTTTCTGGGGGAATACGACCATAAAAGAAGTACACATCTTTTCCGACGGCGTTCCCGACGTCGTAGTTCCCGATTCGATTTACGATATGGGCGATACCGTCGGCACTCAGATCAGATACTACGTTCCGATAGCGCAGCTTTCGTCGTACAGAAGGGAATGGAAAAAAGCTTACGATAACGCTTACGGAGACTCGCTGCTGAGCGAGTATAATTTACAGATAGCAGACATCATCCTGGCGGAAGAGTACGTCAATAAAAGCGCAGGGTATGCCTTCGAACCCGTAAATGAGGACGGCATCCTGCAGGCGGACGGCGAAACCAAGTACGCAAAGGTCAGGTATCTGTACGATTACGGCAGTACTTCGCTGTCGATACCCGAAGAAGTGAATATAGTCATAAACGGAGGTTCGAAATTCTATACGGTTACCGATATCGGCGGATATCTGACGAAGGACACTGCGTCCACGTCTTTTCCCGACCTGGACACGATAACGTCCGTTTCCCTTCCGGATACCGTAAGAAGAATAGACGAATACGCTTTTTACAATATGTCAAAGCTGTCGTCGATAAAGTGGACCTATCGATGGGAAGACGTTACTTTCACATACGATGCCGGCGTAGTCGACGGCCTGGAATTGGAATCTATAGGCAAATATGCGTTTTACGCGACTTCGCTATCTTCGTTTTACGCTTCTCCGAAACTGAAATCGATAGATACCGAGGCGTTCGCGGACAGCGCTTTGGTAACAGTGGATTTAAGTAAAAGCGACGACGGCGGGCTGACGATAGGCGTCAGCGCATTCAGCGGAAACAAAATCAACAATCTGACAGTAGGCGCGAATGTGTCCGAATTGAAAAGGTATTGCTTTGCCAATCAGGATACCGACGGACAGGCGATGCGCATAGAATTCAAAGGCAATCCGCCGAAGGTGGAAACGACTTTTGATCCGTTCAGTAACGACATAGTCAATGAAGTTTTCGTGCCTGCCGACAAGCTGGAAGAGTATAACCATCCCGACAAATTCATCAGCTCTACGCTTATAGGCAAATTTAAAGCCGTCTGACGGATTTTCCGCCGCGGAAAACGGATATAATTTCCCGGGAAGCCGTTGACAAACGGCTTCCCGAAGCATATACTTACTGTCGATATGAAAATCTTCGAGCCTTTAAAGAAAACCTTTATAAAAGATTATAAAAACACTTCCGATCCCGACGTCAGGTTCCGCTACGGAATGACGGCAGGGATATTCGGCATCGTCACCAATGCCGTGCTGTTCGTGATGAAAGTCGCAGTCGGCTTGCTGTCGCGTTCAATTTCCGTCATCGCGGACGCCGTAAACAACCTTTCGGACGCAGGCTCCTCCGGAGTGACTCTGATAGGTTTTAAACTCAGCAACCGCCCGGCAGACAAGGAACATCCTTTCGGACATGCGCGCTACGAATATATCACGGGGCTGGTGGTGGCTTTCATAATATTGATAATCGGCGGATCCTTGTTCAAATCTTCCGTCGAAAAAATAATTTCTCCGACACCTATAGAAGCTTCCGCCTGGACGGCGGTGATATTGGGCGTCAGCATTATCCTGAAAGGTATTCAGGGATTGTTGTACCGCGACTTCGGAAAGAGTATTTCTTCGACCTCTCTGTACGCGTCCGCGACCGATTCCCGTAACGACGTGATCTCGACGACCTTGGTTCTGGCTTCGACGATAGGCGCGATATTCCGCCCCGACGTGTTTACCGTCGTCGACGCGGCGGTAGGTCTTGCGGTGTCGCTGTTTATCGTGATATCGGGAATTAAATTGGTAAAAGAAACCATAGATCCGCTGATAGGCGGAAAACCCGATAAGGAATTGGTGGAACATATCGTAAAAAAAGTCTGCTCCTACCCCGGTATCCTGGGAGTGCACGACCTGATGGTGCATAATTACGGACCCGCGAAAAGCTTCGCTTCCCTGCACGCGGAGGTGGACGCCGCCGAAGACGTGATGAAATCTCACGACCTTATCGACAACATCGAACGCGATTTTGCCGCCGAAGGGATCTTTATGGTGATACATATGGATCCCGTGGTCACGGACGATCCCGAATTGATAGATATGAAAAGCAAAGTCACCGCTTTGATAAACGGAAAATACGACGGCAAATTGAAACTGCACGATTTCAGATTGGTAAAAGGCGTGACGCATACCAACGTGCTTTTCGACGCGGTGGTGCCTTACGACGTGAAAGTGACCGCGAAGGAACTGTCCGATTTTCTGACAGCCGAGATCCGGCAAAATAACGACGGCGGAAACGAAAAAGTCTACTATTTCGTCATAAATATCGACCACGAATATAATTGATCGGACGGCGGATTAAATTTTAAAAAATTTTTATCTCTAGCACTTGCATTCGGCGAAAGTAAATGCTATAATTCACAATGTTAGCAATCAAAGCACCTGACTGCTAATAATCCAGAAAACTTCAGGAGGTAGTTTATATGAAACTTATTCCTTTGTTCGATAGAGTAGTCGTAAAGCATATCGAAGCTCACGAAACCACCGCGTCCGGCATAATTCTGCCCGGCTCCGCCCAGGAAAAGCCGCAAATGGCTACGGTCATCGCAGTGGGCGAAGGCGGCATGATAGACGGCAAGGAAATCAAAATGATAGTCAAACCCGGCGACGTGGTATTGTACGGCAAGTATGCCGGATCCGAATTCAAAATCGACGGCGAAGAACTGATAGTCATTCGTCAAAGCGATATTTTGGCTAAGGTGGAAAAATAAATTGACGGCGACCGGCAAGCTCCGGACGCCTTTTAATAATCAGGAGGCATAAAATGGCAAAACAATTTAAATACGGCGAGGAAGCCAGAAAAGCATTGGAGATCGGCGTCAATACTTTGGCCGATACCGTTAAACTGACGCTCGGACCGAAGGGCAGAAACGTTGTTTTGGAAAGGAAATACGGCGCTCCGTTGATCACCAACGACGGCGTGACGATAGCTAAAGAAATAGAGCTGAAAGACCCCTTTGAAAATATGGGCGCACAGCTGATAAAAGAAGTCAGCGTAAAGACCAACGACGTCGCAGGCGACGGCACGACCACCGCAGCCGTCCTGGCACAGGCGATAATCCGCGAAGGTATGAAAAACGTCGCCGCCGGTGCCAACCCGATGTTGCTGCGCCGCGGTATTCAGGACGCTACCGACGCCGCAGTCGACGCTTTGAAGAAGATCTCCAAGAACGTGAAGGACAAAAAAGAGATCGCTTCCGTCGCGGCTATCAGCGCGTCCAGCGACGAGATCGGACAACTGATCGCTACGGCAATGGAAAAAGTCGGTAAGGACGGAGTCATCACCGTGGACGAAGGCAAATCCATGGAAACCGAACTTTCCGTCGTCGAAGGAATGCAATTCGACCGCGGCTATGTTTCGGCGTATATGGTTACCAATAACGATAAAATGGAAGCCGAAATCGACGATCCCGTGATTTTGATCACCGACAAGAAAATTTCCAACATCCAGGAGATCCTGCCGATTTTGGAACAGGTCATCAAAAACGGATTGCACCTTGTGATCATCGCCGACGACATCGAAGGCGAAGCGTTGGCGACCATCGTCGTCAATAAGCTGAAAGGCGTGTTCAACTGCCTCGCGGTCAAAGCTCCCGGATTCGGCGACAGAAGAAAAGCCATGTTGCAGGACATCGCCGTTCTGACGGGCGGACAAGTCGTCAGCAGCGAACTCGGAATGGAATTGAAAGACGCCACCGTGGATATGCTGGGACGCGCAAAGCTGGTAAAGAGCGACAAGGACAACACCACGATCGTCGGCGGCGAAGGAGATCCCGACGAGATCAAAGCCAGGATCGCTTCGATCAAATCGCAGATTGCCGAAACCACTTCCGATTACGACCGCGAAAAGCTGCAGGAGCGTCTTGCAAAGCTGTCCGGCGGCGTAGCCGTTATCAGCGTCGGCGCGGCGACCGAAATCGAAATGAAAGAACGCAAGATGCGTATCGAAGACGCTTTGGCAGCCACCAGAGCGGCAGTCGAAGAAGGCATGGTCCCCGGCGGCGGAATAGCTTTGCTGGGCGTGATCGAAAAAGTCAAAGCCGCCACCAAGGATCTTAGCGGCGACTATCTGACGGGCGCTAACACCGTGATAAAGGCGTTGGAAGCTCCTCTGCGTCAAATCGCCCACAACTGCGGCGTAGACGGCGGAGTTGTCATAAATACCGTCGTTTCCGCGAAGTCGGCAAACTACGGATACAACGCATTGACCGACGAATACTGCGACGTTATGAAAGCAGGCATCATCGACCCGACGAAGGTCACCCGTTCCGCATTGCAGAACGCTGCAAGCGTGGCGGCTACTTTGCTGACGACCGAAAGCCTGGTTGCCGACATCCCCGAACCTCCGGCTCCGCAGATGCCCGCAAATCCCGATATGTATTGATCGGCCGAAAACCAAACTGCAGTATGGTCCGCACCGAAAGGCGCGGACCTTTTTTTTGTCCGCATAGCCGTTCGGAACGCGACTTCCGTCCGACACGTTCGCGGCGGAACGCGCAGAATATATCGGAAGGGGCGGAATATATTATCTTGTGGATTATTCGCCTTATTATTTTAAAAATTACCGAAAGGGGAACCGGCAATACGAAGCGCCGGAATACAAAGCGCCCCGGAAGAAAAGAAGGTGGGTAAAAGCCGTCGCCGTCATCGCGTTGGCGTTCGTTCTGGTTGCCGCGGCGGACGCGCTGACCGACGGAAGGATCCGCAGATCGCTGACCGACGCCGTTAACGCCGGCAAAGATAAATATTATGTGCTGATAGCGTCGGAGCACGCTTCCGAAACTGAAGCCGTAGCTGCGGCTACGGTTGTGCGCGCAAACGGGGGCGCAGGATATATCATAAACGAAAACGACGAATATTTTGTAGCTTTAGCTACATATTTAAACGAAGAAGACGCCGTTTCCGTGGAATCGAAGAACCAGGGGACTTTCATAAAAGAGATCGAGATCGGTTATTCGCTGTTTCCGGGAACCGGGGATATGAAAAAAAGATTGGTGGATCTGACGGAAAGAGCGGTGGATAAATTTTCCGAAATTTCCGCCGATTATTCGGCAAAGGTCATTTCGGCGGGCAGCGCGTTGAACGAGATCACCGAAATAAGAAACGATTTTTTTGAACTGAAAGCCGATTTGCTGGAAACGGAGCGCGGAGAGGACGAAGAAGCGATCTTGGCTATGACAGACGTGTTTTTCGCCGCTTCCGAGGCGGTGCTGTCGGGCGGATATTCGACAACCGAATTGGAATCGGTTCTGCGGTACGTTACCACGCTTTTTGCGTATAATTCGCGTTAAGCCGACTTTTCGTGGTCGGCTTAACGGTTCGTGAAGCATTAAAATTCAGTTTGTTTTATCGGAAAAAAATTCCTTATTTTCAGTGTTTTCAGGCGTTTTCCAGATCTTTGAATTTGACTATTTCGACGCCTGCGGAATTCAGAAGGCGCAGGCTGAATTCGTCGGGGTATCCCTGGTCGTAGACGACGCGCTTTATTCCCGAATTGATTATCAGCCGTGTGCAGATACTGCAGGGCTGGTGCGTGCAGTATATCGTTGCTCCCTCCAAAGAGAGCCCCAATTTCGCCGCCTGCACTATGGCGTTTTGTTCGGCGTGAACGGCGTAACACATCTCCTGTCTGGTGCCGGAAGCTATCCCCAGGTTTTCGCGGATGCATTCGGAGCGTTCCTTGCAGGAAGGTATTCCCTGCGGAGCGCCGTTATATCCGGTAGTCAGTATGCGCTTGTCCCTTACGATGACCGCGCCTACCTGGCGGTTCGGCTTGTAGCAGCTGCTCCAACCCGACACCAATTTTGCCATATCCATAAATCTTTGATCCCATTTGTTCATAAAAACACCTCGGATATTATGCTATCACAAGGCTCCGGGTTTTTCAACGGTTAATTGACGGGCGGGGAAATTTTAGTAAAAGGAAAGCGCGGATATTGACGAAAGCCGCTTTATAAATTATTATATATATAACGCGAGCGCGTATTTTTAGCTTGAGGTATGAATAATGTCCGGTAATCCGTCGCTTAGAAAATACATAAAAATCGGTTTGATAATGGCTTGTGCGATCCTTGCGGTCCTTTTCGGAACGCTTGCCGCCGCCGTGCTTCCGCTGCAGACAATGCCCGTCACGGAAACGGCTTATGCCGAAAACGTGGACGGAGGTACGATAACTGCCCCGAAATTCGGAGACAACTCTTTCAACAGCGGCGAGATGTCGATTCCGACCAATGCGGGTAACGAAGGCAATAAATATTTTCTTTCTTACAGGGTGGATTTCCCGATAAACGATTCGGATAACGGAACGGAGCTTGCTCACACGACGGTCACCGATTACTATTATAAAAATATTTACGACAAATATCTGGTTGCTTACGCGCTGTACGATTCCTTTGTCGACGTTGATTTCACTTTCACCGCGACTCTGAACGGTTACGCCTCTGTCAGAATGCATTTTTATGCCGAAGACGATTCGCTGATGGAGGGAATAAGCGGCGAAGTGGTAAACTTTATGGATTCGCAATCGATATCGTTGAACATCACTCATTCCAACGGTGCGGACGGCGAGGACGGATATCAGTTCCCAAGCTATCTGGTCATCGAAATCCTGACCTACGAAAACAACCAGGGTACCGAATTCGGCGGAACGGTGTCGAATGCTTCCGTAACGATTACTCCCCAAACGGATCTGAACAAAGTAAATGCGCAATCGGGCAGCTGGACCTTGACCGTTTCCGGCACGAACAGGTCGGAATTCTACAGCGCCCAAGGCTATCAGAACGATATCCCTTACATAAAAACGGGCGACACGGTCGAAGTCACCTACATTATTCCCAACAAGGAATTCAGCCATTTGTTTACGGCTATATTCGGTCTGTTCGAAGAAACAGGATGTATAGAATGGTACAGTAAGGACGAATACAACCGATTGCCGCTCCTCCAAGACGACGGCAGCAACGCCTATCTGAAATACGGCGGCACGGGTATGGTATCGAACGATACCTATTTCGGATTCAGGACTACGTTCAAAGCCGTCAATCTACCCACGGGCGGCGGACTTGTGACCATAGGCGCGCGTATCCCGACAGGCCTCGGCAGCGGCGGCTCGGTATTGTACAACGACGTCGTCACCGACATTCAGCTGCAGATAGACAACTCCCAGCCTGCCGAACCCAGGCTGGATACCGCTCCCGATACCCAATACGCTTTCGGGCAGAGCATAGCCAACGGGACCTGGTTCACTTCCAACAGAGCCGTTCCCAAATACGCCGCGGTAACGTCCGCTCCGGGCTCCGCGGAATACGTTTACGCGTACGTCGTGCACAGCGACCTGCCCGTAGCCGGGCTTTCCGGATTATCCGGAGTCGATCTTGCCCCGGACGCCGATATCGAAGCCAGCACTTTTTCGTATTCCTTATATGGAATAAATTATTCCGCCACGCGGCAGTCTCTGGGCGAATTTTCCGACGAAAGGAACGCCGATAAAAACTATATCGACTTTTCCGCCGAAACCGGCAAGGAAAACCCGCTGAACCCGGGAGAACTCGGGTTGCTGTTGGTGGCTGTGGACGACGCCGGAAACTATATGTATTGGCTGTATTCCAATTCCGGAAGCACTTCCGGCGGATCGTCCAGCTCCGCCATAAAAGTCGATTGGACGACCAGGAGCATCGTTCCGACGTTCACCGTGCCCGGTTCCGACGAGCCCGTGTACGGATCGGCTGCCGGGAAATACGCTTCCGTATACGTTTTGGCAGGGGACGCATATCACGATATCAACGGTAACTATATCGGCGAAGATTTCTTGCCCGAATCGGGATTGAACGCCTGTCGCGACGGCGGTCTGCAACTGTACAGAACGAAGTATGTTACTTTGAAAATCGTAATGACGCCGGAACAATACAACGCCAGCTCCATCGTTTCGTACAACCTGGAAAATTCCGGGCTGCAGGGCGCGCCCGTCTTCAGCGAAATGACGGTCAACGGCGTGGTATATCAATATTTCAACCTGACTTTTGTCACGTCGGACGGACTCAGCGTGAATTCGTGGTGGGGCGATTACGTTTCCGACGAAAACTTATGGAACAGATATTTCAAGGCGACCGTACACGAAAGGGTCATCCCTTATCTCGCGGAGGGCGCCGACGAATTGGTATACAACAACGGCGTCGTTTTGGAGATCTCGTTGGAAAACGTAACGATGACGTTGTTCGACGGATCGGAACTCACCGCTAACCAACCCGACGTTTCGATAGAATATTTCTCCCGGCAGACGATGACCCTTTACAGTAACGTTACCGGCAGCAACACCTCTCCCGGCGGATACATCAAGGTCGGCGGAACGCGAATTTTCTATAGCGACACCCAGGATATGAACGCGTTCTGCCGCGAGGGCTTGCGCTTCGATTTCGAGGTGGACGGCGAAACCAGGACTTATTATATCTATTCTTTGATTTCGGATAATTGGACGTGGGAAAACGACGTTTTCGGCAATCCGACTTCGATGGCTCAGATGACGGCTTACGTCGTGGAGCTGACCGCGCCGAACGGTACGGGAGGCTTTATCGACGCCGGAACCTATTTTTACAGACTTTTCGTGGACGATAATTCCACCGATAACGTGTATTACGGCGAAACGATCTCCGAATTCGTTATTCAGAAAGCCGATCCCGACCCCGTAAACGCCGGCGCTTATAACGAACTTGTTTACGGTCAGTCCCTGGAAGATCTGACTTTCTACAGCTATCTTGACGATAATTCCACGCTGATATATCCCGTTCTTCCCGACGATTGGGACGGAACGTATATCGAAGGCTCCGACGGGACGCGCTATCCCGTAATTACCGTGAACAACAATCCTTACCCGATGTTTTACGATATAGAAGGTACCAGGTATTATTATTCCACGGGAGGAGTCTACGGCGTTTACAACATAATCGATCCTGCCTCGGGCGAAGCCGATTTCATAAAGCCCGGGACCGGCGATTCCGTTCACGTTATCGTAGAATTCGTGCCGATCACTCTGGCGTTTTCCAACGACGTCATATCGGCGCATTATCAGAACTTTTTCACCTATTATTACGACAGAAACGCGGGCGGAGCCTCTTACGCATTAAAATCGGGCACGCCTCACGCCGGGAATTACGGCTCCATAAGATTCGAGATCGATATCGATATACTTAACCGCGAGGTCGCTTTGAAGCCTTCGGACGAAAACTTCGACGCGGAACAGGACAGATTCGTATACAATTACGACGAAACCGCTCACGAGCCTCTGTTCGGAGGATTTTACGAAAACGAGGACGGCGAGACCGTGACAGTACCCAAAGAGGAATTACGGTTCCTGATCGGTTTCTATATAATGAAAGACGGCGATGCCGTCGATATGCTCCCCCAAGGCGCGTATCCGCAGAACGCCGGGGATTATATGATAATGATATCGGTGGATCCCGACAACTGTAATTACACTTCGCCGCTTCAAGAACCCTTCGTTTTCTATCTGACGATCTTGCGTCAGAACCTGGAACTGACGCTGTCCGACACTAACGTGAACCCCGACGGCAGCGGATATGTCGGCGGAGAAGGTTCGCTGATATTCGGCGGAGCAGGCGGCGTATCTTACGATTATGACGCGCAACTGATGTATTTTTACAATCATTTGGGAACTCCGAATTTCTTTGCCCGGAACGCTTACGGAAACGAAGTAGGGGTAGGGTATTCCTATGTGCTGACGAAGCTCCGTTATTACGACGAAACGGGGGCGGAAGTAGAATTGGCGGAACCCGAAGTTTCCGATCGGATGCTGACGATAAACCCCGTCGGCATAGATTCCGGCGTTTATATCCTGGAAGTCAGCGTAAACAATTCGAACTACGAAGGAAGCTGCTTATTAAGGTATAACATAGTCCAGGGCAACTATAACAACAACGACTCATATTTTGTGTTGCAGCGTCCGACTCTGTCTGCCAAATACGGCGACCCGTCGGCAGGTTCAGCCAACATAGAATTCGGAATGAGCCTAAAAGAAGCCGCGTCCGTTTTGTCGGGCGGAGGCGTCTATTTCTCTTCTTACGATCCCGCAACGGGCAGCGCCAGGGACTCCGTAGACGGAATATTCTATTTTGAAACCGAGGATAGCTACGCGCAGCGCTCATCAGACGTGTTCAAATATACCGACGCCGGCGGCGTAGAGCGTACGGTTCTGGATATAAAATACAGTAACGTCGGCAGATATGCCTCTCACGAAGTCAGGCTGTATTGGCAGGCAGGCAAGACGGTAGACGGGGAATTCATACCCGATTACAACTTTATGCGCGTCAATATGAACGTAAACATTTACGTTTCTAAAGCCACCGTGGACATTTCCGAGGTTACGGTCAGTTCGCTTATATACGGCGAAACGCTAGGCGCGGCTTCGTTCGGCGGCGAGATAACCGCCGCAGGCAATATGCGTTACAAAGTGGTTCCCGACGGCAAAGCCGAAGGCCTGGGAGTTTTGGCGTTTTCTTCGCCGAATTACAGTCCGTTTGGCGGCACTTATTCGGCGAATCTGTCTTTTATACCGGATGACACGGACAGGTATTATATGATCATTGATGGTCTGGCTTTGACCATAAAGGTCGCCAAGCGTCCTGTGGATCCGGTGCTTTCGCCGACGGGCGGAACACTGTATGCCGACGATCTGAACGGCGAAATTGACGAAGGCGAATGCGTGGAAAACGCGGTGTACCGCGTTTTCGGTACGGGAGTTTCCGATCCGTTGTTTACGATGAGCGCGCCGGCGATAGGCAGGTTGGATTTCGCGCCCGACATCGCCACGGGTTCCGTGAACAGGATATACAAATACTACGTCGAAACCGAAGATACGAACTGCGATTACGAATACGACGGCAGATATTATAAACTGATAAACGGCGGAATCACCGCGACTACCGAAGTCGGCAGATACTTGCTGCGTCTGGTATTGGACGACAAAAACTACGAGGGCGAATGCGCAACTCAGTTTTATGTGATAAAGAGCACTCTGACGCCGCAATCGGGCGCGATTCCGCAATACACCATCGAATATTCCGATTTTATCAACGATCTGCATATTCCCGGGATATTGAACGACAGACCGGGAACGGGCGGTACGGTAACGGTGTTCAACGACGGTTACTTTGTCGTTTCGCAACTGGTGTTGAACAATTCCGGCGTTTACGAATACATTCCCGTTCCCGAAAACTATAACGGGCTTGAGGTGAACGAGGACGATCCGTCCGCCGACTTCAACGTGGTGGTCACGTTTGTGCCTGCCGACGCGGACAGGGAAAAATACGAACGTAACTTCCGCCCGTTCAGCAGCGAATATACGCTGACCGTTTCCAGAAAGGGAATCTCGGAATACATTTGCGTGGACGAATCGTTGGTGGAAGGAGAGTCCTTGATAACACTCGTTTTCGGAAACGACAATAAGTTCGTGAACCTGGCGGAGGTGGACGAAGCCGCTTTCGCAAACGACCCCAAGGGCGCCGACAGCGTTTCGCTGACTTTGGAATACTTTATCGACGGTGCCGCGGTGGATTACGGAACGGTTACAGATGCCGGAACTTATGCGGTCACCATATCGATTGCAGAGGAAGGTTCCGATTATTGCGGCAGCCTCTATTATACTATGCAGGTTTTGCCGCACGAAGTTTATATAGTAAACGGCTATGCCGACGGCGACGCCGCCGTTATGCATCCGTATTCCGGGACGGGGTACAATTTTGTGCCCGAATTGGCTTTTGCGGAAGGCGACGCGATAATAGGCGTAGATCCTTCGGCGTTGTCTTATTCGATAGATTACCTGCTGTACAACGATCCGCGTCCGATCTCCGCTCCTTCGGAAATAGGACGTTACAATATGCAGATCGCCGCCGACAACGGAAACTATATTATAAGGTGCGATTCGGGAACCGCGGAATATTACGGCGTCGAATTGGAACTGTATATTCATCCCAACGTGACAGGGCTGGGAAACGCCGAACAGACATATTCTCCCTTGGGAGGCGGCGTTTCCGACGTCTATCCCTTATATCCGTCGGGGCATCCTTCTTTGTACTATAACCTGAGTTATTATTCCGAAGGCAAGGAAGTGGCGCTCCCCACCGACGCAGGCTCATACGACGTCGAGATATCCTATAATATCAACGGCTTGTCCTGGAGCTACATCGCCGAGGGCGGATTGCGTATCGATCCGTTCGAAGCGAAAAACTTCCTGGATAACGAATATGATCACGTTTATGACGGAGCGCCTTATCTGATAGAAGAAAGGCATTCGCTGTTGTACGGTCTGCAAACCGTGGCAGACTTCAAGTACTATTCCGAAACCGACGGCATGGAAGTCGAAAAACCCGTAAATGCGGGCACTTATAAGGTCACGGCAGAGGTCATCGACGGCAATTTCAAAGGCTCGTATGCCGAAAGCATCCTGGTGATTTCCGCGGCTTCGCTGACGTTCAGAGGCACGATACCTTCCGTAAGCATGTACTACGGATCGGACGCCGATCACTTCAACGGGCTTCTGAAGGAGCTGGGCGATACCTTTACCGTGATGGATTCCTACGGAAACGTCATTCCGGGCGCATTTAAGATAGACGAAAGCGACGACACGGCGGCATTGCTGCCAACGTTCGGCGTCGGCAACAGGCGTATCGACATAGAGTTCGTTCCCGGTCTTTACGCGGAAGACGGAGAATTGTATGCCCGCAACTATGTTAAGTTCGCGGACGACATCTCCCTGAATATACTGAAGCGCAATATCGGCGAATACATCGCCGTGACGGGCGATCCCGAATATATCCCCGAAAAGGATTATTACGCCATAATCAAACCTTATAACGGTTCCAGGCAGTCGCTGTCTTATACCGTAGCGGACGGCGATACCGCTTACAACGTGCAGGTCAATCTGACTTATAACGGATCGGGAACCGCGCCCGTGACTGTCGGCGAATACCGCATCGGAGCCTACGTCAACGACGTGGCTTACACCGGAAGCTATCCCGGAGTATTGCACGAAACGGACGGCGAAGGCAACGCCGTTTACAAACCGCTGTACCTGATAATCGAAACCGCGGAACCGGTTATAGATTATTCTTCCGTCAGAGTCGTTATGGGCGGAGTCAGTTATTCCAGAGTACCTCTGGTGATCGAAGAAGGCAGTATAGTGCCTCAGACCATAACCATAGATATGATCAGAGGACTGAACGCAGTAGGGGCGGGCACCGCGGTGGAAGGCACATGGTCTTTGGTCGGCGACGAAGCTCAGATCCGTTACGCCAACGAAAACTACGTCCGGGTCAGGTTTTCTCCGTCCGATTGGAATTCCTATAAATCGGTAGTCGCGGATATAGTCATAATGGGCGACGGCGTCGATCCCAAAGTCAGTCAGCCTGATGGCGAATTCCGTTACGGGACGACGCTTGCGGATATAGTCGAAGGTTTCGTCGTCAACAATACCAAGGGCGAATTCAGATATTATTCCGACGAATACGGCACGGAGGCGTTGCCGAACGAATACGTCGTGTCGGTAGGCGAAACGATAACCTACGAATTTATTCCGTCCGAGGATAATTACAAATTATTCAACGTCGTCCGCGGACAGTTCGTGCCCGTAACCGAAAAACAGCCGATCGAATTCGGCGCAATAAAGGCGTTCGGATATATGTTCCTGGGCAGCGGCTACGAAGAGCAGGATCTGCACTTCGTGTTTGAAATTTACGCCGAGGGCGAAACCGAAAAAATCGACGGATTCGAATATTCCGTTTTGCACTTCAACTACATAGACAGCGCCGACGTCGCGGCAGGGCATTATATAGGCGCGGATATCGACATTACTTTCAGTCATCCCGATTACGAACTGTATTCGGACGGAAAGCCTTACGAATATACTTTGACGCAGGTATACATCTATTTCCAGGTTACGGATATTCGGTACAATAAGGAAAAGAATTACAACGGTCAGGCGCTGACGGCAGAGGAACTGAACCTGCGCGCAGGTTCGACTTCGGTGCCCGTCGTATTCGACGTGACCGGAGTTACCGTGGACGGCGTGCCCGTGGCAGACGACTTGAACGGGATAATCGACGCCGGAACTTACGTTATCGACGCAGTCATCGCCGGGACTCCCGGCGGCGACAACCTGCCCGAAGGAGTGACTATAGGACAATACTACGGATCTTGCGAGATCACGTTTACCGTGACCCCTTACGATTTAAGCGATTATATAAGGATTTACGGCACAGAAAAGACTTACGACGAAACGATCAGCAATTATGCGGGGTTAGAGGGATTGAACGTACCCGACGCCGCGTTCGAAATGAGGTATTATACTTCCGAAATGGCGTCCATGGGCACCACGATACCCGTGGAGGCAGGCAATTATTACGTAGTCGCGGTGTGGAAGGGCAACTCCAATTATACGGGCAGCGCCGAATCGGAATACGTTATTCTGAAAGCCGAAGCTACCGTGTCGTTTACCGATGTCAATTCAGATAACGGTTACGTTTATTCTTACGACAGTCTGACTCACCCCGCCAAAGTCGCCGTTTCCAACAACCTGACCGCGGAAGACGTAGTAATAACGTATTATAACGAAAGCGGTAACGTGGTTTCGGTTCCGGGAAACCCCGGCGTTTACAGAGTGGTGGCAGAAATTTCGGACAATAACTACTTCGGATCCGCCGAAACCACCATAACGATAAACAAAGCCGATATCACGATAACGACTTTCCCGACGGTAGAATCGATCAAATACGGCACCAAAGTGGGCGGCGCGCGCGTCAGCGACGATTTCGTGGTGCGCACGAAAGGTTTCGAATCGATCGTCAACGGACGTTTCGAGGCGGTTAATACGGAAGATCTCCTGAGCGCAGGCGTTCATTCGGTGCTTTACAGGTTTATTCCCGAATTGGATTATTACAACGAAGTCACCGCAACGCTGACGGTCACCGTTACCAAAGCATATATCGCGATAGAAGTCGCTTCTCCGTCCGAATATCCTCTGATATACGATGGTTCGCCGAAGGAACCGAAGGTGATTTCCGACGCGGGAATAGGGTATAAGAAGCAGTTCCGCAACGAAGCCGGGGTCATCCTTGCCGCGGCGCCGACGGCGGCAGGCAACTATTCGGTGACTTACACGATAGACGACGTCAACTACGAAGGCGTCAACACCGTGGAATTCACTATCGAAAAAGCGTCGTTGATCGAAGATCAGTCCGTATTGCCGGGTTCGGTGGACGTAAGGTACGGTTCAAAGCTGTCCACGGGCATATTCAGCGGCACCATGGTATATATCGACGGCGCGTCGGCAGGCATACCCGGTACTTTTGCCTTCGACGACGGCGACGCGGTGTTGGGCAACGTCGGGATATATGCCGGCAGGAATTACACATTCTATCCCAACGATTCCGCGAACTATTCTTCGTACCGCGGCAAAGTGGACGTTAACGTCATAAAAGCCGAAGCTCTGGTCACCGGCTCCAACATATTCCATTATGAATACGGCTACGACCTCAGTGAAGAAGCTCCTTACCGCAGCTTTATCACCGAGCCCGCAAATATGGCTTTGGTGTCCGAAGATTTCGACGAGTGGATAGACGGGCTGAACGGCGGGATCACGGACGGTCTGGTGACCAGGACGTTCGTCGCCACCGTCGACAACGCAAATTATACCGGTTCCAGAGAATTCACCGTGATCATCAATCCCAGACCCGTATCTTTGATATACAGGATAGCCGGTTCGGGCGGCGCGATGATCGAAGTTTCCGACCAGATAACCGTCAACTTCGGTTCCGTCGGCGAATTCAGCGTGGAGATCGACATCGGCTCTCTGCCGCCGGGATTGCTGACCAACGACGAGATCGCCGAAATGCAGAACGGGCTGATAGTCAAATACCACGATTACGTAGACCTTATCCAGGATCTGGACGAAGGCTCCACGGTCAAACCCTCCGCGGTAGGCGAATACATCGTTTCCGTGGGTATGGGCTTGACGAATCTGTTTACCGTGGACGAAGATACAAAGTATATCAACTATACCGTAAACCGCGGCATCGTCGAATCGATAGCTTTCAATACCGCGGTGCTGACTCAGACTTACGGAAACTCCATCACGGTGCCCGGAGTCATCACGGTGCCGTCCAACGTCGCCGTAGAAGTCCGTTTCGACGGTTTGGAATACGTTCCCGATACCGCAGGCGAATATCCGATTTCCGCGGTGGTGGTGGATCCCAACTATAACCCCAAGACGGTCAGCGGAATGCTGAGGATACTCCCGAAAGAAATTCCGATCGTCAACCCCGTGGCTTACAGCAAATCCTACGACGGTCTGCCGGATATCAAGGTGACGGCGGAATTGGGCGGAATAATAGTGGGCGACGAAGTCACGTTGTCGCTGACGGGTATGACCGAAGACGGCTCCGCCGAGGTAGGTATGCACCGCGTGGTGTTGACTTCGTGGACTTTGGGAGGCTTGGACGCGGGCAATTACACCGTCAGGGAACCCGTATACAACCTGACCGCAAAGATTACCGCGAACATGATAGTCGATCCGAATACCGAATCGTACATCACTACAGACGGAGGGTTCTCCACAAATATCACGGCGGACTTTTCCGAGGTGCGCGAGGCAAGGAACGAAACCAACATCTTCACGAAGCTGTTCGGTCAGAAAGCCACCGTCCAGACGATCTCCGTCAAAGAAAACGGTTTGAATAAGGTCCTGGATCAGCGCGTTAAATTCTACGTCAGGATACCCGACGAGTATCTGAGCTGTAAAAACCTCGTCGTAGAAGGTATGGGCAACCTTGCGGACGTTACGGGATTCACGCGCGAAGGCAATTATATAACCTTCTATGCGAATACTTCGGGAGAGATAGTTTTCTATACCACCGATTTCCCGTATTGGGTGATAATAGTAATTGCCGTTGCCGCAATAATAATATTGGGAATAATAGTGATATTGATCGCGGCGCCGCTGAGGCGCAGGAAACACATTCCTGCCGGCGCCAGAAAGATATACAAGTGGCGTGAGGAATCCGGCAGCGTAGAGGAGGCATACAGGCGCAAAGTAAAGGCGCAGATTGAGGACAGGAAGCGCAAATGGAGATACTGAAGAAATTTTGTCCCGTAACGGTAGCCTGCTTTTTGCTGTTTGCGTCGGTCATCGCGTGTTTCGCCGGGGGCGTTCCGTTC
>CALVXZ010000018.1 GCA_944371785.1 uncultured Clostridia bacterium | reverse complement strand
CCTCTCGGGAAGAAAATTATTTAAAATTAATTAACATGGACAACCCAACCAAACGGATCGGGATATCTGCCGGTCTGGATGCCCGTAAGTTTATCGTACAGGAAGGACGTGATCTTGCCCATTTCGAAGTTGTTGATCGTCCAATCGGTGCCGTCGATACCCAACACGCCCACGGGCGAAATGACCGCCGCGGTGCCCGAACCGAAAGCTTCGTTCATGTGTCCGTTCTTTATCGCCGCCCTGATGTCGTCAACGGAGATGCGGCATTCTTCCACGGGCATACCTTCGTGTTCCAATACGCGTATAACGGAATCACGGGTTATTCCGGGCAGGATCGATCCCACCAAAGCCGGAGTCTTTACAACGCCGTCGAACACAAAGAACATGTTCATTGCGCCGACTTCTTCTACGTATTTATGCTCTTTGCCGTCCAGCCAAAGCACTTGTTCGTATCCTTTCTTGTTGGCGATATCGCCTGCCAAAAGGCTGCACGCGTAGTTGCCCATGCACTTTGCTTCGCCGGTGCCGCCCAAGGGCGCGCGGACGTATTGATCCTCTATCATTATCTTCGTGGGAGTCAGACCTGCGGCATAGTAGCTGCCGACGGGGGAAAGAATGATAAAGAAACGGTAGCTGTGGCTGGGGTGAACGCCCAACATCTCGTCCGTAGCTATCATCGTGGGACGAATATACAACGAAGTGCCGGGAGCCGTGGGGATCCAATCTTCGTCTATCATAACGAGCTTTTTCAGATTTTCAACGGCTTCTTCGACGTCCAGAGTCGGCATGCAAAGTCTTTCCGCGGAACGGTTCATGCGCCTGAAGTTGTCGTAGGGACGGAACAGAGTAACCTTGCCGTTAGCGTCCTTGTACGCTTTCAGACCTTCGAAAATTCCCTGACCGTAGTGCAGCACGCAGGTCGACGGATCCATAGCGAAAGGCTGATAAGGTACGATTTCGGGTTCTTGCCACTTGCCGTCGCGGTAGTCCATCACCAGCATATGATCGGTAAAATATTTACCGAATCCCAGCTTCGAATAATCGGGTTTTACCTTTTTTTGTTTCGTCAAAGTGATTTTCATATTACTACCTCTTATATGTAATATATTTTCTTCCTGTTTCTTTCAGGCGTTCCGCCTGTCCCGACGTCAAAGCCATTACGGAACGCTTCAACGCCTCGGCGAATTCCTCCGGCACCGAAAAAGTGATTTGTACGGAATCCGCATAACGGGTATCCAAAACTTTTGCTTCGGAAGCCCTTAATATCGTTTCCAAATTCCGATACTCCGAATATCCGATATCCAGAGTATACACGACGGACAGCCTGTAACGGACTATTTCCGCCGCCGCCAATCCCATCGAAGCCGCCGCGGAATATGCCTGTACCAATCCTCCGGCGCCCAATTTGATACCGCCGAAATACCTGGTTACCACCGCCGCGGTGCAATACAGCGATTGCATCCTTATCGCGTTCAGGACGGGAGCTCCGGAGGTGCCCTGCGGTTCGCCGTCGTCGGAAAATCTGAACGCGCCCGATTCGGGAGTCCCCACCAAAGCGTAAGGATTATGAGTGGCGTCCGGATAACGGGAACGTATCCTGCGGACGAATTCGTAGCCTTCGTCCACGTCGGCTATGCGAGTGACGGTACATATAAACCGACTGCGGTTTACCAAATATTCCGCCGAATATTCGCCGTCCGCCGCCCCCGAATAATCCATTATTTTACGGTGATCTTAAGGTGCTGTTTTTTGCCTTTGTGCAATACGAACCCTTCGGCAAGCAGCGCTTCGGGAATATCCGCGTCGAAGGAGGCGACTTTTTCGTCGTTAAGGCGTATACCGCCGCCTTCTATAAGGCGTTTGGCTTCGCCTTTGCTCTTTGCAAGCCCAAGCTCCACCAACATATCCGCCACTTTAACGGTACCTGCGGATATCGTGCCTTCGGGCATTTCTTCGCCGCCGCCGAAAGCGCCTTCCGCCTGACGGCGCGCTTTGTCGGCTTCCTCTTCGCCGTGGACTATCTTCGTGACCTCGTAAGCAAGACGCGCCTTCGCGGCGTTTATCGCGCCGTCGAAGTGCTTTACTCCGTTTTCGTCGACGGTGTAGCAGCTTGTAAGAGCTTTTATCTCGTCCATCGGCATAAAGGTCAGGAATCCCATACATTTTTCGACGTCGTTGTCGTCGATATTGCGCCAATATTGATAGAAATCGTAAGGCGAAGTCTTGTTCTTATCCAGCCACACCGCGCCGTTCATCGTCTTTCCCATCTTCTTGCCTTCCGAAGTCAGCAACAGAGAGAAAGTCATCGCGTACGCGGGCACCTGTTCTTTTCTGCGGATGAGGTCCACGCCGGCAAGCATATTCGACCATTGATCGTCGCCGCCGCATTCCAAGACTACTCCGTACTTTCTGTACAGCACCAGGAAATCGTACGCCTGCATCAGCATATAGTTGAATTCCAGGAAGCTGAGTCCTTTTTCCATACGGTTTTTGAAACATTCCGCGGTCAGCATACGGTTTACGGTAAACACGGAGCCTACTTCGCGCAAAAAGTCGATATAGTTCAGATTCAGCAGCCATTCGCCGTTATCTATCATGACCGCGCCGTTTTCGCCTTCAAAGCTGAAAAAGCGGGACATTTGTTCTTTGAAACAAGCTACGTTATGCGCCACCGCCTCTTTCGTGAGCATCGAACGCATATCGGTTCTGCCGGAGGGGTCCCCCACCATTCCCGTGCCGCCGCCCAGGAGCACTATCGGTTTATGCCCGGCGCGCTGCATATGCGCCATCGCCATCAGCACCAGGAAATGACCTACGTGCAGGCTGTCCGCCGTCGGGTCGAAGCCGACGTAAAAAGAAACGCTTTGTTTACCTAAAAGCTCGTACAGTTCGTCGCCGTAAACGGTTTGTTTTATGAATCCGCGTTCGGTCAGAGTATCGATTACGTTTTTTGCAGCAGGCATGGAAGGCGTTCTCCTTTTTTGAATGTTTACTTCGTATCGCAAGGCGTTTTCAGCCTTTAATTATTAATTGAGTTTAACACTTTCTTTCAATTTTAGCAACTGTTTAAGGTCGAAAATGCTATTCGGTTTAATTATACGCGCGGGCGCTCGTTGACGGAATCGGGTTTCAGTTCCTTTCCGAAAGCCGCCGCTATCGCCGTCCAACAAGCTATAAACAGAGCAAACGCCGCAAACGTTACCGCCACCAACCAAACGGGGAAAATTTCCAAAGCCAGATATTTGGAGATTATCGAACCCAGCGACGGCACCAACAGATTTATTCCGAAACCTATCAAAAATCCCGTAAGCGCGCCCGTGCCGCCGGCAATCAGAGCCTCTCCCAACGAAAAACGCATATGGTCGCTTGCGGACATACCGACTATGCGGTACAGGCGGAACTCGCTGCGTCTGTCAAAGAACGTCACCGTGGAAATGTTTATTATGCCTATCACCGCAACTACGTATACCAGGATCTGCAACAGAGTCAGCAACGCGCTTACTCCTTCCAAAGAACCCGATCCCGCATAAGCCCATTCGTCGAATTCCAAAGTGAACGCCAACGGGATATCCAACGCTTCCACAGCCGAACGGAGCGCCTTGAAAACCGTCGTTTCGTCGGCGTCGTCCGCCACTTCCACAAGATATATGCACGAATCGCGGTATTTGGTCAATGCCGAAAATTCGACGTAGCCCACCCTGTCGTATTCGGTCACCGTTTCGTCGATGCCCACCACGGTGAAAGTGCATACGTCGTCCGAAAAATCGATATCGGACGGCGAAACGGAAAACTCGTCGCCGACGCCGTAACCGCACCTCAGAGCCATATCGCGCGATATCACTATCGGATTTTTACCTGCCGCCGCGACGGCGTTCCAACGCTCCTCTATCGCCGCGAATTCGCCGGACGGGATTATGCACCGCGACAAAGTCCCCATATCCTTTACCCCGTAAAGCGTCCATTCGTCGGAATCGGAACCGGGCACATAATAATCGAAAGAATTGTACCGTCCCGACCATTCCACGCCGTACACGGCGCCGATCGCGCCGTCAACTTCTTCCAAAGTATGCTCGCCCGTATCGCGCGACACGTTGACTACCAGATCCGCCCTATAACGCGTTTCGAAAGGTACGATGGCACCCTGCACCATTCCCACCACTTCGACTACAAGATACGAAAATGCGATCACCACCGCGACAAGCGTAGTCACCGACATCATAGCGTTGTTTCTGACGGCGCCCAATCCCGAAAGCGCGTAAGCTCCGCCCTTCGGATACTTCGCGGTTATCGCGCCGAACAATTTCAATATATACGGCACGAGGCTGTGCGCCGTAAACGCCGAAGCCGCCACCACCGCCACCGCGGAGACCGCGAGGAATATCCCTTCCGTGGTCAGATACGCCGCCACGGCGCCGCCCGTCAATAAAAGCGCGACGGGCAGAACGTACGGTTTCACGGGTTTGTGGAATTTGAAGGAGTTCGACGAAAGTTCTCTGACAGATTTTTTACTTACGGAAATTACGGGTCCCAAAGACGCCAAAACGGTTACCGCAAATGCCAAAATAAAGCTACAGACGTATTTCCAGACGGCGTAGTTCACCGTGCCCATTCCCTTCGGGACCAAAGCCGAAACGGCAACCGTCATCACCAATCTTCCCAAAATCAATCCCAACGCCGCGCCGACTACGGCATAGAAAGAAACCTCCATCAGCATTATCCCGGCAACCTGCCCGGGAGTGGCGCCGGCGGCTTTAAACACCACCATTTCGCTCATTCGGTTACGGGCGATTATCAGGTATGAAGTGAACAGTATCAGCGACATCGTGACGATCAGGAAAACCAATCCTATCGCCAACAACAGAGTGTTGTTTCGGACTATGCCCATGACTTCGGCGTAGTTGTTCCCTTCGGTAACTTCCACCGCGGGGAACGCCGCCTGCAAATAATCGCGCGCGCTTTCGAAATCGGCGGGGTCGTTCAACGTGACGTACGCCGCCGTGATCATTCCGATATTTCCGACAGCCGAAAAATCGGTAAGGAGATTGACGTCCGCAGCCGAAGAAAATATCCCTTCGTTGACGGCAATATACCTTACCAACAGGCTGATGTAGTTTTCGTGCATCGGAAGATAAACTTCTATTATGTCGCCTGCCTCGATACCGTTTTCGGCGGCGAAACTTTCGCCTATCACCACGGCGGGGTAATTAGATACCAATTCTTCGAAATAGGCTTGGTTTTCCGCCCCTTCTCCCAGATCGGAAGGAGTAAATTCGTCCTTGAACATAACGGGATGCCGCGTCAGGTAATCGCTTAGATCGGTGGCTTCTATCAGCACCGTTTTCGATTTGTCCTCCGTTTTCATAACGCTGGAGGTTTTATAAAAATAAGTTACCTCCTTTACTTCGGGCATCGAAGACAGCACGGCTTTGGCGCGGTTCATCGAAAACATCGTGTTGGACGAAAAATTGTTCCCGATAAGGATGTCGGCTCCGTCCGCCACCCTGTCGTATTCCGCCATATTGATGTTGTAGAATATATCGGACAACGAAAACGCGACAAAAATCATCGCCGTCACCACGGCGATAGTGACGATTATGACCGTCATCTGTAATCTGGATGAATCCGCGCTGCGGAGTATATGCCTTAAAAACGCTTTCATACAGGCGACCCTCGGGTCAGCTTTATCCCCTTCCGGTATCTTTCGTGTTCAACCGTATATTCCGAATAAAATCGTGTTCCGCCTTTTATTTCCCTTCCGGGATCTGCGTATCGGCGGATTGCCGGTTTCCGTTTCGTTCCGAAACCGCGGTCTCTTTTACCGCGCCGTCCTTGATGGCGATGATGCGGTTTCCGAAACCGGCGTTGTATTCGGAGTGCGTGACCTGCACTATGGTCGCGGACATTTCTTCGTTGATACGCTTTAAAAGTTTCATTATCTCCAGGCTGGATTTGCTGTCCAGGTTGCCCGTGGGCTCGTCCAGAAGTATCACTTCCGGATCGAATATGAGCCCTCTGGCGATAGCGACGCGCTGTTGTTCTCCGCCCGACATTTTACCGGGCATTTTTTTCGCGCAATCGGCTATTCCCAGATACTCCATAAGATCGGCGGCTTTTTTGCGGTGTTCTGCCGTCACCCTGCCCGAAAGCATTATCGGCAGCAACACGTTTTCTTCGGCTGTCAGATAAGGCGCGAGGTTGAAAAATTGGAATACGAACCCTATCTTTGTGCGGCGAAGTACGGCAAGCCGCTTTTCGCTTGCGGAGGCGATCTCCTCTTCGCCCAAAAAAACTTTCCCGGAAGTAGGTCTGTCTATGCCGCCCAGGATAGTCAGCAGCGTCGATTTCCCGGATCCGGAAGATCCGACTATGGACACGAAATCACCTTTGTCGATTTGCAGATCGACTTCGTGCAGAACCTGTTGTTCTCCGAACGATTTACAGACTTTTTCAGTTCTTAGGACTGCCGTCATTTCATCCTCCCGAATCTATTGATTATTCGATACTTTATCTGTCGCCGCCTTTATGACGTCGTAAACGACGTTGGCGACGAACGTAGACGCAAAAGCGTCCAGACCTCCGGAAAGTTTTCCGGATCCGATAAGGTCTTCGGCAAATGCACCGAAATCGGTTATCTTTTGCCGTTCCGCCGCAGAAAGCGAGCTTACGTCTTCCGCAGTCGCCGCGACGATCGCCGAAACCTCGGCTGCGGAATCGAAGAGCTTTTTCAATTCCGCCGCCTCCACGCACGCGCCGTTTCCCGGATCCAGCACGGAAAGTTTTTCAAATACCGCCGCCAGCTTTTCGGAAGCTTCCGCGGCGTTATCTGTTCCGCAATCCGACGCGAAAGCGCGCGTAAGCCCGGCGTTCAGGCACTTCGCCGTCTGCAGAACGTAATAGTCGCGGTAGTTTTCGCGTTCGGCTTCGGTAGCCGCGTGTGACGCATAATACATTGCGTCGAACATAGGCGTATCGGAAGCCAACAGCGCGCCGGTAAGCGTATGCAGCAAAAATTCCGTGACCGTATCGGCGGCTTTCATCGCTTCGTTGAATTCTTCCATCGCAGCCAAAGCTTCGGCGTCGATTTTTTCTCCCTCCAGGATATCGGCGATATCGACGCTTGCCGAATAGCCTTTCAGCCCGAACGCTTCCAACAAAGCCGCCGCGCCGACGTCGGTCATGACTTCGTCCAAAGCCGCGCCGGCTTCGTAAACCAACGCCGCCAGGGCGCGCGCTTCTATCAGCGATCCGCCGCCGCTGCCGAATCCGGTTATGCCTTCGGCTACCGTGACCGCCGAAACCAACAGGTGCACGAAACGCGTTTTGCCGAACGAATCCATGATCTCGCGGTCTTCTTCGCTGCGGAGAGTATATACCGCCTGATAAATAAGGCGCGCCGTTTCTTCGGTGCTAAGCATCGTCTTTTTAGCGAACACGCGCCACAGCGACATGGGATCCGCCGCCGCTACGCGCGCGGAAAAGGTATCTATCGAAGCATAAGCCACCGAAACCAGCCTGCTTTCGGCAAGCGTTCCGCAAGCTTTACAGGTATATTTTTTGGTTTCGTCTTCGGAACCGGAAGATTCCGCCTCTTCCATATCCGGCAAGCCAAGATAGTCGCCGCATACGGGGCAGTACCATCCGGGCGAAGAAGTATAGCGGTATTTCAATACGACGGAAGCTTCTCTGCTTGCCTCCGCGCAGGCATTGCAGGAATAGACGTATCCGTCCTCCGCGTCCGTTTCAGTCGCTTCATATTCGCCCTCCGCCAATTCTCCGCAGTTACTGCATTCGACGAAGGTTTCCTCTGCCTGTTCTTCGGTGATCGGAGTGATTTCCACGAAAAATTTAACGGCGTCGAACCCTGCCGTATAAATTTCGTAAGGCGAAAACGAAGCCAGCAATTCCCCGAAATTCAACAATTTTTCGGCAGGTATCCCGGCGGCGGAATAAAAATCTTCGATAAGACCCGCCAAAAGATCTCCCGACAGCGTTATGCCGGAAGGTTCAAACCCGAAAAACAACAGTATCCCGTCCACCAGATTCGATTGGAAAACAGATATGTATTCGGACAATTTTCTGCTGACTTCGATCGGATATCTGACGTTGTCGCGTTCTTTAAACGCTTCGCTGTCCACCGTACCGGCAGGAGCTTCTTTACGGGGCACCGCCACCGCTATCGTCGCGGCAAGCAACGCCGCCGCCAACAGCGCCGCTACGGCAATATATATGATGCGCCCGAGCTCCTTTCTTTTCATACGCGCATATTATACCATAACGCGCGTTATAATATCAAGATACACCGTCAGGAAAATTATGCCACCGCGTCCCGTGCCGGAAAAAGGTGCGCAGGAACGTACGGAATATAAAAAAGCGCATACCGTCGGGCATGCGCTTTCGATGGATCTGTTTCCCTTTATTATTTCAGTTCGGAGAAATATTTGATCGTCCTGACCATTTGGCTGGTGTAGGAGTTTTCGTTATCGTACCAGCTGACGACCTGAACCAAAGAGGTGTCGCCCATATCGATGACCTTGGTCTGGGTAGCGTCGAAGATGGAACCGTAGGTGCTGCCGATGATATCGGAAGAAACGATCTCGTCCTCGTTGTAAGCGTAAGATTCGGTGGCGGCTGCCTTCATGGCGGCGTTGATGCCTTCCTTGGTAACGGAGCCTTCTACTACCGCGTCCAGGATGGTGGTGGAGCCTGTGGGAGTGGGAACTCTCTGCGCTCCGCCGATCAGCTTGCCGCTGAGTTCGGGGATAACCAAACCGATGGCTTTCGCCGCGCCGGTGGAGTTAGGAACGATGTTCAAAGCGCAGGCTCTGCTGCGGCGCAGGTCGCCCTTTCTTTGCGGTCCGTCCAGAGGCATTTGGTCGCCGGTGTAAGCGTGAACGGTGGTCATGATGCCCGATTTGACGGGAGCATAGTCGTTCAGAGCCTTCGCCATGGGAGCCAGGCAGTTGGTGGTGCAGGAAGCGGCGGAAATGATGGTGTCCGTAGCCTTCAGCGTGGTGTGGTTTACGTTGTAAACGATGGTGGGCAGGTCGTTGCCGGCAGGAGCCGAGATAACGACTTTCCTGGCGCCGGCGTCGATGTGCGCCTGAGCCTTTGCTTTAGAGGTATAGAAGCCGGTGCATTCCAAAACAACGTCGACTTTCAGCTCCGCCCAGGGAAGTTCCGCGGCCTTGGGTTTGGCATAGATGGTGATTTCTTTGCCGTCCACGACGATAGCGCCGTCCTTTTTGACGGAGCCGTCCTCGTTAAGTTCGGCCTCTTTGTAGCTGACGGAATGAGAATTTGCATAGTTGCCTTGCGTGCTGTCGTACTTCAGAAGATGAGCCAGCATCTTCGGGCTGGTAAGGTCGTTGATAGCGACGATCTCGTATCCTTCCGCACCGAACATTTGTCTGAAAGCCAAACGTCCGATTCTGCCGAATCCGTTGATAGCAACTCTAACGTTTTTTGCCATATAATTAAACCTCCATAGAGTTTATATTTTGTTTTCGAATTTTATTTTAATGCTTTTCGTGCATTTTTGCAACTGTTTTGAATCAGTTTCCGTTACTTACGCACAACTATGTTGACGATCTTGTCGGGCACATAGACTACTTTTATTATTTCGTCGCCGCCCAGGATACCGGCTTTTTCCACCGCCGCCATTACCTCGGATTGATCGGCGCCTTTCGCAATGACGATCCTGCCGCGCAATTTGCCCATTACCTGTACGGGAATCTCTATTTCGTCCTCGACGAGGTTAGCGGGATCGTATACCGGGAAGGATGCCTGATCGATCTTCGCGCCGCCGTTCAGTTTTTCGTACATTTCGGAAGTAACGTGCGGAGCGACGGGATACAGCAACAGACACAGCGTGTTCAATTCCTTTTTCGTGACTCCGCCGCGCGCATACAACGTGTTCAGCGCCGTCATTATCTTTGCGATTGCCGTGTTGAATTTGCAGGATTCGTAATCTTCGCCCACCGCCTTTATCAGCGCGTCCAGATTCAGATCGGAAACGTCGGCTTTGTCGTTCACCAGATCCATCAGCCCCCAAAACCTTTGACGGAAGCGGTTGCAGCCCTTTATCCCTTCCTGCGACCACGGAGCCGGCTTTTCGTAATCGCCGATAAACATTATGAACAGCCTCAGCACGTCGGCGCCGTATTGTTTTACCACGTCGTCGGGATTTACTACGTTGCCGCGGGATTTGGACATCTTTTCGCCGTCTGCGCCCAGGATCAGACCCTGCGCGGAACGGCGGATATAAGGTTCTTCGTCCTTTACCACGCCTATATCGTATAAAAATTGGTTCCAGAACCTGGAATATATCAGGTGGCGCGTAACGTGTTCCATTCCGCCGTTGTACCAATCCACCTGTCCCCAATATTTGTTGGCTTCGGGATCGACGACGTGAGCGTCGTCGTTCGGGGATTCGTAACGCAGGAAATACCAGCTGGAGCCTGCCCACTGCGGCATCGTGTCGGTTTCGCGCTTTGCCGGAGCTCCGCAAACGGGACAGACCGTGTTCACCCAATCGGTGCATTTGGATAACGGGCTGGTACCGTCGTCGGTAGGAGTGAAATCTTCCAGATCGGGCAGTTTCAGCGGCAGCTCGCTTTCGGGCACGGGCACCTGACCGCAATGCGGACAGTTGACGATCGGAATGGGCTCTCCCCAATAACGCTGACGGTTGAACGCCCAATCCTTCATCTTGTAATCGACTTTGGCTTTGCCTACCCCGATACTTTCCATATATTCGATCATCTTTTTGATCGCCGGCTTTACCTTCAGCCCGTTCAGGAACCCGGAATTCACCATTATCCCGGAACCTTCCTTCGCGCAGTAAGGTTCTGCGTTTACGTCGACGTCGGATTTGATGACTTCTATGATCGGCAGACCGAATTTCTTTGCGAAGTCCCAGTCGCGTTTGTCGTGCGCGGGAACCGCCATTATCGCCCCGGTGCCGTAATCCATCATAACGTAATCCGCCGTGAAAACCGGTATTTCGGTTCCCGTAATCGGGTTTACGGCAACCATTCCTTCGACTTTTATGCCCGTCTTGTCTTTATTCACCTGTACTCTGTCGAATTCCTTTTTCGACTTTGCCTGGCGTTGATATTCGGAAATTTCATCCTTGTTGACGACTGCGTCAAAATGATCTTTCAATAACGGATGTTCGGGGGACACCACCAGGAAAGTCGCTCCGAAAATCGTGTCGGGACGGGTGGTGTAGACCGTCAGCGGATATTCGCCGCCCGCAAATTTTACGGTGAAATTGACGTCCGCGCCTTCGGAACGCCCTATCCAATTCTGCTGTTCGGTCTTTATCCTTTCGGGGAAATTTACCTTTTCCAATCCGTTCAGAAGCCTTTCGGCGTAATTGCGGATCCTGAGGAACCAAACGTCCTTTTCCTTTTGAACGACTTCGGTGCCGCAACGGTCGCAGACTCCGCCCTGCGATTCTTCGTTAGCCAAAACCACCTTGCATTTTGGGCAGAAGTTTACGGTCGTCTTCGCCTTGTAAGCCAAGCCGTGTTTGAACATCTGCAGGAAGATCCATTGCGTCCACTTGTAATAATCGGGATCGGTGGTATCCACCACCCTGGACCAATCGAAGGAATATCCCACTTCCTTTAACTGTTCGGTGAATTTGGCTATGTTCCTGTCCGTCACGACGCGCGGATGCTGTTTTGTCTGCATGGCGTAGTTTTCGGTCGGCAATCCGAAAGCGTCGTACCCGATCGGGAACAACACGTTGTAACCTTCCAACCTCTTTTTCCTGGCGATGACCTCCATAGAGGAAAACGCGCGGATGTGCCCGACGTGCAGACCTGCGCCGCTGGGGTAAGGGAATTCTATCAGACCGTAAAATTTCGGTTTGGAGCTATCTTCTTTTACCTCGAAAACGTGATTATTGTACCAATAATCCTGCCATTTCTTTTCTACCGCTTTAAAATCGTATTTTTCAGACATTTTAAAACCTCTTCAAGATATTTCCTATAAATATTACCACAATTATCCTGCTTTCCGCAACCGAAAAGAAGTATTCTTTATCCGCGCGCGAGAAAAAGTCCGCATATAAATGCGGACTCTGCCTTTTTATCGGCGTTTTTAATGGCTTATTCGGCTATCAGGGAAGGCTTCCAGCAACTTTCGGGCTGCAGCCCCAACAGCTCCGCGACGGTGGCGGCGACGTTGGCAAGCCCTATCTCCCCTTCCGGAGCAAGCGCCTTTACGTCGGAATTGTAGATTATGAAAGGCACGGGATTCAGGCTGTGCGCGGTGCGCGGGACCAAAGCGCCTTTTTTGTTCTTTTCCAACATCTGATCGGCGTTGCCGTGATCGGCGGTTATCACCAATATAGCGCCGGCTTCGTCTATCGCGGGCAGTATCCTTGCCAATGCCAGGTCTACCGCTTCGACTCCGATCACCGTTGCGTCCATATTCCCGGTGTGTCCCACCATATCTCCGTTGGGATAATTCAATCTGACGAAACCGTATTCTTTCGAACGAATTACTTCCAGAACTCTGTCGGTGATCTCCGCCGATTTCATCCACGGACGTTCGTCGAACGACACGCGGTCGGAGGGGATCTCTTCGTAAGTTTCCAAGGTTTCGCTGAATTTTTCGCTGCGGTTTCCGTTCCAGAAGTATGTGACGTGACCGTATTTCTGCGTTTCGCTGATTGCAAACTGTTTAACCCCGTGTTTTACCAAAAACTCTCCCAGGGTATTCTTTATGCAGGGAGGTTCGACGAGGAATCTCTTGGGCAGTTTAAGGTCTCCGTCGTATTGCAGCATTCCCGCAAAACGGACGTCGGGCATTACGCCCCTGTCGAAAGCGTCGAAGTTTTCGGAATCGAAAGCTTCGGAAATTTCTATCGCGCGGTCGCCGCGGAAATTGAACAGGATGACGGCGTCGCCGTCTTTTATCTTGCCTACGGGTTCGGAATCTTTTGCGATGACGAACGCGGGAAGATCCTGATCGATGATGCCTTCGTTTTCCTTACGGTAAGTTTCGATGGCTTCCTTTGCCGACGGGAACTGCCTGCCGATGCCGTGAACGTGAGTGTCCCAGCCGCGTTTTACCATATCCCAATTGGCGCGGTAGCGGTCCATCGTGATCTTCATTCTGCCGCCGCCGGAAGCTATCGCTCCGTCAAAGCCGGCGTCGTTGAGTTCGGCGAGTTTGGCTTCCAACATGTCGACGTACGTCAAAGCCGACGTCGCGGGAACGTCCCTGCCGTCCAAAAGAATATGAATGCGCGCGCGGCGAACGCCCTCTTTTTTTGCCTCCGTCAGCATCGCCAGCAGATGCGATATGTTGGAATGAACGTTGCCGTCGGACAGCAGCCCTATAAAATGCATGGTGCCGCCTTTCAGGCAATATTCTTTTAGTTCATCCCAGGCCTTGGAACGGAAAATTTCTCCCGATTCGATGGATTCGTTTACCAATTTCGCGCCCTGGGAATAGATCTGTCCGCAACCCAAAGCGTTGTGTCCGACTTCGGAATTGCCCATATCGTCGTCGGAAGGCAATCCCACCGCGACGCCGTGCGCCCTCAGATAAGTGTGGGGGCATTCCTTCAGCAGTTTATCCAGCGTCGGAGTGCGCGCTTCGCCGACGGCGTCGCCGATCCCGTCAGAGGATCTGCCGACGCCGTCCATTACTACCAAAACGACTTGTTTATCGCTCATAGTATTTCAATTAAAGGAACAACGGAAATTTATCGACTTATAATTCGTCGTAATGCACGATCTTTGCGAACTCTTCGGGTTTCAACGAAGCTCCGCCGATCAGTCCGCCGTCGATTTGCGGCATAGCCATCAGCTCTTTGACGTTGGATGCGTTCATCGAACCGCCGTATTGCACGCGCATTGCGTGAGCGGGAGTCCTGCCGTATTGTTTCCTGAGCGCCTTTCTGATGACGAAAGCCGCGGTGTTGGCTTCTTTCGGAGTGGCGGTCTTGCCGGTGCCGATAGCCCATACGGGTTCGTATGCGACGACAATCTGTTTCAAAGCCGATTTGTCGATGCCTTCGAATGCGGCGGAGGTCTGTCTTAACAGCACCTCTCTGGTCCTGCCGGCTTCCCTTTCTTCCAGGGTTTCGCCGACGCAGACGATGGCTTTCAGCCCTGCCGCGACGGCGGCTTTCAGCCTGGCGTTGACGGATTCGTCGGTTTCGCCGAAGTATTGACGGCGTTCGGAGTGTCCGATAATGACGTATTTGACTTTCAAGGATTTCAACATATCGGCGGAAATTTCACCGGTGAAAGCTCCCTTCGGCGCCCAATGCACGTTCTGCGCGCCAAGCTTTATGCCTTTATGACCCCTAAGCGCCTTTCTGGCGGCGTCGATATTGGTGAACGGTACGCAGATCACCACTTCCATTTTGCCGGGATCGCCGACCAAGGGCAGCAACTTTTCGATAAGTTCCACCGTTTCGGCCTTAGTGCAGTTCATTTTCCAGTTACCCGCGATAATTTCTCTTTTCATTTCTTTTCTCCTTCTTTATTTGAATCGGATGCGCTGTTTATTTGTTGTCGAGGCAGGCTACGCCGGGGAGTTCCAATCCTTCGAGGAATTCCAAAGAAGCTCCGCCGCCCGTCGAAATATGTGTCATCTTATCGGCGAATCCAAGCTGTTTTACAGCCGCCGCGGAATCTCCGCCGCCGATTATCGTGGTGGCGGAAGTGTCCGCCAAAGCCTTTGCGACGGCTATCGTGCCTTTCGCCAGAGTCGGGTTTTCGAACACGCCCATGGGTCCGTTCCAAATCACCGTCTTTGCGTTCTTTACCGCGTCGGCGTACAGAGCCTGGGTCTTTTCACCGATATCCAATCCCATTTTGTCTGCGGGAATGGCGTTGGAAGGCACCGTTTCGACTGCGATCTCTCCGTCTATCGGATCGGGGAAAGCGGAAGCGACGACGGTGTCGATCGGCAACAGGAATTTGACGCCCTTTTCTACGGCTTTCGCCATCAGTTCGGAGGCAAGGTCAACCTTGTCGGTTTCGCAGAGGCTGGTGCCCACTTCGTAGCCTTTGGCTTTAAAGAAAGTATACGCCATGGCTCCGCCGACAATCAGGGTATCCACCTTTTCCAAAAGGTTTTTGATGACGCCGATCTTGTCGGAAACTTTCGCTCCGCCCAGAATTGCGACGAACGGACGTACCGGATTTTCCAACGCGCCGCCCATTATCTCCAATTCCTTTTCGATAAGGAATCCGGCTACCGCCGCCCGGCAAAGCCCGTATTGAGCTATTCCCGCCGTCGAAGCGTGCGCGCGGTGCGCCGTTCCGAAAGCGTCGTTTACGTAAATATCGCAGAATTCCGCAAGCGCACGGCAGAAGTTTTCGTCGTTCTTTGTTTCTTCCTCATGGAACCTGAGGTTTTCCAACAAAACGACTTCGCCGTCTTTCATTGCCGCGACTTTGGCTTTCGCGTCGGGTCCGACTACGTCCTCGGCAAAGGTGACTTTGCCGTCCAGCAGTTCGTTCAAACGCGCCGCTACCGGACGAAGCGAGCATTTTTTCATAGTCTTTGCGACCAATTCTTCGCGGCTGAGACCTTCGTCTTCGGGTTTGATCTTTTTGATCTTTTCGTTAAAAATGTTGTAGGGTCTGCCGAGGTGCGAACAAAGAATGACTTTGGCGCCATGGTCCATCAGGTATTTGATGGTCGGGAGCGCTCCGTTGATACGGTTTTCGTCGGTTATAACGCCGTTTTTCATCGGTACGTTCAAATCGACGCGCACCAGACATTTTTTGCCTTTTACGTCTACGTCTTTTATGGTTTTCTTATTCATAAACCGCTCCTTAAAGAGATTGTTTTTTTCATCGGTAATTATAACACAATGTTTTTCAAAAGTGCAATATTATTTTATCTTTTTTCTGAAAAATAATAAATCATTACAAATCCGCAGCCGAAATTCCCTCTCCGCCGCGCATAGGGCGGTCACCTGCAATCCGCGGCCTCGTTTTCGCAAAGAAACTGACGGGAAAGCATCTCCGCCGCCTCGTTCAAGTCGGAAGCGTTTTTTGCGGCGAATGCCGCCGCTTTCACGGCTTTTCCGCCGCGTACGCCTTTCGAATAATACACGAAATGTTTTTTCATCATATCGGTCGCAACGCGCTCCGGATAGACTTTCAGGATCATGGAAAAGTGCTCCTTTACCAATTCGCCGGGGTTTACCCTCACGGGGATCCCGTTGAGTTCGGAAAATACGTAAGGTCTGCCCAAAGCCCCCCTCGCGATTGCGGCTCCGTCGCAGCCCGTAACCTCCAGAGCCCTTTCGGCGGACGCTATGTCAACAATATCTCCGTTGGCGAATACGGGTACCGAAACAGCGTTTTTGGTTTCCCGTATACCGTCCAAATCGACTGCGCCGGAATAGAAATCCTCCCTGCGTCTGCCGTGCACGGTTATTGCCGCGGCGCCTGCTTCTTCGGCGGCCGCCGCCGCGGCCGGCGACAGCAGTTCCCCCTTCGAAAACCCCAATCTCATCTTTACCGTGACGGGGCGCGGAGCGGCGGCTTCCGCCGCCGCGGCGACTATTTCCTTCAACAAAGGGATGTCCTTCAAAAGCGCGCTACCTTCGCCGTTGCCGACTATCTTGTGCACCGGGCAGCCGCAGTTTATGTCTATCAGATCGAATTTTTTTATCGCGGGATGCAATACCGCGCGCCTTATGAATTCGGGTTCGGATCCGAACAGCTGCACGCATTTAAAAGGCTCGGCTTCGGTGGTAGCCAACAGATCGGCGGTATGGTTCGATCCGTAAACCAAACCTTTTGCGGAGATCATTTCGGTAAAAGTCAGCGCCGCGCCGTACCTGTAAGCCAAAGCGCGCTGTCCCACGTCGGAATACCCGGCGATCGCGGGCATTATGTATTTTCCTTCGATCTCCAGACCGCCTATCTTCATCCGACTACCTTTTTCGATTCCTGATAGAATTCTTCCATCTTTCCGATGTTTTCGGCTTTAAGTTCGACGTTTTCTTCCCTGCACCGCTTTTCCATATACAAAAAGCGTTTTATAAATCTGGCGGTGGTGCCGTTCAACGCCGTTTCGGGATCGATACCGCCCATTCTGAGGTAATTGACCACGGCAAAGAGTATGTCGCCGCCCTCCTTTTCGCGTTCTTCGGGAGCGGCGGAGGCGTATTCGGAAAGTTCTTCGGCGATCTTGTCGTAAGCGCCGCTTTCGTCGCTGAAATCGAAGCCCGTCTTTTTGACGATCTTCTGTATCTTGTAAGCGCGCATCAGCGCGCCGTAAGTGACGGGTACGGACCTGATCTTGTCTTCCGTGGAGCGGTATCCTTTTTCGACGGCTTTGGCGGCTTCCCAATTTTTCAAAGCCTCGTCGGGGTCCGCGGCTTTCTCCGCCCCGAAAATGTGAGTGTGCCTGGTGATCAGCTTTTCGCACAACGCGTCTATCAGATCACCGTCGTCGAAAGCGCCTTCGTCCTCGGCGATGACCGCGTGGAACAAACCCTGCAACATAACGTCGCCGGCCTCCTCGCGCATCTTTGCGGCGTCTTTGAAATCGACGGCTTCCGCAAGTTCGTAGGCTTCCTCTATCGCGTTGGAGCGGATGCTTTCGTGGGTCTGTGCCCTGTCCCAGGGACAGCCGTCGGGATCGCGCAGCCTTCTGATTATCTCTATCAGATCGCCGTAAGACCATTTCCGGCGTTCGGTAAACGAGGAACCTTCCACGGTAAATTCCGTTACGGGAGAAAGCTCCTTCAACGGCGTTCTGGCTCCGTCCGCGACGACAGACGCGCCGGCTCCGAAAACTTTTAAGGCTTTGGCTTTGACACTGCCGAAAGCGTCGGCGGAAATTCCCGCGATCTTATTGTCTATATTCAGATCGAACAGATTGGTTTTTCTTTCCAGGAACTCCCCGGCGTCGAAATATGTATACGATCTCATCGCAACTCCTTTGGACTAATCGTCCCTTTTGATCCCGATTTTATCGCCGAACGCGGCAATGTTTTTACCGAAAGGCACGCTGAGCAGTTCGCTTTTCGAAAACAGCGGCAATACCGTCAGCAACAGGATATAAACCATTCCTGCGGCGAAAGCTATCGCCAGAACCGCCCAATCGTCCAATCCGCCCGCAAAAGCCGTCGGCGCAATTATTATAACACCCAGCGCCAACATAACGCCACTTTTTTTCAGCAATCGGATATTTTTCCCCGTAAGTTTAAACACCGAAATCAGGTTAAGCACCGCGCCCACCGCATACGACAGCAGATTCGCCGCCTGCGCGCCGCGAATGCCCCACGCGAACAGCAGGATTATTCCGAAAACCACCTTTACCGCCCCCGCCACGGCAAGGTTTCTGATGGGCATCGAAGTATTGCCAAGCCCTTGCAGGACCGAAACCGAAATCTGCATCAACGCAAGGAAAAGCACCGAAAACGCGCCTATTTCCAACAGCTCCTCGGCGGTAGCCAATTCCGCTTCGGACAGCGCGGGATAGATCGCGTGCAGTACCGATCCCGCGCCTGCCAGAAACAGCGCGGTAAACGGGACGCATACCGCCACTGCGGCTTTCAGCGAAGTGGCAAGTTTCAGCCTGATCCTGTCTATGTCGCGTTCCACCATACTCCCGGCAAGGTGAGGAGCCACCGCCACGCCTATCCCCAAAGCCAGCGACACCGGCAGATTTATCAGCGTGTTCACGGGAGCGGACAACAACCCGTATTCGGCAGTCGCCAACGCCCTGCCGCCGGAAGCGGACAGAATATTCACCACCGTGAACGAATCCAGAAACTGAGTGAACGGGAATATCAGTCCGCCGATGCCTATCGGAACGGAGATCCTCAGTATCTCCTTATAGTTTTGTTTGGCTTCTTTCAAAGGCGGCAGACGGGGCAGTTTCTTTTCGCGCTTCAAAAAGATCCCTATCTCCGCAAAGAAGGTCAGCGCCTCGCCGGCAGTCACGCCTATCAACGCGCCGCCTACCGCATAATTTATGCCTTTGGGTAACAATAAATAGGCTGACAGTAACCCCAAAACCAATTTACCTGCGGCTTCGGTAATGTGCGACAAAGCCGTCGGACGCATATCGGACTGCCCCTGGAACCATCCTTTCAGCACCGATATCCCGGAAACGAAAAGTATCGCCGGGGCTATGGCGAAATAACCGATCTCGGCGTCGGGCGCGCCCTGAAACCGCGCGATAACGGGCGCCGCCAGCATTAATCCGCCGGTCATCAATCCGCCCGACAGCAACAGCATATACAACGCTCCCGCGCTGATATCCAAAGCCTTTTGGCGCATTCCTCCGGCGGTATACGAAGCCACCAATACCGATATCGCCATCGGAACGGCTCCGCCCGAAGCCGAAAGTATCAGCGAATACACCGGATAAACCGATTGGTATACGCCCATCCCTTCGGCTCCCAGCATATTCGTCAACGGAATACGGTACATCGCGCCGAGGAATTTTGCCAGCAAAGTGGCTATCATTATGGCTCCGGCACCTCCCAGAAGCGTCGATTTTCTGACGGTCTTTGCCATCAAATACGGTTTTTAATGAATGCGGCTACGATTTTCGCGGCGAAATTGGCGCCGCCTTCGCCGAACACGAATACTCCGCCCGAAACCGCGCCGTCGAATATCGGCTGCACGACTCCCGTCGCGTAGGCGAAGTTTTCGAAACAGCCTTCGGAAATTTCGCAGATCCTTCTTCCTTCCAACAGCTTTCTGCCGTTTTTTGTCAGCTTTATCCCTATCGGGGGAGCATATTTTCCGTAAGAAGCCACCACCTTATCCGAATCAGTCAGAGCGGCGGACATTCCCGTCGCGCTGTATACGGCTTCCAACAGCTCCTGTTTTATGCCGCTCATTTCGTCTATGGCGGAAAACTTTTTCAATATCAGTGCGTTTTCTTCGGTCGGAGTGACCTCTATTTCCTCGCCTTCGCGGATACCCAGCGTTCTTCTGAGTTCTTTCGGTATGACGACTCTGCCCAATTCGTCAATTCTTCTGACAATTCCCGTAACCATACTCTCTCTCCTTAACCGCAGTTTGTGCAAAACAGGAAAAATATTACAAAAAAATTCGGACTTTCATCGGTTTCGGCAAAGTTTTTGCGATAAATCCCGTTTTCACGCGATAAAAAAACCAAAAAATATTTTATATTTGAAAACTCATATATATGTGTTACAATTAATTATAAGGAGGCTGTATGAAGATAACTTTTTTAGGAGCCGCCAGAGAAGTCACCGGTTCGTGCTACCTGATAGAAACGGGAAACAGACACGTTATGGTGGACTGCGGTATGGAGCAAGGCCCCGATCTTTACGAAAACCAAACCTTGAACATATCCCCTTCTTCGATCGACGCGGTTTTGCTGACGCACGCGCATATCGACCATTCGGGAAAACTGCCGTTGCTGTATAAAAACGGTTACCGCAACAAAATTTATATGACGCGCGCTTCCAGAGATCTTTGCAAAATAATGCTGATGGATTCGGCGCATATCCAGGAACAGGAAGCCGAATGGCGCAACAAAAAAGCCAAACGCTCCTCCGGCAATCCGCCGTATACTCCGTTATACGATTCTTCCGACGCCGAAAACACGCTGAAACTGATACGCGCGTTGGATTACGGCGACGTATTCGAGGTCACGGACGGAGTCAAAGCGCGATTCATAGACGCCGGGCATCTGCTGGGTTCGGCTTATATAGAGCTGACGCTGACGGAAAACGGCACGGAGCGCACGGTCTTGTTCTCCGGCGATATCGGAAACGTAAACAAGCCCATAATCCGCAATCCTTCCGTCGTCACGAAAGCCGATTACGTCATTATGGAATCCACCTACGGCGACAGATCGCACGGCGACGACCCCGATTACGCCGCAAGCCTGTCGAAAATAATCACGGACACCTTCAACCGCGGCGGCAACGTCGTTATCCCGACTTTCGCGGTGGGCAGGATGCAGGAAATGCTGTATTTCATGCGCGAGATCAAAAACAAGAATCTGGTGCCGCAATTTCCCGATTTCCAAGTCTACGTCGATTCCCCTCTCGCAATAGAGGCGACGGGGATATATTCCAAAAACGTAGCCGATCTGTGCGACGACGAAACGGCGGCGCTGATAGAAAAAGGGCTAAACCCGATAGGTTTCCGGGGATTAATGCTTTCGGTGACGGCGGACGATTCCAAAAAGATTAACGCCGATCCCGGTCCGAAGGTCATTCTCAGCGCGTCCGGAATGTGCGAAGCCGGCAGGATCCGCCACCACTTAAAGCATAATTTGTGGCGGAGGGAATCGACGGTGGTTTTCGTGGGCTACCAGGTGGCGGGCACGTTGGGAAGGTCGCTGTTGGACGGGGCAAAAGCCGTCAAACTTTTCGGCGAAACGGTGCAGGTGCGCGCCAAGATCGTCGAATTACAGGGAACCAGCTCCCACGCCGACCGCGAAGCTCTGTTGCAATGGGCGGAAAACTTCACGCCCCCGCCGACAAGAGTTTTCGTCACCCACGGCGAAGACCGCGTAGCCTGCGGATTCGCCGATCTGTTGTACCGCGAAGCCGGTCTGCGCGCGCTGGCGCCCTATCCCGGAGGAGTATACGATCTTATCACGGACGAGTGCCTGGATAAAGGCAACACTTCGCCGAAAAAGCAGAACAAGCCTCGTCCGAAGAACGTTTCTGCGGCATATCAGGCTGTGCTGGACGCGGTAAACGACCTGCAGATCGCGGTAGCTTCCGCGGAAGGTCTGTCAAACCGCAACCTGCGCGACATAGCCGCCGCGCTGAAGGGCGTGCTGAAAAAATTCTGACCGCGGAATTATTCAATAACCTTTTTCGGGCATACGCCACGAAACAAACAATAAACAATATTTTTTCAGGAGGAGCATAT